>JBJEUL010000190.1:0-13862 GCA_051883835.1 Aristaeellaceae bacterium
CCCTTGTGGGGTGCAGGGGTGAAACCCCTGCGCAGGTCTGGGCGGCAGCCCAGCCCCGCATTCTCCGCAGCCTACAAGAAAACGCCCAGCCGTTCTCTCATGAACAGCCGGGCGTTGTTTCTTGGATTCCTTGTGGATAACTTTTTACTGAGGCAGAGATACCGAGTACACCGTTTCCCCGTTGGCAATCAGCGCACGCCCACCGGCGGTCAGCCCCAGGAAAGCCGTTGCCTGCGCTCCATCCGGCAGGGGCAGTGCATAGCCGTAGAACCGCTGGGAGTCCACATCCGTCCGGTACAGATAATCGGAGGAGAAAGCATACAGATTGTTCCCCTGAACCGCTGCACCCACACAGGAGCTGGGCAGGGTGTAACGGCGATCCAGCGTGCCGGAGAGAATGCGCAGCTCGGAAATCGCCTGCGTGGCATCCGTCTGCGAGGTGGGTGCCAGCAGCATCACCGCAGAGCCGCGGGCGGGAATGTAGCTGTCGATGAGCTTCCAGCCGTAGACCAGCATGGTGCTGTTTACATCCTGCACAGCCTTGTAGTCGAAGGTGTACATCTGCTGGGTGGTAAAGACCCGCAGTTTGTTGTTCTCAAAGAGCACCTTGTAGGTCAGCGGCTCACCGAGGGACACCACGCCGGTGTTCATCTTGCCCACCTGGAAGGTGTTCATGACCGTGTTGGCTGCCGTGCCGTACACGTCAATGGCCAGCGTCCACATGTACTGTCCCGCGTCCCCGTAGAAGCCTACGTCCAGCATCAGCAGGTTGGAGAAGGCATCGGCTTCCTCGTCCACCTGTACGCCCTGCAAATCCTTGATGATGAGGTCAGGCGCGGTATCATCGCCCACCACCACGGCAGCATAGCTTTGCCCCACACGGGCAAACTGTACCTCGCCGCCCATGTTCTCATTGTAGGTTGGTCGGCCGTTCTGATCCACGATGAACAGCTGACTGCCCACCCATGCCACCAGATGCGTGTCCGACACGGAAAAGCTGGCCCCGCTGCCCACCGGGAAGCTCCAGCGGATGGCCCCCGTGCTGGTCAGGCAATGGATGGACGCACCGTCATAGTACAGTACATTGTCACCAAAGACTGTGACGCTCTGGCTGGCGTAGCAGGGCATGACTGTCGCGGAAATCTCCTTGGTCTTGCCCACATTGCTCAGCAGGCGCAGCACGGTCATCACCGCGATGATGATGAAAATCAGGATGATCCAGTTGCGGATCATGCGTCTGCGCCGCCGCTCGGTTTCCTGGCGGTCGCCGTACATGGTTTTACCCTTGCCTTGCATAGTGCGCTCCTTACTCTTGATAACGATCCATTCTATTATATCAGGAGGGCAGGGGGAAAGCAACCGGGGATTTTGCTTTACTTCCCCTGCGCCTGTGTGGTACAATGGGCGGGAATAATCTGGCGAGGTAGCATGATGAAACAGGAAGTGCATGGCAATCTCACCGGCGTGAAGGACTCCCTGATCGCCGCGCTGGGACAGCTGTATTTGTATGAGGTGGACGAGGACGTATTCCTGCCGCGGGAGCTGATGCAGGCTCTGGCTCGCTTCACCGCCGCCATGAACCGGGAGATTGCTGTATACATCACCCGGGACGGTGAAATTGTGGAGGTCTGCGTGGGCACAGACCGGGACGTGGAGCTGCGGGACTACCGCCTGCGCCGCAATGCCCAGCGGCTGAGCTGCGTGCGGTGCGTCCATACCCACCCCAATGGCGATGGCCGCCTGAGCGACGTTGACCTGTCCGCGCTGCGCTCCTTCCGCTATGATGCGATGGTGGCCATTGGCTGCCTGAAGGGCGAACCGACCTTCGTGCAGGCGTCCTTCCTGGGGGAGAAGCAGAGCATCCTCATGGACGAGCCTGTCCGCTGGTATCGCACGCCGGACGCGGCATGGATGCAGCAGGTAGAGGAATCCGACCGTCTGGTGGGCCGTGAAGCAGCCCAGCAGGAGAACGACCACCGGGAGCGGGCCGTCCTGATGGGCATTGAGAGCGAGGAATCCCTGCAGGAGCTGGCCCGTCTGGCGAATACCGCCGGTGCGGATGTCGTGGCCGCCTACCTGCAAAAGCGCGACAAGCCGGACAATGCGCTGTTCATTGGCCGGGGTCGAGCGGATGAGCTGTGCCGTCAGTGCCAGGCCCTGGAAGCGGATGTGTGCATTCTGGATGAGGAGCTGACGGGTATTCAGGTGCGCAATCTGGAGGACATCCTCCATGTGAAGGTGGTGGACCGCACCACGCTGATTCTGGACATCTTCGCCCAGCGGGCCTCCAGTGCGGAGGGCAAGCTGCAGGTGGAGCTGGCGCAGCTGCAATACCAGTCCACCCGGCTGATTGGCCAGGGCCTGGTGCTGTCCCGGCTGGCGGGCGGCATTGGCACCCGCGGCCCCGGTGAATCCAAGCTGGAAATGAACCGCCGCCGCATCCGTGAGCGCATGACGGAGCTTCGCCGCCGGCTGGACGCCGTGGAGAAGCAGCGTGAGCTGCGCCGCAAGAACCGCGAGAAGAACGAGATTCCCGTGGTTGCGCTGGTGGGGTATACCAACGCGGGCAAATCGACGCTGCTCAACGCCCTCACCGGGTCGGAGGTTTATGTGCAGGATCAGCTCTTTGCCACGCTGGATGCGGTGAGCCGCCGCATGGAAACGGCGGAGCATACGCCCTTTCTGCTCACGGATACGGTGGGTTTCATCCGCAAGCTGCCGCACGCGCTGGTCAGTGCGTTCCGCTCCACGCTGGAGGAAGCGGCACTGGCGGATGTGCTGGTCATCGTGTCCGACGGCGCGAGCAAGGAAATGCTCCACCAGCATGAAACGGTGGAGGAGGTGCTGGCCTCGCTGGGGGCCACGGAGCAGCCGCGCATTGAGGTCATCAACAAGGTTGACTTGGGGCTGAGCAGTCCCTCCATTCCCGGCGCGGTGATGGTTTCCGCCGCCACGGGCGAGGGCCTGGACGAGCTGCGCGTGCGCATTGCCCGGGAGCTGCAAAAGACCTATGCGCCGGTGACGTTTTTCCTGCCCTTTAGCCAGTACGGCGTGCTGGCGCAGATTCGCCCGCTGGGCCGGGTGGTCAATGAGTGCTACACCGATGAAGGCACGGAGCTGACCATCATCCTTTCCCAGACGGATCGGGACAGGATTGTCAGCCGCTATGGCAAGGAGATTGTCAAGGGATAAGCAGGACGCCCCTGCCTGATGATGGGATTCAGGCAGGGGCGTTTGTTTGTTCATGGGGCGATGAGACGGTACCTGTGAGGGCTTGGAACCTGCCGTTTCCGGCGCGGACGAACTGCGTCGCCTGCTTGGAAACTCATGTTTTATCTTTTCCTTTTTGATGGCCAAACGTGTTGCGCTGGGCTGCCGCCCAGACCTGCGCAGGGGCGTTGCCCCTGCACCCCACAAGGGGCATCGCCCCTTGACCCCTTTCCGCTGGCGCGTTCCCTTGGGGTTATTCGTTGGCGGCGGAGTCGGGTTCGGGGGTGGCGGTGGTGAAGATTTCCAAGTGATTGCCGCCGTCGTAGTCGTAGCCCTCGTAGCCGGTTTCGGCGTTGTCATCGTAGTAGCTGGTGTCCGAAGGAGGGGGCGTGAGGGTCGCGGACGGCGCGACATTGGCTGTGCCGCCCAGCGGGAAGACCAGCGTCATTTGCAGCCAGTTCACCCCGTCGCTGTATTCATTGGGATAGTAGGCATAATACATGCGGGGGGAGGGGCCGCCAAGGGTACTGTCCACCGTGTCCTCAAAGGAGTCGGCAGGGCTGTTGAGGGCCTGCTGCATGTACAGGGTGGGCGCGCTGAGTGCATCCTGCAGGGTCATGACCTCCGGGCAGGAAGCCTGAATGCAGCTGGCGGCCAGCGCGGCAAAGCTGTCCAGCTGGCTGACCCGCAATTGCAGCACCTGCAAATCATCCTCGCCCATGGTAAAGGTCATTTCGACCCCTTCCGGGATGAACGCATCCTCCGAGGAAGCCATGCCCAGCACGGCAAAGCTGCTGTAGCACTCGAACAGCCGGTTCACGCTTGGCTGGCCCAGCTGGGTCAGATTGTCATTGACACGGCTGATGTAGGCATGCAGCTGCTGCTGCGCAGGGGTTTCATCAGGCCATGCTATGTCGCACAGCGCGGACAGGGGAAGCAGCAGCAGGGATACAAGCACCGCTGCCAGACGTTTGATCATTCAGCAATTCACCTCGCGATGATGATAAATTCAGCGGGCAGCCTCGCGCATGGCAATGTAGCTCGCCAGCAGCTCCACCGTACCGTCCACGCCCAGCTTGCCCGTGTCCACGCACAGGTCGTAGTTGTTCACATCGCCCCAGGTGCTGGTGGCGTAGTAGTTGTAGTAGGCGGCACGCTGCTTGTCGGCGCGGCGGATGGCTTCCTCGGCCTTGTCGGGTGCTACGCCGTGCAGGCGCACCACATGATCCATGCGCGTGGCCAGATCCGCCTTGATGAACACGGAAATGGCGTTGGGCTTGTCGCGCAGCACATAATCGGCGCAGCGGCCCACGATGACGCAGGGCCCCTCGCTGGCAATGCGGCGGATGGCATCAAACTGCGCGAGAAAGACCTTGTGATTCAGCGGCATATCCACATACATGGCACCGACATCGCCGCGCACCTGCATGCCCGACACCAGCGAGAACAGCAGGGAACGGCTGGGCTTTTCATCATGATCCTCAAAGATTTCCTTGCAAATGCCGCTGTCCTTGGCGGCTTCCTCCAGCAGCTGCTTGTCGTAGTAGGGAATACCAAGCCGCTGGGCCAGCCTTTCACCGACCTCACGGCCGCCGGAGCCATACTGTCTGCCGATGGTGATGACGGAATGGGTGCTCATCCTGATCCCTCTCTTTCATGCTTGCTTGGGCGTTGAACGGAAATGGTCTGCCTTCGTACGCACCTATGCTATCTAACGGTATTATAGCACATTTTGCGCCCGATGACGATGATTTTTTCGTGAAATTTAGTATGGTGAAGCTATCTGAAACGGGCGGAATTTTGTCGGTGCGGCCATTGACATTGACAGTATGCTTTGTTACAATTACGGTTAATACCCGGTCAAGCTACTACTTTCCACGAGTTTTGGAGGAGGATGCACCCATGCTGCAAAAGGTCGTGCGCGAAGGTCTGACGTTCGACGATGTGCTGCTGGTTCCCGCCAGGAGCGAGGTTCTGCCCAAGGATGTTGATCTGTCCATTCAGCTGACCCCCAAAATCCGGCTGAATATCCCCGTGATGTCCGCCGCCATGGATACCGTGACGGACGCCCGCATGGCCATCGCCATGGCCCGCGAAGGCGGTCTGGGCATCATTCACAAGAACATGAGCATCCAGGAGCAGGCCGCTCAGGTGGACAAGGTCAAACGCTCCGAGCATGGCGTCATCACCGATCCTTTCTTCCTTTCTCCCGAGCATCTGATTCAGGATGCGGAAAACCTCATGGCCCGCTATCGCATCAGCGGCGTGCCGATTACCCGGGACGGCAAGCTGGTGGGCATTCTCACCAACCGCGACCTGCGCTTTGAAACGGACTACTCGAAGCCCATCAGCCAGGTCATGACCAGCGAGAACCTCATCACTGCTCCCGTGGGCACCACGCTGGAGGAGGCCAAGCAGATTCTTGCCCGTCACCGCATCGAGAAGCTGCCCATTGTGGACGCGGAGGGCAACCTGCGCGGCCTGATTACCATCAAGGATATTGAAAAGAGCCACAAGTACCCCAATTCCGCCAAGGATGCCAAGGGCCGTCTGCTCTGCGGCGCGGCGGTGGGCGTGACCCATGACGTGTTCGACCGCATTGCCGCCCTGGTGGATGCCAAGGTGGACGTGGTGTCCATCGACACCGCGCACGGCCATTCCGTGGGTGTGCTGCGCCAGGTGGAGGAAATCCGCAAGCGGTTCCCCGATATCCAGCTCTTCGCGGGCAATGTGGCCACGGCCGCCGCGACCCATGACCTGATTGCCGCCGGTGTGGACTGCGTGAAGGTGGGCATTGGCCCCGGCTCCATCTGCACCACCCGTGTGGTGGCGGGCATTGGCGTGCCGCAGGTGACGGCTGTGTCCGACTGCGCGGAGGAGGCCGACAAGTACGGCATCCGCGTCATTGCCGACGGCGGCATCAAGTATTCCGGCGATATCGTCAAGGCACTGGCGGCTGGCGGCTCCTGCGTGATGCTGGGCTCCATGCTTGCCGGTACCGAGGAAGCCCCCGGTGCCACGGAAATCTATCAGGGCCGCTCCTTCAAGGTGTACCGCGGCATGGGTTCTCTGGGCGCGATGGAGCATGGCTCCAAGGATCGCTACTTCCAGGAGGATGCCAAGAAGCTGGTGCCCGAAGGCGTGGAAGGCCGCGTGCCCTACAAGGGACTGCTGGCGGATACCATCTTCCAGATGGTAGGCGGTCTGCGCTCCGGCATGGGCTACTGCGGTGCCCGCACCATTGACGACCTGCGTCAAAACGCCGAGTTTGTGAAGATTACCAGTGCGGGCCTGGTGGAGAGCCATCCCCACGATATCTCCATCACCAAGGAAGCCCCCAACTACTCCAGCCGCTAACCTCTCCAAGGGAACGCGCCAGCGGAAAGGGGTCAAGGGGCGATGCCCCTTGTGGGGTGCAGGGGTGAAGCCCCTGCGCAGGTCTGGGCGGCAGCCCAGCGCAACACATTGAATCAATCCAAAAGGCAAAGACAAAAACGTGAGTTTCCGAGCAGACGGCGCAGCCCGTCCGCGTCGGAAACGGCAGGTTCCCAAGCCCTGCATAGGAACCGCAACGCCCGGAGCCATTCGCTCCGGGCTCGTTTTATGGCAGGGATGGCACACGGAAAGCCTTCCTTTTGGGGAAAGTGGCCACGCGCAGTGAGGTCGGATGAGGTCGTTCCTTGTGCAGTCCACGGAACCTGCCGTTTCCCACGCGGACGAACTGCGTCGTCTGCTTGGAAACTCACGTTTTTTCTTTCCTCGATTATGTTGACTGAACGTGTTGCGCTGGGCTGCCGCCCAGACCTGCTTGGGGCCTTGCCCCAAACCCCACAAGGGGCATCGCCCCTTGACCCCTTTCCGCTGGCGCGTTCCCTTGGAGGAGGCTTTTACACTTTATTCACACCTTGCGGCACATTCTCTGGTATAATACCAGCGTACCAAATGGATGAAAGGAGGGACGGCATGATTGAACTCAGACGCGTCAGCAAACGTTATGGCGCGGTAGAGGCAGTGCATGAACTGTCCTTCTCGGCCCCCACGGGGCAAATTGTGGGTCTGCTGGGCCAAAATGGCGCAGGCAAGACCACCACGCTGAATATGCTCACCGGATATTTTCCGCCCACTGCCGGACAGGTGCTGGTGGACGGCAAGGATATGCTGCGCGACCCCCGCGCCTGCAAGCGGGCCATCGGCTATCTGCCGGAAAAACCCCCCCTCTACGACGAAATGACCGTTGCTGCCTACCTGACCTTCGTCTGCCGTCTGAAGGAGGTGTCCCGCCGCGCCATTCCCGGGCATATCGCGGACATTATGGCTACCTGCGGCCTGACGGAGGTGGCGCAGCGGCTGGTGGGTCATCTTTCGAAGGGCTACCGCCAGCGCGTGGGCGTGGCGCAGGCCCTGTGCGGCAATCCGCCTGTGCTGGTGTTGGACGAGCCAACCGTCGGCCTTGACCCCCGGCAGGTGGTGGAGATTCGCGAGCTGATGCGGGAGCTGGGCAAGTCCCATACGGTGATTTTTTCCTCCCACATGCTGCCGGAAATCCAGCAGCTGTGCCAGCGGGTGGTCATCCTGCACAAGGGGCGGCTGATCCGCGAGGCCGACATGCGCGAGCTGACCGATACCGGCGATGTCCTCCGTCTGCGGGCTTCCATCGCCATGCAGGAGCGACGGCTGCTGCCCGCCCTCAAGGGCCTGCCCTGCATGCGCCGGGTGAAGGTGCTGCCCACCATGAACGCGGATATCACCGAGGTGCTGCTGGAGTGCAGCCGGGATGGCGGAGACCGGGGCGACCCGCAGACGCAGCTGTTTCGCCTGCTGTGCGGTCTGGACGCACCCCTGCGCCTGTTGATGCCCCAGCAGGATACGCTGGAGGATGTGTTCCTGCGGGCCACATCCGAGGATGACGCAGCCATGGGGAGGGAAGGACGATGACAGCCATCTGGCGGCGGGAGCTGCAAAGCTATTTCTATACGCCTGTGGGCTATGTGTTCATGGGCGTGTTCCTGATGCTTTCCTCGGTGATGTTCTATCTGCTGATTATGCAGCAACGTTCCAGCGATTTGCTGAGCTTCATCGGACAAATGAGCTACCTGTGGATGCTGCTCTCCCCGGTGCTGACCATGCGCCTGCTGGCCGAGGAAAGGCAGAAGCGCACCGACCAGCTGCTGCTCACCAGCCCTGTGTCCCTGACGGGCATCGTGCTGGGCAAGTATCTGGCGGCGGTGACGGTCATGGCCTTCACCACGCTGCTGACGCTGACCTTTGCGGTCATTGTGGGCATCTATGGCAAGGTCTATCCGGGCGAATTGACGGTGGGCTATCTGGGGTTCCTGATGCAGGGCTGTGCTTTTGCCGCGCTGGATTTGCTGCTCTCGGGGCTTGCCTCCAATCAGGTGACGGCAGCGGTCATGGCCTTCGGCGCGAACCTGTTCTTGTGGATGCTGGACATGCTGGAATCGGCTGTGAGCGTCCAGTGGGTGGCCGGCATCATGTCCTTTTTCAGCCTCTACAGCCGCAACGAGCCCTTCCTCATGGGGCAGCTATCCTTCGCCAGCATCGTCTACGACTTGTCCTTTGCGGCGGCATGCCTGGCACTGACCATTCATACGCTGGACAGCCGGCGTTATCGGGGGGCCTGACATGAGCAAGAAGCATGGGGAGCATCTCCCCTTCTGGAAAAATCCGCGCCTGCGCTATGGCAGCATGGCCACCGTGACGGTTTGTGTGTTTCTGGCCGCCCTGGTGGCCCTGAATGTGGCTGTGACCACGCTGGAAAAGCAAAAGGGCTGGCGGGTGGATTATTCCTTTAATGCCGTGACAACACAGAGCGAAACAACCCTGCAGGTGCTGGAGCAATTGCAGCACCCTGTCCATATCTACGCCCTGTTTACCCGGGGACAGGAGGATCAGCCGCTGATGGAGCTGCTGGATCGCTATGCCGCCGCATCCTCGCTGGTGACGTGGGAGCAGACGGACGTGGCCCTGAACCCCGGCCTGCTGACCCGCTTCAGCGGCAGCACCAGCGATCAGGCGGTCAGTACGGATTCTCTCATTGTATCCTGCGAGGAAACAGGACGCTTTCGCATCCTGTCCCCGGCGGACTTCATCAGCCTGAGCCTGGACTATGAGGCCGGGGTATATGAAATTGCCGGGCTGACCTATGAGAGCCAAATCACCTCGGCTATCCGCTATGTGACACAGGACGAAATCCCCCGGGTGCTGGTGCTTCAGGGCCACGGGGAACTGGACGAGGACGGCACGGCTGTGTTCGCGGAGCTGCTGGAAGGCAACAACTTTGATGTGCAGTACGCCCGCCTGGGGGATGCGGACGTGAACCTCACCCCGGAGGATTTGCTGGTGCTGCTCTCGCCCGTGCGTGACCTGACGGACGCGGAAACGGCCAGCATCTCGGAATTCATCGCGCAGGGCGGCAGCATCCTGTTTACCTGCGACTATACCGACCCGCTGACCAGCATGCCCAACTATGCCGCACTGCTGCGCTCCTACGGCTTTCAGGCCAAGGAGGGTATTGTGGTGGCCTCCAAGGATGAACCGAATTCCTACTATGCGGATGTGCGCATTGACCTGATTCCCACCATGCACAACTCGGACGTGACTGCCGATTTGGTATCCTCGGGGGCGGACACGCTGCTGCTGCCGGGCAGCCGGGCCTTTGCCCTGCCGGAGGAAAGCGACAGGAATCTCATCACCACCGTCATGCTCAGCAGCGGCTACAAGGCGTACCTGCGAGACCTGAGCAGCGGCAACATGAGCCTTGACCAGTCCGACGAGGACGAGCAGGGGCCCTTTGCCCTGGCCTTGCAGGCCCGACGGGTGACGGAGGATGGGTATGTATCCCGGGCGGTGGTGCTGGGCTGTTCCACGCTGCTGACCTCCGCGCAGGTGCATGCCATGACGGATGCGCAGGAGTTCATCATCCGCACGGTAGAGTTCCTGCTGGACACCCAGCCGGTGGATTTGGGCATCATGGCCAAGGCGGCCCTGCGTCCGCAGCTGTCAGTCAACGCGCTGACGATGGGCAGTGTGCTGCTGGTGGCCCTGCCGCTGGTGGTGGTGGCTGCGGCGTTCCTGATGCTGTGGCCCAGGAGGAACCGCTGATGCAGCCAGTCGAAAAGAAAAAGCCCCGCACGCTGGCCCATGGCCGATGGTGGCTGCTGCTGGCCGGTGTGCTGCTGCTGGCCGGAGGCGTGGCCGCCTGTGTACTGCTGAATCAGCCCGATGAACCGCTGCCTGCCCGGGTCATGACCAATGGCACGCTTTACACCTGCCAGGCGGAGGACGTGATGCATCTGGGCATCACCCTGCGCAGCGGCGACAGCTGGGCCATGACCCGGCAGGAGGACGGTACCTTCGCCGTGGATGGCGACAGCACCTACCTCATCGAGGAAGCGCAGCTGAACAGCCTGCTCAGTGCCGTGACTGCTGTGACCTATGAGGACATCCTCACCGAGGACGCATCGGCCTACGCGGAAAACTGGGCGGATTTCGGGCTGGAAACGCCGCGCATCGTGGCGGATATCACCTATCGGGACGGCACCGCCTACACCTTGCGCATCGGCGATGCCTACGCGCTGGAGGACACCGGCTGGTGCTACATGACCATCGACGGCGATGAACGCCTGTACGCGCTGGACATCGGCACGGCCGACTTGCTGGCCGTGAACAAGGTTTCCCTCCACCCGGTGGAGCAGCCTACGCTGCACAAGGCACGCTTTGACCGCATTACCTTCACGGCTGCCGATGGCACACTGACCTGCTGGGCCTTGCAGGGTGACATTGGCACGGATGCCGAGGACCGCTGGATGCTGACCTCCCCCGTGGCTTATCCTGCGGAGGGGGAGCAGATGAGCAACCTGTGTACGAACCTGTCCAACCTGCGCCTTGGGGCCTATGTGGGGCAGGCCACATCGGAGAACCTGACCCAATACGGCTTCGATGCGCCGCGCTTTGTCATCGAGGTGCACATGGCAGAAGGCTCCATGGGTTCCACGGGTGTAGACGGCGTGTACAGCGTGACCGACTGGCCGGAAGAAACCTTCACCCTCACCGTGGGCGGGGAGAAAAGCGACGCGGTGGATTACGTCCGCGTGGGGGAGGACATCTATCTGACCAGCCATTACAGTCTGGCCACCTTCATGAACATGGATGTCACCAATACCCTGACCCGCTACACCGTACCTGTGGCACTGGGTAACCTGGCCAGCCTGAGCATCACCACCGACGAGGGAACGCAAACCTACACCATCACCCGTACCGAGCAGGTTCAGGAGAACAACGACCTCATCTATGACGCGGACGGGAATACCGTCTATGACAAAACCTGCACGCTGGATGGAGCATCCGTTCCCTATGCCAGCTTTGAAGCGGCATACAACAACCTGCTGATGGTGACGGTATCCGGCATCCTGCCCACCGGCTGGACATCGGAGGCCCCCCCGCACACGGTATTCACCTTCACCCAGTACGACGGCACAACCCACACCGTAGCCCTGAGCAGCTACGATGCCTTTCATGACGCAGTCTATCTGGACGGCATGGCCATGTTCTACCTGATTCGCGGCGGCATGACCTTCCGCATCCCATAAAACAAACGCCGGAGCAGTCCTGAAACTGCCCCGGCGTTCCTCATATTCAGCCCTCTCCAAGGGACCGCGCCAGCGTCGAAGGGGTCAAGGGGCGATGCCCCTTGTGGGGTGCAGGGGCAAGGCCCCTGCGCAGGTCTGGGCGGCAGCCCAGCTCCCGCATGCTCAGAAGCGCAGCAGATACATGCAGGTCAGGAACAGGCCAATGCACAGCAGCAGCAGCCCAAAGGACACGCTGGCCGTGAAGCGGTGCAGGCCGGACTGGAATGCCTGCCAGGCCGCATCCAGCACATACTCAAAGTCGGTACGCAGGGGCCGGTGCTGCAAGAATGTTTGGTTCAGCATGCCGGTCACGCTGTTCATGGCAAGACCCAGACGGTAGGTGAAGCGGTTGCCCACCGGCACAGGCTTGGGGCCGTGCATCCTGCGGAATACGCTGCCGCGCAGCAGCACCGTGAGCTGCTCGGGCAGCTCGGCCACAAAGCGGGTCACGGCGGTGAACAGGATGGTCAGCAGGGCCAGCAGGGGACGGTACACGCTGTTTTCCAGGTCAAGCAGTGCGGGCCATACATCCACATAGACACGAACACCGTTTTCCTTGCGCATCAGCAGGGGACGGACAATGAGCAGATACACCGCCGCGCCAATGCCGATGCTCTGCGCCGCGCCGGTCAGGTTCTCCAGGGAAAAATAGTGGATGGGCGCGGTCATGGCCTCCTGCCCGAAGAACGCAGCTGAACGCGCCCCCAACGGACTCATCAGCTGCTGCGGCAAGGCACCCAGCAGCGGCAGCACCACCGCACTGCCCAGCAGGGCCACGGCAGACTGCACCGTCAAATACTTGCCCTTCATCGCGTCATATTCGGCCTGACGGGTGGGATGCTTTTCCCAGAACAGGCAGATGTAGAGCTTGGTCATGTAGGCAATGGTCAGCCCGCCGCTGATGAGAAACAGCACCTCCAGGGCTTTGTAGGGCTGCCATGCACCGCCCGCATGCTGGAGCACATGGATGTATTCCACAATGGCCTCGTGCAGCAGGCTCTTGCTGTTGTAGCCGCTGCCGATGGGCGGAATGCACCCGATGGACAGCGCACCCAGCAGGAAGGCGATATGCAGCACCGGCTTGCCCCGGCCAAAGCCGCGGATGTCATTCAGGTTCAGCCTGTGCAGGTTCACATACACCACACCGGCTGCCATGAACAGGCACAGCTTGATGAGCGAGTGGTTGACCATGTGCAGCAAACTGCCGTAAGCCGCCAATGCGCCCTCCTCGCCCAGCAACACCATCATGCTCAGACCCACGGTAATGAAGCCAATCTGACTCATGGAGGAGCAGGCCAGCGTGCGCTTGAGGTCGGTGGAGAACAGGGCCAGCAGTGCGCCCAGGAACATGGTCACAGCCGCCAGCACCAGCAAGGCATTGCCGAAGGCGGCATTCCCCGGCATGATGTTGGCACAGATGACAATCAGCCCGAACACGCCGCTCTTGGTCAGAATACCTGACAGCAGCGCAGAGGCCGGGGCCGGGGCCACAGGATGGGCCTTGGGCAGCCAGATGTGCAGCGGATACAGACCAGCCTTGGCCGCAAAGCCCACCAGCGTCAGCCATGCCGCCACGGTGGTGACGGTGCTGCCGCCCCCGGCCAGTGCCTCTTTCAGCCCCGCGAAGGACAGCGTGCCCACCTCATGCCAGAGCATGAACAGGCCCATCAGGGTGGTCAGGCCGCCAATGACTGCCACCGCCAGATAGGTTCCGGCAGCCCGCATGGCACCGGGGGTCTCCTCATGGGCCACCCAGACGTAGCTGGTCAGGGACATCATTTCAAAGAAGATGAACGTGGTGTACAGGTCGTCGGAGAGAAACACGCCCAAGGTGGCCCCAAGGGTCATCAGGTTGAAGAAATAGTAGCGGTTCCGGTTGTGATAGTGGCCAAAATACTGCCGGGAGAACAGCCCCGTCATCAGCCACATGAAAGCCGCTACGCAGGCATACAGGCTGCGGAAGCCGTCCGCCTTCAGGTTCAGCCCCAGGCCGCAGAAGCCCGG
>JBJEUL010000191.1:0-3186 GCA_051883835.1 Aristaeellaceae bacterium
GGCGCGGCGATTCTGGCCATCATGAACACCGCCATGCCCAATCTGTTCCAGAGCCTGATCAACAAGGTGTCCTCCCAGATTTCCGGCATCACCATCCTGCCCTGACCGGCAGCGAACCCATCCCTCAACGACAAAAGAAATGGAGAAATGCCCTATGAATAAGATCATGTCCCTGAAGTCCCGCTGCACCAAGGCCATTTCCGCCCGCATCACTGCCTTCCGCGAGAGCATGCGCAGCCTGAATTTCGACCAGTCCGGCGAAGGTTATCTGGACATGGCCATGAAGATTCTCATCATCGTGGTCATCGGCGCGGCGATTCTGGCCATCATGAACACCGCCATGCCCACCCTGTTCCAGAACCTGATCGACAAGGTTTCCTCCCAGATCACCGGCATCACCATCCTGCCCTGATGCCGAATCCGGCAGACAGACGCCGGATGGTCCGGGATGAAAGCGGCGAAGCCTACCTCGATATGGCGATGAAGATTCTCATCACCGTCGTGGTGGGCGCTGCGATTCTGGCGATCATGCGGGATGCGATCCCCCAGCTCTTTGCCGACCTCATCGGCAGGGTCAGCGCTGAGATCGACAGAATCACCATCCTCGTCTGACCATCCATCCGCAGGGCGCGCAGCTTCCCATGCTGCGCGCCTTTTGGTACAAAGGAGGCCTCATGACCCGCAATCAGTTTATCCGTGACCGCACCGGCGAGGGATATGTGGACGTCGCCATTGCGATTCTGCTCATTTTCACCGTGATTGCCGGCATCTTTTCCCTGTTTCCGATCTACACCACCTATCAGTCCCTCAATGCCACCGCCCGCCAGATTGCCCATGTGGTGGAGGTCAGCGGACAGGCCGATGACGCGACCATCTCCCTGGTCACCGGCAACGGCAGCTACGTCAACCCCGACAACATCGTGTTCGATACCACATGGTTCAACGCATCGTCCAGAAAGATTCAGCTGAAGACGCCCTTCACCGTGACGATCTCCAAGCAGGTGCTCATCCCGATCATCCGGCCGCTGGGCAGCGAACCCATCGGCATCCGCATCAACATCAGCGCCCGGGCCTCCGGCATATCGGAGGTGTACTGGAAGGGGGCGACGTGATTGCGCAGCCAATTCCAGCGCCTTCTGCGCGACCGCCGCGGCAGCGCGCCCCTCTGGGCGATGTTCTTCATCATCTGCTTTTTCATGTTCGCGGCGGTGCTCTACAATGCCCACGCCATCTATTCCAACTACTATGCCGTGCAGGATGAACTGACCCGCTGCTGCGCCATCTCTCTGGACGCAAACGTGGTCAATTCCAGCCTGCGCGACGCCATCACCGATGTGGAATACCAGCCTGCGCTGGATGTGCTGGAGCAAAACCTGCTGGAAGGAGGATGGACGCGGGATGGCGGCGGCTGGGTGAAAAGGGCCGACGGCAGGACGCTGTACCGGCTGACCGGCATGCGCATGAACGTCACCGGTTCCCGTCTGCATCTGACGGCGACCGCCAACCTTCCGCTGCCCTGGGCCATGGCCGGTCAGGTCATGCTCAATTTCCCGATCGACCTGTACGCGCGCATACTCTACATCGAATGAGGAGGACAAGCCCCTTGAAAAAACTCAAACGTCTGGTGGCGGCGTTGCTGCTGGTCGCCATCACCATCGTGCCGAATGTGGCATATGCGGCCACAGGCAAGGTCACGACCATCAACATGACCAACCTCTATAACGCCTACAATTCCACGAAAAAGACGTGGAATGAGCTCAAGACCGCGAAGCACCGCCTGATGGGATCGTTCGTCGCCTACTGCCTCCAGCACAAGGCGACCGTGCCCAACTCCCAGACCTACAACCTGACGGACGTGATGGACAATTACTCCAGCAAGGTGCGCACAGGCCTGCAGATCATCGTAGAAAACGGCTATCCCTTTGAGACGGGAGGACTGTCTGCGGCGCAGGCGGAATACGCCACCGCCAACGCCATCCGATTCTGGATGACGGAGTGCGGCGACGACCAGTTCTACAACATGACCAACCTGGGCAGCTTCAGCGCGAGCCAGCTCAGGAGCCTCGCCGCCGCAGGTACGATCACCAAGAAGATTCAGGTGCGCGATGCGGCGTACATCCCGGCGCTTCAGTTTTCCGTGGAGCTGCTCATCAAGGCGCGCGCTCAGGTGCTGATGGAGCACAGGGTGGATTTGAGCGCCAGCAGCATCAGCGCCGCCCGTTCCGGCGATGTTTTCACCGGCAGCACGACGGTCACAACCGTGAATCTCCACGGCGGATACAAACTGGATCAATCCGCGCTTCCCAGCGGAAGCACCGTCAGCGGCTACACCGGCAAGGACGGAGATGTCCTGACCATCTCCATCCCGGCTTCCGCATCCACCGCCAACAAGACCTACACCCTGACGCTCACGGGAAGGGACGACCGCGTGCGCAGCAACATGCAGGTGTTCTGCCACAACACGGATCAGGCCTACCAGCGCGTGCTCTGCGTCCGCACCGGCAGCGATTGGTATGTGGACTGCTGTACATCCACCCTGACCATAACCACAGGCGATTATGAAGCGCCCAGGCCCGACCTGACGATCACCGCGCTCATATCGGACGCTGCCTCCTACGAGGCCGGCAGCATGATGACCATAACGGCGACCGTCAGGAATCAGGGTTCAGCAGCGGCGGGCAGCTCGAATCTCTCCCTTTCAGGCAGCGGGATCGCCACACAGCGACAGAGCATCGGCGCGCTGGCAGTCGGCGCATCCAGACAGCTGAGCTTCTCCGTGCCTGCGCCTGACACAGCGCAGACCCTGATGCTCACCGCCTTTGCCGACTGCGATGAGGTCGTCGCGGAGAGCGATGAGGACAACAATACGAAGTCCCTGTCGGTGTCCGTCACAGCGCCTGTGGTCTATCCCGATCTGATCGTATCCTCCGTTACGCCGACGCGATCCTCCTATGAGACGGGCATGACCGGCGTTGTCCATGCGGTCGTGACCAATCAGGGAGAACAGGATGCAGGCGCGTTCCTCGTGACGATGGTCAACGGAGAAGAGACGTGGTCAAGCCAGATCAGCAGCCTTGCGGCAGGGGCCTCCAAGACGCTCATGTTCCCGTTTTCCACGCCGTCCGAGCCCCAGACCATCGTCATTACGGTCACGGCGGATTCAAAGGATGCGATTGTTGAAAGCAA
>JBJEUL010000192.1:0-13810 GCA_051883835.1 Aristaeellaceae bacterium
ATCCTATCGCCGATATGCTCACCCGCATCCGCAACGCGCAGGTCGCCAAGCACGACGCTGTGACGCTGCCTGCCAGCAACACCAAGAAGGCTATTGCCAAGATCCTTCTGGCGGAGGGCTATGTGAAGGCTGTTGACTATATTGATGACGGCCTGCAGGGTTCCATCAAGATCACCCTGAAGTACATGAGCGGCAAGACCCCCGTGATCGCGGGTCTCAAGCGCATCAGCAAGCCCGGCCTGCGTGTGTATGCCCGCTGCGAGGAGCTGCCCAAGGTTCTGGGCGGCCTGGGCATCGCCATCATCAGCACCAGCAAGGGCCTGATGACCGACAAGGAAGCCCGCAAGAACGCCGTGGGCGGCGAAGTGCTGGCTTACATCTGGTAATAACCGACACGTCAATGGAGGTGTGAGTAATGTCTCGTATCGGAAGACTTCCGATTACTGTCCCCGCGGGCGTGACGGTTACGATTGACAGCGACAACCTGGTGACGGTCAAGGGCCCCAAGGGCACCCTGACCCAGCAGGTGAATCCCGCCATCACCGTCAAGCAGGAAGGCAATGTCCTGACCCTTGAGCGCCCCACCGATAGCAAGCCCCACAAGGCCATGCACGGCCTGTACCGCGCCCTGGTGCACAACATGGTTGTCGGCGTGACCGACGGCTTCTCCAAGACCCTGGAGATGGTCGGCACCGGCTACAACGCCAAGGCCGAGGGCGGCAAGAAGCTGAACATCAAGATCGGCTTCTCCCATCCCGTCGTCATCGACGCCCCCGAAAACATCACCTTCGAGACGCCCAAGGACACCGTGATCGTTGTCAAGGGCATCGACAAGCAGCAGGTGGGCAACCTTGCGGCCGACATCCGCGCCATCCGCAAGCCTGAACCCTATCTGGGCAAGGGCATCAAGTATGCTGATGAGCACATCCGCCGCAAGGAAGGCAAGACCGGTAAGAAGTAAGAGAGGGAGTGACTGCAAATGTTCAAGAAGCGTGACCGTAACGAGCTGCGTGAGATTCGTCATGCTCGCGTCCGCAAAAAGATCAGCGGCACCCCTGACATGCCGCGTCTGTCTGTGTACCGCAGCCTGAAGCACATCCAGGTTCAGGTGATCGACGATGTCGCCGGTAAGACCCTGTGCGCCGCTTCCACCCTGGAGAAGGGCATTCAGGATCAGCTGAATGAGCTGGACAAGAAGGGCGCCGCCAAGCTGGTTGGCAAGCTCGTGGCCGAGCGTGCCCTCGAGGCCGGCATCAAGACCGTGGTGTTCGACCGCGGCGGCTATGTGTACACTGGCCGCGTGGCGGAGGTTGCTGCGGGCGCCCGTGAAGCCGGACTGGATTTCTAAGAAGGAGGGACACACGCAATGCAACGCTACGAACAGGTCAGCGAATTCAAGGAGCGGCTGGTTGCTGTCAACCGCGTGTCCAAGACCGTCAAGGGCGGCCGCAACATGCGGTTCTCCGCTCTGGTCGTCGTTGGCGATGAGAACGGCCGCGTCGGCGCCGGCATGGGCAAGGCTGCCGAGATCCCCGAGGCCATCCGCAAGGCCAACGAGGATGCCAAGAAGCATCTGGTGAACGTGCCCCTGAACGGCACCACCATTCCCCATGACATCACGGGCTACTATTCCACCGCCAAGGTGGTGCTGCTGCCCGCCCCCGAAGGTACCGGCGTGATCGCCGGCGGCGCGGCCCGTGCCGTGCTGGAGCTGGCCGGCGTGCGCGACATCCGCACCAAGTCCTTCGGCACCAACAACCCCATCAACATGGTCAAGGCCACCCTGGAGGCCCTCAAGCTGCTGCGCAGCGCTGAGGAAGTCGCCAAGATGCGCGGCAAGACCGTGGAAGAGCTGCTGGGTTAAAGGAGGAGCGAGAACATGAGCCTGAAAGTTACGCTGGTGAAGTCCCCCATCGCTTCCCTGCCCAAGCACAAGGCGACCGTGGCGGCCCTGGGCCTGAAGAAGGTCGGCCAGACGGTCATCAAGCCCGACAACGCCGCCATCCGCGGCCAGATCTTCGCCGTGAAGCACATGGTGAAGGTTGAAGAAGTTAACGAGTAAAGGAGGGAACCCCAATGAAACTGCATGAATTGCAGCCTGCTGTCGGCTCCACCACCGCTGCCAAGCGCGTGGGCCGCGGTGTCGGCTCCGGTCTGGGCAAGACCTCCGGCAAGGGTCATAAGGGTGCCAAGGCTCGCAGCGGCGGCGGTAAGCGTCCCGGCTTCGAGGGCGGCCAGATGCCCCTGTACCGTCGCGTTCCCAAGCGCGGCTTTACCAACATCTTCGGCACGCAGTATGCTGCGGTGAACGTGGAACGCCTGGAAGTCTTTAATGACGGCGATGTGGTCACCGTGGAAGAGCTGCTGGCCAAGAAGATTATCCGCAAGCCTATGGACGGCGTGAAGATCATGGGCGACGGTGAGCTGACCAAGAAGCTGACCGTGAAGGCGGCCAAGTTCACTGCCTCCGCCAAGGAAAAGATTGAGGCTCTCGGCGGGAAAGCCGAGGTGATCTGAGATGGTTGAAAGCCTTCGCAAGATGTGGAAGGTCACTGACCTGCGCAAGAAGCTGCTCTACACCTTCGTGATGCTGCTGATCTACCGTCTGGTGGGTGTCATTCCCGCGCCTGGCGTTGATGCTGCGCGGGTCATGACCTCCGCCGGTTCCGACCTGCCCCTGCTGGAGCTGGTCAACATGATGACCGGTAACGCCTTCTCCCAGATGACCATCATGGCCATGGGTATTACGCCCTACATCAACGCCTCCATCATCATGCAGCTGCTGACCATTGCCATCCCGGCACTGGAGCGGATGCAGAAGGATGAGGAAGGCGGCGGCCGTGAAAAGATTGCCCGCATCACCCGCTATGTGACCGTTGCCCTTGCCGCTGTGCAGGCCATCGGCCTGGTGGCTGGTCTGGGCTACATCAAGTCCGGCTGGCTGAACTACGTGCTGGTGGGCGTGTCCATGGCTGGCGGCTCTGCGCTGGCGATGTGGATTGGTGAGCGCATCACCGAGAAGGGCATCGGCAACGGTATCTCCCTGCTGATCTTCGCCGGTATCATCTCCAACCTGTTCAACGGCATCATTTCCCTGTTCGGCACTGCGCTGAGCAATGGCACGGTTTCCGCCTGGATTAACGTGCTGGCCATCCTGGTGACCTGCGTGGTCATGACCGTGGTCGTGACCTTCGTGGACCTGGGCGAGCGTCGTATCCCCCTGCAGATTGCCAAGCAGGTGAAGGGCCGTCGCGTTTACGGTGGCCAGAGCACCCACATGACCCTGAAGGTCGTGTCCGTGGGCGTGCTGCCGCTGATCTTCGCGTACTCCTTCCTGGCGTTCCCCGGCACGCTGATTCAGCTCATTGGCGGTACGACCAGCGGTGCCTACATCTGGTGGATGACCTACATGAATTCCGGCAGCTTCTGGTACATGCTGATTTCTGCGCTGCTGATTATGGCCTTCACCTTCTTCTATTCCTCCATCAGCTTTGATGCCAAGCGTCAGGCCGACCAGCTGGTCATGCAGGGCGCGGTGATTCCGGGACAGCGCGGCAAGAACATCCGCCAGTACCTGCAGAACACCGTCAACCGCCTGAACCTGTTCGCGGCGCTGTTCCTGGCTGTGCTGGCTGCTGTGCCTACCCTGCTGACCCGCAGCCTGAATGCGCAGGTGCCCTTCGCGGCTTCCTCCATTCTGATCGCTGTGAGCGTCGCGCTGGAGACCATCCGCACCATTCAGGGCGAGATGAGCATCCGCGGCATCGACATGGATATGGAAAAGGGCGGCTTCATGTAAGCTGCTGTGCGCCATGCATCGGTGACAGTTCTGCCGCCGGTGCATGGCACACGTTCGTCATTCGGACTTGTCCGATTCTGAAAGGGGCAACAGAATGAATATCATCTTTCTGGGACCTCCCGGCGCCGGCAAGGGTACGCAGGCGCAGCGGGTGTGCAGCGCGCTGAACATTCCGCAGATCTCCACCGGTGATATCCTCCGCCGGGCCATCAAGGAGCAGACCCCCACCGGCGTGAAGGCCAAGGCCTTCATTGACGCGGGCCAGCTGGTGCCTGACGAGGTCATCATCGACATCGTGAAGGACCGTCTGGCGCAGGCGGACTGCGCCAATGGCTACATTCTGGACGGCTTCCCCCGCACGGTGCCTCAGGCCGAGGCCCTGGAGGGCATCGCGGGCATTGACGCGGTGATTGAGCTGGACGTGGCGGATGAGAAGCTGATTGAGCGTCTGTCCGGCCGTCGCGTGTGCCTCAAGTGCGGCGCGACCTACCATGTTTCCCGCCTCAATGGCGAGACCAAGTGTGCGGCCTGCGGTGAAGAGCTGATTCAGCGCGATGATGACAAGGCCGAGACTGTCCTGAACCGTCTGACGGTGTACCATAACCAGACTGCTCCGCTGGTGGCCTTCTATCAGCAGCGCGGCCTGCTCAAGGTCATCGACGGCACGCAGGATATGGACACGATTTTCGCGTCGATCATGGCGATCGTCAGGGGTTAAATCATGATTAGTTTGAAAAATCCCGAGCAAATCGGGAAAATGCGGGTTGCTGGCGCGCTGCTCTATGAGGTGCTTCAGAAGCTGCGCGAGGCCGTCAAGCCCGGCATCAGCACGGCTGCGCTGGATGTGTACGCCGAGCAGCTGATCCGCAAGAACCACGCGATTCCGTCCTTCCTGAACTATCAGGGCTATCCCGCCACCCTGTGCACGAGCGTGGACGATCAGGTGGTGCATGGCATCCCCTCCGAGAAGCAGATTCTGCGCGAGGGACAGATTATCAGCATCGACTGCGGCCTGGTGCTTGACGGCTGGCAGGCAGACAGTGCCTTCACCGTGGGTGTCGGGGAGATTTCTCCCGAGGCGCAGTCGCTGATTGAGATTACCGAGCAGTGCTTCTGGAAGGGCGTGCGGCAGGCCGTGGTGGGCAACCGGCTGGGCGACATCGGTCATGCGGTGCAGTCCTGGGCGGAGGATCATGGCTGCGGCGTGATTCGCGACCTGACCGGCCATGGCATTGGCCGGGAGATGCACGAGGATCCTGCGGTGTATAACTTCGGTGAACCTGGGCATGGTCTGCGCCTGCGCAAGGGCATGACCCTGGCGATTGAACCGATGATTTGCGCGGGTGACTGGCGCGTCAAGGTGGATGACGATGAGTGGTGCTACCGAACCCGGGACGGCAGCCTGTGCTCCCACTACGAGCATACCATCGCCATCAATGAATCCGGCTTGCCCGAGATTCTGACCTATCCGGATTTCACCTGGGATGAGGAGGAAGCGTGATGGAGCGTCTGCCGTTTGAAACCGGCCGCGTGGTGCAGTCCCTTCAGGGCCGCGACGCGGGACGCTGCTTCGTCATCCTCCAGATGGTGGATGACCAGTTTGTGCTCATGGCCGATGGCCTGAGTCGCAAGCTGGATCACCTCAAGAAGAAGAAAGTCAAGCATCTGCACCCCAAGCCCCTGCGCATGGACGTGGAAGCCTTGCAGCGCACCAATCAGCTCAAGGACAGCGACCTGCGCACGTTCCTGCGGGACAACGGGCTTGCAATCGACCAGCCGCTGTGCAAGGAGGGCTGAACATGTCCAAGAGTGATGTCATCGAAATGGAAGGCAAGGTCATCGAGGCCCTTCCGAACGCCATGTTCCAGGTGGAGCTGCCCAACGGCCATCAAATCATGGCCCACATTTCCGGCAAGATGCGCATGAACTTCATCCGCATTTATCCCGGTGACAAGGTTACCATCGAGCTGTCTCCCTATGATTTGACCCGTGGTCGAATCACCTGGCGCAGCAAGAACTGAGCGGCCTGGCATCCTGCCCGTCAGGGAGAACTTTCCCTTGACGGATGCGGGGAAAGCGTGTAAAATAGACAGGCAAGGGCTTTGCCCGATCACGCGATTTCAGGGGTGCTTGAAGCTCACTTCCGCGCCTCTACCATGTACATCAACTGAGGAGGTACCACACATGAAGGTTCGTCCGTCCGTGAAGCCGATCTGCGAGAAGTGCAAGATCATCAAGCGCAAGGGCAAGGTCATGGTCATCTGCGAGAACCCCAAGCACAAGCAGAAGCAGGGCTAATGTCCTATACGAGCTCCGGCATGCCCGGGGTTCGTTTTTTGTTGCGCGGAAAATTGACAGCACCGCCGGGATGCGGTACACTGATGGCAGAGGTGAGCAACATGGAGGGAATCATGGCAAGCGGACGCGGCAGTTTGGCGCACTTGCAGGGTGTCATGGACACACTGGGCATGCACCGCCCGCTGCTGGTGGCGGGGGAGCGGCTGGCCGGGGTGCTGGCGGAGCGGACGGGCTTGACGCCGGTGCGCTTCGGGGGCTTCCATCCCAACCCGGATTTTGCGGACTGTGCAGGCGGCGCGGCCCTTTATCGGGCGCAGGGCTGTGACGGCCTGATTTCCATCGGCGGCGGCTCTGCCATGGATACCGCCAAGGGCATCAAGGCCATGCTGCTGGCAGGCACTGCTGAGGCGGCACTGGCTTATGCCTTCAGCGGTGAGCGTATCCCGCACATCGCCATTCCCGCCACGGCAGGTACCGGCGCGGAAGCTACGCAGTTCGCCGTGGTATACCTGCATGGCATGAAGCACAGCCTGAGCCACGCCGCCCTGCTGCCCGAAGGCGTTGTGCTGGATGCCACCCTGCTGGACACTCTGCCGCTGTACCACAAAAAGTCCTGCGCGCTGGACGCACTCTGTCAGGGCATTGAATCCTACTGGGCCGTGGGTGGAACAGCGGAGAGCCGCGTCCATGCACAAGCTGCCATTCGCGACATGATGGGGAGCATCAACGACTATCTGGCCGGGGACGCGGATGCCGCCGAGACCATGCTCCACGCGGCGTATCGCAGCGGTCAGGCCATTCAGGTGAGCCGCACGACAGCGGCCCATGCCATGAGCTACCGCTTGACACACCATTTCGGCATTGCCCACGGGCATGCCTGTGCCATCACGCTGCCCGTGCTGTGGGAGCAGATGCTGACGGAGGACGTGCACCGTCCTGTCCTGACAGAGCTGGCGGCCATCATGGGTCTGCGAGGGCCCGAGGAAGGGCCGCTGCTGCTCCGGGGTCTGATGATGGCCTTGGGCATGGAAGCCCCGCCCATACCAGCGGAAAGTGTGCTGGATGACCTGGCTGCTTCCGTCAATGCGCAGCGGCTGGGCAATCATCCCCAGCGGCTGACACAGGCACAGCTGCGGGATATCTATGTCAAAGCCTTCCAGCCGGTGGAAGGTGCCATGCGGCAGCAATGTCTGGAGGTGTGGCAGGCCCATGCTTGAGCAAGCATTGACCCTTGGCGCGGCAGGCTTTGTGCAGGCGGTGAGCGATTTCGTCTTTGTGGCGGATGCGCCTGCCCCGGTGGATGTGATTTTTGTACCCGGCAATGCCAACCCGGTGCATGCCCTCCATGCGGCGGAGCTGTACCATCAGGGATGGTCGCGCTATGTGCTGCCCTCGGGGCGGTACTCGAAGCTCGTGGGGCACTTTGCCGGGGTGGACCCCGACTGGCAGGAAGCCTATTCCGGGGATTATGAAACAGAGTGGGCCTATTTGCGGGCTGTCCTGCTGGGGGCAGGCGTGCCGGAGACGGCGATTCTGCGGGAGGATCAGGCCACCTATACATGGGAGAATGCGCAGTTTTCCCGCCGGGTGACGGACGGCATGGGCATGACGGTGCGCAGGGCCATGCTGTGCTGCCGGTCGTATCATGCGCGGCGGGCATTGCTGTATTATCAGGCGGCATTCCCGGACACGGAATTCCTGGTGTGCCCGGCCAGTGTGCCGGGCTTCGACCGGGACGACTGGTACCGCACCGCGCAGGGGCGGGCCATGATTCTCGGGGAGGTGCGCCGCCTGGGCAGTCAAATCAATGAGGTTTTCGACATGATGCTGGAACAAATTCCCCAGCAGCAGCGTTGAATGGGAAAGGGGCGGAATCCGGCATGACCATGCACGAAGGCCACCGCAAGCGCATGCGCGAACGCTTCCGCAGCAATGGCCTGGAGGGCTTCGCGCATCATGAAGCATTGGAGCTGCTGCTGTTCTATGGCCGCGCCCGGGGTGATACCAACGCGTTGGCCCACAGCCTGCTGGATGCCTTCGGCTCGCTCAAGGGTGTGCTGGAGGCTGCTCCGGAGCAGCTCATGACCGTGAATGGCATTGGGGAGGAGACCGCCACCCTGATTTCCCTGATGCTGCCCATGTTCCGCCGGTATGCCGTGTGTGTGTGTGAAGAACGCAGGAAAATCACCAACCGCAGTGAAGCTGCCGACTATTGCAAGACCCTGCTGGCAGGCTGGCGGACGGAGCATTTCTATGTCATCTGCCTGAACAGCGCGGGGCAGGTGCTTGGTCGGCGCAAGGTGGCCGAAGGGACGCTCACCGAGGTGCTGGCCTATCCCCGGCTGGTGGTAGAAACTGCCCTGAACTACAATGCCCACAGCGTGGTACTGTGCCACAACCATCCCAGCGGCGACCCAACCGCCTCTCCTGAGGACGTGCGCACAACCAGACAGCTCCAGCAGTTGCTGGCTGCGCTGTCCATCACGCTGCTGGACCACATCATTGTGGCGGGGGAAAGCACCTACAGCATGGTGCAGCATGGTCAAATCGACCTGCGGCAGCTGCTGGCGGGAACGGGCATGCCGCCGTCCTCCCTTGGCAAGGAGACATTTCCCTGCCCACGCCGCAAACGAAAGGAAAATGACGAATCATGACACACCCTTACGGAAGAATCCGACGTTTCCTGACCCTTGTACTGATTTTGATTCTGCTGGGCATGCTGGCCTACCTGAGCGTGGTGGGCATGCTGGTATGGAAGGTGAATCATGTGCCTGCAACCGATGATTATGATGCCATTGTGGTACTGGGCGCACAGGTGAAGCCGGACGGCTCGCTGTCGCTGCAGCTGCAATGGCGGCTGGATGCGGCCTATGACGCATGGACGAAGAAGAACGTTCAAATTGTGACCTGCGGGGCGCAGGGAGCCAATGAACCCGCCCCGGAAGCACAGGTCATGCGGGATTACCTGATGACCAAGGGCGTACCGGAGGACATGATTCTGGTGGATGATACGTCCTTCAATACCTGGCAGAACATCAATCATGCGGCGGAGCTGCTGTCCGGCTACGATGTGCGCACGGTGCTGATTGTCACCAGCGACTACCACCTGCCCCGTGCCATGGCCATTGCCGAGGATGAAGGCCTGCAAGCCACGGGCCTTGGCGCACAAACGCTGCCGCAATACTGGATAAAGAATTACGGCCGTGAAGCCCTTGCCTGGATCAAATACTGGGTCCAGAAATACCTGCACCTCCCCCTCCCCTAACCTCCAAGGGACCGCGCCAGCGTCGAAGGGGTCAAGGGGCGATGCCCCTTGTGGGGTGCAGGGGTGAAACCCCTGCGCAGGTCTGGGCGGCAGCCCAGCGCAACATGTTCCAACAGACTGGAGTGACATGATGAACCGTGATGATCTGGCCGCCCGGCTGACGGCATGCGGCATTCCCTTTGACCCAACCTTGCCGGAGAAGCTCCTGCGCTATCACGCGCTGCTGATGGACTGGAATACCCGCATGGATCTGACCGCTGTCACGGATGAGGCGGAAATGATGGATCGCCACTATGTGGACAGCCTGATGGCCCTGCGCTTCGGCCTGATTCCGCCCCGGGGGAGCATCATCGACGTGGGCACGGGTGCAGGCTTTCCGGGCATGCCGCTGGCTCTGGCCTGCCCGGAGGTGCAGGTTACGCTCATGGATGCCCAGCAAAAGCGGCTGACCTTCCTGCAAGCCGTGATGGATGACTTGCAGGTGCGCAATGTAACCCTGGTCCACTGCCGGGCCGAGGACGGCGCACGGCTGCCGCTCCACCGGGAGCAGTATGATGTGGCTGTGGCCCGGGCTGTCGCGCCGCTGGCTGTGCTGGCGGAGTACCTGCTGCCCTATGTGCGATTGGGCGGCCATGCGCTGTGCTGGAAAGGCCCCGCCTTGCAGGAGGAAATGCAGCAGGGCCAACGCGCTGCACATCTGCTGGGCGGCAGGGTAGGGGAGCCGGTCAGCTGCGAATTCCCCGGCAGGGCATGGCAGCACCTGCTGCTCCCCATTGAAAAAAGAGAAAAAACCGCTCGACAATATCCGCGAAAAGCCGGCACGCCCGGCAAGTCCCCCCTGGGCGCATCCGACAAATGACGGCATCCCTCCTGCCCGGCAGCACCTGTTCAGCAAAAAACCCCCTGCTCCCTGCGCGAAACGGGACGAACGATTCCCCGCGCAGGAAGCAGGGTTTTTTCTTTTGCAGAAAGAAACACCCCCAGCAAGAGCTGTGACGGGCGGCGG
Source organism: Aristaeellaceae bacterium (assembly GCA_051883835.1). Taxonomy (GTDB): domain Bacteria; phylum Bacillota; class Clostridia; order Christensenellales; family Aristaeellaceae; genus UBA11524. The sequence continues at coordinate 10,369 of JBJEUL010000192.1, forward strand.
AAGTTTTCGGGGGAGCCTTCCATCCGCCCGCACGGTTCGCCATCGGCAAAGGAGAGAGAGAATCATGCTCAATTACCCGCACGATGCCGCCTGCGCTGCCCAGGTCTGCTGGCTGCCCCTGGACAAGATTACGCCCCGCATGACGCAGCCCTTTGGCAGGGAGGACAGCCCCTCCATGGCGGAGATGTGCGAATCCATTCGCCGCGATGGCCTGCAGCAGCCCATCACCGTGCGGCGCATGAGCAACGGGGGCTTCATGATTGTATCGGGGAACCGCCGGTATCTGGCGTGCCGGATGCTGGGCATGTCCCATATTGATGCCGTGGTGCTGCCGGGAACGGCGGAGGATCAATCCCTGCGGGAGACCCTCGATATGCTCCTGTCCCGGCGTATGCACTACCTGGATGAAGCGAAAGCCATGGCTTCCATCCTGGACAGCGGGGCCATGGATCGGGACAGTCTGGCCCGGAGCCTGGGCATCACCCCGGCCACGCTGCGGGACAAGCTGCGCCTGCTGGAGCTGGACGAGAAGCTGCGCATCCTGCTGGTGGAGCAGGGGCTGTCCGAGCGAATTGCCTGCACGCTGCTGCGCCTGCCGGATCAGCAGGCCCGGATGAGCATTGCCCTGAAAGCCGCCCGGGAGCATCTGGGCGTGCGGGATGTGGGGCTGCTGGTGACAGCGGCGCAGGAACGCCTGCCCGTTCCGCCGCCGCCGGGCGGGAAAACCATTACGCTCATGCGGGATCACCGGCTGTACCTGAATGCCATCCGTGCCATTGCCGCGCAAATGGAGGAAGCAGGGATTCCTGCGCAGATGACCGAGCGAACCCTGCCGGATGCTGTGGAAATCACACTGCGCCTGCCCACCCGGCGCAGGAGAAGGCGGCACGCTTCCTCGGGCTACAGCACATTCCAGTAGAAGCAACGAAAACAAAGCCCCGCCAGGGAGCCGACGACGCGGTTCCCTGGCGGGGTGCCTTGCTGTTATTGGCGGCGCAGGGGCTGGCTGAACAGGCCGTGCTGCGTGCAGTACCAGTACAGGGTCGCGTAGGGCATCAGGGGCAGGCGGGTCGCCAAGTCCCATTCAGCATAGGTGCGGCGCAGTACCAGCGTGTCACCTGTCACCAGCGCGACGAAGGCAATGTGATGCTCCCGCGTCTGCGGATGGTCGGACGTGACGAAATATTCCTGCTCAATGATGCTCACCGACAGCTGCTCCTCCGGTGCCGCCTTCTGCACAGGCAGAGCCGTCATCCGCCGTCCGCAGCAGACAGGCTCCGCCTCGCCCTGACCTGTCATCAGCGCACCACAGTGGGGGCAGACATAGAAGCGCGTCAGGCGCATGTTGCCGTTGACGGGACGCTGAAGCGGCAAATCGCCTGTCATCAGTGCACCCACATCCACCCCGAAGGCCTCCGACAGCGCGGGGAGCAGCGATACGTCCGGGCAGCCCAGCCCACGCTCCCACTTGCTGACGGCCTTGTCACTCACGCCCAACTGCCGGGCCAGCTCCAACTGTGTCATGCGGCGGCCCTGACGCAGGGTGCGTACCAGTCCGCCCATCTTTTCCTGATCCATGATGCTCACCTCGTCTTTATCATAACATACGCCCCTGCCGGGTGCAATGAACGCTCCGTAGAGCCGGGCGGAGGATGCCGGGATGCTGTATGCCTCCCGTGTAGGCTGGAAGGCTACAATAATTCGGAAATTTTCTGAAAAAGTACTTGATTTCGACAGCAGTTTTGAGTACAATATCAGCGTGTTTCCCATTGAATGTTCGGATTTTGACAAGCCGGCCATCAAGCGGAGAAACGCTGGTTCCATCCGACACACCCCCAATCGAACCGAGGAGGACAATCATCATGAAAAAGTTCGTAGCCCTGCTGCTCGTGCTGTCTCTGTGCCTGTCCGTCTGCGTCTTCACTGCCTCTGCCGAGGTTGCCGATGTGAAGCTGGGCGTCATCCTGCTGCACGATGAGAATTCCACCTACGACCTCAACTTCATCAACGGTGTGAACGACGCTATGAAGGCCCTGGGCCTGTCCGAGGATCAGGTCATCATCAAGCGCAACATCCCCGAGTCCCAGGAGTGCACCGACGCCGCCCTGGATCTGGTGGATGAAGGCTGCACCATCATCTTCGCCGACAGCTTCGGCCATGAGACCTACCTGCTGGAGGCTGCCCGCGAGAATCCCGACGTGCAGTTCTGCCATGCCACCGGCACCATGGCCCACACCGAGGGCCTGGCCAACTTCCACAATGCCTTCGCCGCCATCTACGAGGGCCGCTATCTGGCTGGCGTTGCCGCCGGTATGAAGCTCAACGAGCTCAAGGCCAATGGCCAGCTCAAGGGTGAGAAGCCCATGATGGGCTATGTCGGTGCCTTCACCTACGCTGAGGTGATTTCCGGCTACACCTCCTTCTACCTGGGTGCCAAGTCCGTTTGCCCCGATGTGGAGATGAAGGTGCAGTTCACCGGCTCCTGGTATGACTACAACGAGGAGAAGAATGCTGCCACTGCCCTGATCGCCGCCAACTGCGACCTGATTTCCCAGCATGCTGACTCCATGGGTGCTCCCTCTGCCTGCGAGGATGCCAACGTGCCCAATGTGTCCTACAACGGCTCCACCGTGGCTTCCTGCCCCAACACCTTCATCGTGGCTTCCCGCATTGACTGGGCTCCCTACTTCCAGTACATTGTGAACCAGGTTGCCAATGGCGAAGCCATCGACACCGACTGGGTGGGAACCATCGAGACCGGCTCCGTCGTGCTGACCGACATCAACGAGCAGGCTGCCGCTGCCGGCACCGCTGCCAAGCTGGAGGAAGTCAAGGCTGCCCTGATGGCCGGCACTGTGAAGGTGTTCGACACGGCGGCTGACAGCTTCATCACCGTGGAGGGTGCCAAGCTGGACTCCTACATGGCCGATGTGGACACCGATGCTGCCTTCACCCCCGACACCGAGGCGGTGGCTGATGGCTACTTCCACGAGTCCGAGCTGCGCAGCGCGCCCTACTTCGATGTGAAGATTGACGGCATTGAGCTGCTGAACATGATGTTCTGATCGAACCCCATACGATGCTTTTGAACGCTTGGGCTGCCGCTCTCCGGGGCGGCAGTCCAAGCCATTTCTGCACCTATTTCTGGACGGAGGGTATACCGTGGAAAAGCAAGTTGCTCTCAGCATGCGCGGCATTACCAAGCGGTTTGGCAGCGTTGTGGCCAACCACAGCGTTGATTTGGATGTCTACGAGGGTGAGATTCTGTCCATTCTCGGTGAGAATGGCTGCGGCAAAACAACCCTGATGAACATGATTTCCGGCATCTACTTCCCGGATGAGGGCAAAATCTACAAGAACGGGGAGGAAGTGGTCATCCGTTCCCCGAAGGACGCCTTTGACCTGAAAATCGGCATGATTCATCAGCACTTCAAGCTGGTGG
>JBJEUL010000193.1:0-3177 GCA_051883835.1 Aristaeellaceae bacterium
CGTCCGCCATCGCGGGCAGAGCCAGCGTCAGGAGCATCGCCAGAGACAGAACCAGAGTCAGGAACTTTTTCATGGGATTTCCTCCTTTAGATAATTGTCCTTAACGGAACGATTCTTGCCATATTATATCAAGTCGAGTATAGCATGTCAAGCCATTTTTGCTTGGGATGCACCCATTCCCCCAATTTTGTGCGCAAAACTGCACAGTATGAAAACGCCCCCTGGCGCGTGCCGGAGGGCGTGGTGTTGGATCTTCATTTATGCCTGAATCCAGGTCACAAGGGTCAGGTCGGGGCCCACATGGGTGCCGATGATGCAGCCAATCTCCATGGTCTGAATCGGGGGCAAATCCAGTCCGCTCTCCTCCAGCAGCTGCTTGAACTCCGCCACCTGCGCCGGGCAGTCTGCGCCGGCAACAATCACAGGATACCGCTTGTCCGGCGGGAACTGCCGCAGCTGCTCCACATACCAGCTGCGGGTCTTGGCCGCGCCCCGGCACAGGGCCGCCTGCCCAATTTCGCCGCCTTCAATCTTGAGCATCGGGCGGATGTTCAGGGCCGCGCCCACCTTGCCCACCACCGGGTTCAGACGACCGCCCATCACCAGATACTTGAGCGTCGCCGTATGGCCCACCACCCTGTGGTGCTGCTTCAGTTCCTCCACATAGGCCGCAAGCTCTGCCGCGCTGGCGACCTCCTCGCGCTTGCGGGCAGCCAGCATCACCAGCAGGGCCTCCGCCGTGGTGGCATTGAGGGAGTCCACCAGCGTCACACGCTCAGGGGCATCGCAGCCCTCACGAGCCATCACAGCCGCCTGATAGCACCCGGACAGCTTCGAGGAGCCGGTAATGCACAGAACCTCGTCCTCCGCATTCTCCAGCAGCTGATTGAACGCCTCCAGGAATTTCTCCGGCGGGACACAGCTGGTCTTGGGCAGCTCCGTCGCCACCCGCAGACGGGCAAAGAACTCATCCCGCGCAATGTCCAAGCCATCCCAATGCTCCTCCGTGCCGAAGCGCACGGGCTGGGGCAGCACCGTCACGCCCATGGCAAGGCCCTCTTCCGGCTTCAGGTCGGACATGCTGTCCGTCACAATGCGAATCATAGGTCTGCATTCTCTCCTTTTCCTGTCATGTCCCGGTTGTAGAAGTAGCTGTTGATGGCCGTCAGCCCTTGAATCAGCACGTCCTGCTGCGCTGGCGTGACAGCCGCCATCACCGCGTCCGTCATCCGCCGGTGATACCCCCGGTGGATGTTTTCCACCGCCCAGGCCGCTTCCGTGGGCAGAATGTGCATGCGCCGCCGGTCGCTTTCCAGCCGCCGACGCTCCAGATATCCCTTGCGTACCAGCGTGTTCACCGCCACCGTCAGCGAACCTACCGTCACCCGCAGCTGCGCGGCCAGCGCGGACATGTGGTTGCTGTCCTCCCCTGCCCCGCACACCGCTTCCAGGATGTGGACCTCCCGGATGCTCAGTCCCTTCACGCCCTCCTGCCGCAGAGTATTCTCCTCCAGCCGCAGCAGCTCGTTGAAGAGATGCACCAGCACCTGATTGATGACCTCCGCATTTCCTTCCACCGTTCATTTCCTTTGATGTTCAAAATAATTTTGCAAGAAAAACTGCTTTGTTCAACCAAAGCAGTAGAAGCATACCATAGCTTCAAGGACTTGTCAATAGCTACCTCTCAGGCCCTTGGGATAATGGTTCTTCATCATGCCGTCGCTGACCTTGCCCCAGCCCAGCGGCAGGCCTGCCAGCGTGGGCAGCACGAAGCCCTTCATCCCTTCCGGCGCGCTCAGCACTGCACCGGCATGATACTGCCGGGCCTCATCCTCCGTCAGGGCGATGCGCGGCAGCGCGGGTGGACACAGGCTCACCGCCCAGGCGTGGTCGGGCTGGAACACCTTGCCCTTCATTTGCCCCAGATGCAGGCCCACCCGCAGCACCTTCAGGCCCCGCACATTCGGGCAGTCCGGCAGATACACCAGCGTATCGCCCAGCAGGGCGGTGGGTTTGGGCGCACCGGGTGCGAAATCCATCAACGTCTGCATCTGCCGCTTGTCCGGCACGGGCAGGGACGCATCCGCTGCCATGGTGCTTGCCCCCTCGCCTGCCCGGCGCAGCAGCGCAATGAAGTGGCCTTCCCCCCGCATACGGTGGGGATAGCAGGTCAGCATGCCCTCCGGGCCATCGGCACCGGGCAGGGCAAAGGCTTCCCGTGAGAAGTCCGGGTGCCGCTGGCAGAAGGCCGCCACGGTATCCTCATTTTCCACGGGATTCATGGTGCAGGTGGAATAGACGATTCTGCCCCCGGGCCGCACCATCTCTGCCGCGCAGTCCAGAATGTCCGCCTGCCTTTTGGCGCATCCGGCGGGGGATTCCGGCGTCCATTCCGCCCGCGTTTCCGGGTGACGGCGGAACATGCCCTCGCCGGAGCAGGGCGCATCGACCTGAATGGCATCGAAGGCTTCCGGCCAGCGGTCAGCCAGCTGACGCGGCATGGCACTGACCACCAGTGCGTTGGTCAGGCCCATGCGCTCCACATTCCGGGACAGAATCTGCGCCCGCTTGGGGACGGGCTCATTGCACACCAGCAGGCCCTGTCCTGCCATGCGCAGGCCCAACTGGGTGCTTTTGCCGCCGGGTGCCGCGCACAAGTCCAGTACCCGCTCACCGGGCTGTGGATTGAGCACGGCAGCGGGCAGCATTGCGCTGGGCTCCTGCAAATAGAAGGCTCCCGCCTCATGCAGGGGGGTGGTGCCAGCGTCCGAATCCAGCGCAAGATACCGGCCCTGCTCCTCCCACGGCACCGCTTCTCCCACGCCCTTGGGCAGCGCATCAACCGCCACTGCCTTGCAGGGATTGAGCCGAAGTCCCCGCCAATACGGTTCCTCATAGGAACGCAAAAAGGCAGGCAGCTCGTCCCCGAGCCTTCCCGCCATGTTTTCCACAAATTGCCTGGGCAGTGTGTTCATGTGTCCTCCATAGGCATCATGCTGTCAAGGAAGCTGCAAATGGCCTGGATGCTTTATCGCGCAGCGGGGCAAGCAGAAAGCCTTTCCCTTTTGGGGAAGGTGGCCGAGTGCAGCGAGGGCGGATGAGGTCGTTCCTCGTGCAAGTTTCCGGAACCTGCCGTTTCCGACGCGGACGAACTGCGTCGTCTGCTTGGAAACTCTG
>JBJEUL010000194.1:0-13775 GCA_051883835.1 Aristaeellaceae bacterium
CTTGCCCATGAAAATCAGCACCGCCGTGTTGCCGCCGTCCAGGTTGAAGCCCTGCGTCACGCCCTGCGCGTAGAGCATCTGCCCCAGCATGTTCAGCGTCACGCCCGCAGGCCCCACGCCCTTGGCAAAGCGGCCCTCCACCGTCACCACCTTGTAGTGACCCGGCTCCACCATGCCAATGGCATTGCGCGGCTCCACAGCTGTGTTGTTCTTGCCGTTCCATGCGCGGAGCCTGCCGTCCCGCACCAGCCACGGCCCGAAGGACAGCGCGTCATGCACATTCCCCTGCGCCAGCAGCGCACTGGCCGTGATTTCCTTGGCATTGTACACGGTCATGGAGCCGTCATCCCGCAGGGCCATGGTGTCCAGGTTGGGGAAGCTCATGCCCTTGTTGTAGCTGTACACAATTTGGCGATTGCGGATGATGATGCCGGTGGCCTTTTTGCTCTCCCGGTAGATATAATAGTCGCCATTGATGCCGAAAACCAGCCGCGCTGCCTGCGCCAGCGTCTCGGGATAAATCATCTGCCCCGGGAAGGACGCATCGACATACACCTGCTGATGGATGGACTCCGCCTCTGGCTTGAAGCGGATATCGCTGACGAACCAGCTGCGGGGAATCTCCGGCTGCTCCCAGCGGATGATTTCCACCTGCAGCGTGGTGGATACATAGGCCCACAGGCCCTGCTCCGGGTTCTCGTAGAGGAATTCTCCCTCCGGCAGATAGCCGTCCTCCTGCCGCTGTGCCGGATACGGGATATCGGCGGACGTTCCGTGCCGTGCGTCCGCAAACACGTTCGCGCAGTACTGCCGCAGCAGCTTGTCGCCGGTGTCCGTCCAGTCCTCCAGCGCAGAAGCGGCTTCCGGGCTATCCGCTGCCAGTGCGGCCTGCACAGCCCACAGCCCATTGGCAGCAGCATCCGCCGTTTCATAATCGGCATTGGGCGCACTGGCCAGCGCGTCGGTCAGCGCAGAAGCCAGCACATTCCTGGCTGCACCGCTGCCTCCGTACAGCACCTTTTTGGGCTGACTGGTGCGCACTGCGGAAACCAGCAGCTTTTTCAGCGAAGCCGCAGGCCATGCCTTGTTGACCTGCGCCGCGGTGTTCTCTGCCGTGACAGCCTTCACGGTGCCAAAAATGGGGTAGCGATTCACACCGGTGTCCCACAGTTTGTCCGCAATGGACGACGCATCAGCCGCCGGGGTCAGGAACAGGCACTGTACGCTCCGCCCCGCTGCCGTCCACGCGGCCAGCTGCGACCAGTCCATGTCCTGCTCGCCGGGCAGCACATACAAGATATCCGATGCCGCTCCCTTGCGGAAGGCCTGCACCTCCGCAGGAAGCTGTCCTGCGCCGAAAAACCGCAGCTCCTGCACCGTGACAGCCGCCTTGTTCACCCCGGTCAGCTCCAGCTGCATCTCCCCGGACATGGACGCGGTCAGCACAAAGGACGGCGCGGGGTTGGTGATGCTGGCCACGGTATCCAGCTTGCCGCTGCTGTTTTTCTTTTTCAGCGTCACAGATGCGGGGGCATCCTTCACACGGATGTAGAGCTGTGTCGCCTGCACGCCCTCCGGCAGGGAGATGCTCAGCGTTCCTGCCGCGCCGCGCTTGAAGGTATAGGCCGTGCCGTCCTGCCCGTCCCGGAGCAGGGAGGCATCCACCTCTGTCTTGCCGTTGTGCAGCACAGCGGTGTATTCCTGCGCTGCTGTCGGCTCCGCCAGCGTGCCCCATGGCAAAAGGGTCAGAATCATCAGGATGCTGATGATGCGGATGATGCTGTGCTTCATGGCTGTTCGCCGCCTCCTGAACTCATGGTATCAGCGGTCACTCACCGCTGACCAGCGTGGCAAAGTAGATGATATCGCCCACCTTGCGGTACTTGCTTTCCTGCGCGTTGATGCGCGTGTCCCCCAGCATGAGGGTCGCAGAGCTGCCGCCATCCAGATTGTAGGCATGCTTCACGCCCTTGGCCATGAGCAGCTCCGTCACCTCGGGGATGCTCAGACCGGCCTTCTTGTTCTGCTCCGGGCCTTCACAGACGAAAAGCATGTATTGCAGCGTGTCCATCTGGCAGAAAACCACCCGCTGGGCTGGCGTGGGTGCGCCGCAGCTCACCTTTTTTCTGTAGTCGAAGTCCTGCGCCTGTCCGTCGATAATCAGCGCAGGGCCGAAGCAGAACGCTTCCCGGCAGCCGGAGCCGTTTTCCAGATAGTCCTGCCATTCCTGACGGGTGTTCTGCGTCAGGAGGACAAAATCGCCCTGGTCGTCAATAATCAGCGTATCCCGGATCCCCTCGGGCTGCTGGCGCAGAATCTGTCCGCTGCGCACAACGATGCCCTTGTGATGATAGCTGAAAAAATCACCGTTGATGGCCAGCACCGCCTGCTGCTCCGATGCCATGGTATTCACGGCCCGGGTGGTCTTGGAGGGATAGGGCGCGGCCAACGCCGTGCGCAGCTGGCTCACATCCGTGAGCGTGACGTAGGCATAGTACACATTGGTGATGCCCACCACATCCCGCTCAATGCGCACCTGGATGGTGCCGTCATCATAGCTCAGGCCGTCCTCGCCAAAGGCCGACTGCACCGGCGGGTATGGGGCGGGGCCGCCCTGTGGCAGCACATCCGCCTGCGCAAGGGAACACAGCAGCAGCAACGCCGCCAGCATCGTCAGCAATCGTTTCATGGTCTGTTCGCCCTTTCTTTCCAGCACGATTGAAGCAAAGTATACCATATCTTCCATGAAAGCGCAAGCATACACAAAAAGCCCAACCAGCCGCCGGAAAGGCAGCCGCTTGGGCCAACGGGTCATGCCGCAGTATGCGTTCCGGTCACGATGCGCAGCAGCCGCTCATGCATCAGGGCCATCAGGGCTACAATCGCCAGCAGGCACCAGGGCAGCAGCGCAGTGCTGAACCACCCGGCCAGCAGCCCGAAGCAGGGCGGCATCAGGCAGGAGCCCACATACGCGCTGGCCATCTGCACGCCAATCATGGCCTGCGACTTGTCCGCACCGAAATGCGCCGGGGTGGAATGGATGATGCAGGGATAAATGGGCGCACAGCCCAGGCCGATAATCACCAGTCCCGCCAGAGCCAGCGTATCCCCCAGCGGCAGCAGCATGCACAGGATGCCCGCTACAATGATGCTCTCTCCGACGCGAATCATGGTTTCATCCCGGAAGCGCATGGTCAGGAAGCCGTTCACCGCACGGCCTGCCGTAATCCCCAGGAAGAACAGGCTGGCGAAGCGGGCCGCCGTTTCCTCCGGGATGCCCCGGTACAGCGCAAGATAGCTGCTGGCCCACAGCCCCGTCACGCTCTCCAGCGCACAGTAGCAGAAGAACGTCACCATCACGGCCTTGGCACCGCGGATGGACACCACCTGCCGCAGGGGCATGGCCTTGGGCTTCTCTCCCGTGTCCTGCGCGGCGGATACGTCAGGACGCTTCTGCCACATCGGCAGGCTGAACACCAGCACCGCTGTCAGCGCAATCTGAACCAGCCCCACCCAGCGGTAGCCCGTCGGCCAGCCATGACCGCCCGTCAGGGCCATGCCCATCAACGCCGGGCCCACCGATGCGCCCACGCCCCACATGCAGTGCAGCCAGCTCATGTGGCGGCTGGAGTAGTGCAGGGCCACATAATTGTTGATGGATGCGTCCACGCTGCCTGCCCCCAGGCCATAGGGAATGGCCCACAGGCACAGCATCCAGAACGAATGGCTCACCGAGAAGCCAAAGAGTGCGACCATGGTCATGGCGACGCTGGCCGCCGTCACCGCGCCGGTGCCGAAGCGCAGGGTCAGCCGGTCGCTTTGCAGGCTGGAAACGATGGTGCCTGCCGCAATAATCATGGAAATCACACCGGCCCAGCTCACCGGCACGTTCAGCTCCTGATACATTACCGGCCATGCCGCGCCCAGCAGACCGTCCGGCAGGCCCAGACTGATGAAGGCCAGGTAAATCACCGCAAGAAGCAGCGTTGCCATGGTTGCATTTCTCCTCTGTGTGTGGTAAAATGTCCGTTACTTTCCTTTAATGCAGTTCCAGTGCGCTGACCAGCATGGGGATAGCCTGCTCGAACGCCACGCCATAGCGCAGGGGCAGACCGTTGTCGAGGGTGTGCAGCATGGCCTGATGGGTGAAATCCACCGCAATGCGGGTGGCATCCCCTGTGGACTTGCCGCAGAGCATCGCGCCCAGCAATGCGCTGGCAAACACATCCCCAGTTCCGTAGAACACCTGCGGCAGCAGCGGTGCGCCTGCGTAGGCGAAGCTGCCGTCCGCCGCGCAGAAGCCGCAGGCTCCCAGCTGTCCCCCACGGCTCACCCCCGTGATGATGACCTGTCCGCAGCCGTAGCGGCTGGACAGCGATTCCAGCAGCCCGCGCACGGACGCTTCATCCGGGTTGGGGTTGTAGGGACGGCCCAGCAGCAGGCAGGCTTCCGTCAGGTTGGGGACAATCACATCCGCCAGACGGCACAGCTCGCCCATGCCCGCCGCCATGTCCTGTGTGTAGGTGGCGTACAGGCGGCCATGGTCGGCCATCACCGGGTCAACCAGCGTCAGGCCCTGCGGGTGGCGATAGCGGCGCAGCACATCCCCCACCAGCTCAATCTGCTCGAAGGAGCCGAGGAAGCCGGTATACAGCCCGTCAAAGTGCAGTGGCAGCGTGGCGAAATGCCGGTCAATGGCCCGCATTTCCTCCGTCAGGTCCAGGCAGGTATAGCCGGTGAACTCCCCCGTATGGGTGGACAGCAGGGCTGTGGGCAGTACGGAGGTATGAACCCCGCAGGCCGACAGCACCGGCAGGGCCACGGTCAGCGAACACCGTCCCACGCAGCTCACGTCATGGATTGCCAGCACCTGCTTTTGCATCCGCATTTCCTCCTGAAGGCTGTTCGCTGCCCATGATACCGCAAAAAAACGGCTTTTGCAAGACCCGAACGAAAGGAGTTTTTTCGTGCGCGACATTCTTTTCAAGGAGCCGGACTTCGTGTTTTCCTACCGTGTGGGCGGCATACTGGTTCGGGATGGGCATGTGCTGCTCCAGCGGCCTGACAACGATGAGGGCTATGCTGTTATTGGCGGTCACGTTGCCGCGCTGGAGACTGCCGAGGACGCTCTGCGCCGGGAGTACATGGAGGAACTGCATGCCCCTGTCGCCGTTGGCCCGCTGATGGCTGTGGGCGAGAATTTCTTTCCATGGGGGCAGCGGCCCTGCCATCAATTGCACCTGTACTTTGCTGTGACGCTGCTGGATGATACCGCCATCCCGCTGCGCGGCACCTTCCACGGCTATGACGAGCTGGGCGGCGAGCGCATCGGGCTGAATTTCACCTGGGTACCGCTGACCGAGCTGGCGAACCTGACCGTCTATCCGCCCCAAATGGTGCAGCGCATCCTGTGCGCCAGCGGGGATGTCCTTCACTTCACCTACCATGAGCAGCTGTAAAGGAGATGATTCCGATGATTCTGGAGACCCAACGCCTGATTCTGCGTGAAATGACGCCGGCGGATTACCCGGCCCTGTGTCTCATGCTGCAAGACCCTCTGTGCATGTATGCCTATGCGCATGCTTTCTCGGATGAGGAGGCACAGCAGTGGCTGGAGCGGCAGTTCAACCGTTACCGGCAGGATGGCTTTGGCCTGTGGGCCATGACGCTCAAGGACACGGGCGAGATGATTGGCCAGTGCGGTCTGACCTGGCAGGATGCCGGGGGTGAGCGGGTGCTGGAGGTGGGCTATCTGCTCCAGCGGGCCTGGTGGCATCAGGGCTATGCCACGGAAGCCGCCGTGGCCTGCCGGGATTACGCCTTCAACGTGCTGGGGGCGCAGGAGGTGTATTCCATCATCCGCGACACCAACGCCGCTTCGCAGGCTGTGGCACGGCGCAACGGCATGACCCCCTGCCGGAATTTCATCAAGCACTATTACAACATGGATATGCCGCATGTACTTTTCCGCGTCCGCCGGGAGGACATCGCTGCATCGGCTCTGTAAAGCAATCGCGCCCCCTGATGGCTTGTACCGTCAGGGGGCGTTCCTTGTCAGATTCCGGAAACGCACGTTTTTTCCGATTCCTTTTTAAGGGGGGAGCCTGTTGCGCTGGGCTGCCGCCCAGACCTGCGCAGGGGTTTCACCCCTGCACCCCACAAGGGGCATCGCCCCTTGACCCCTTTCCGCTGGCGCGGTCCCTTGGAAGGGTCAGGGATTGAAGGGGAGGCCCACGTGGGCGGCCATGATGCGAACAAGGTCGCGGGCGTGGGCCATGGTGTCGCGCTCGGCAAAGATGCGTACGCGGGGTTCGGTGCCGGAGAAGCGCACGATGATCCAGCCGCCCTCCACGCAGATTTTGCAGCCGTCCATGTAGCTGACGCTCTCCACCGGCAGGCCGAAGTCCGGCAGGCACTTGTCCACCATGATGGTTCGATGGATGGCATCCTTGCGCTCTCCCGTCAGGGCCCAGTCATATTCCGCCATGTGCATTTCGCCGTATTCATCGTAGATTTCCTGCACCAGCGCGGACAGGGGCCGTCCCGTGACGCAAAGCATCTCCACCAGCAGTGAGGCCGCGTACAGGCCGTCCTTGCCGCTGATATGGCCCCGCACGGTCAGGCCGCCGGAGGATTCGCCGCCGATGAGCGCGTCATACTGATCCATGCCAGCGGAGATGTGCTTGAAGCCCACCGGCACCTCCACGCAGGTTTCCCCGAAGCGGGCCGCTACTCTGTCCAGCAGATGGGTCGTGGCCACATTGCGCACGGCGGCACCGCGCCAGCCCTTGTATTTGAGCAGGTAGTGGTACAGCAGCACCAGCACCTCGTTGGCGGGGACATAGTTGCCCCGCTCGTCAATGATGCCCAGACGGTCGGCATCGCCGTCGGTGGCAATGCCCAGGTCGGCGTGGTGATGCAGCACGGATTCCTGCAGGTCCACCAGCGTATCCGGGTTCGGCGCAGGCAGGTGGCCGCCGAAGAAGGCATCGTGGCGGTCATTGATGGCATCAATGTCACAGCGGGCGGTGTAGAGGATGGTCATCAGGCCCGTCAGGCTCACGCCAAACATGGGATCCAGCACAATCCGCGGCCTGCGGTGGCGGATGGCCGCCATGTCAATGCGCGCCATGATGGAGTCCAGGTAATCATCCCGGGGGTCTATAAAGACAATCTTCCCCTCTGCCCGGGCCTGCTCGAAATCCACCGTGCGGATGTCCGCTTCCGCAATGGCGTTGGCCTCCTCGCCCACCGGGTCGGTCACATCCTGACTGGCATCCCGTCCGCCCCGGGTAAAGAGCTTGATGCCGTTGTAGATGGCCGGATTGTGGCTGGCTGTCACCGCCGCGCCATAGGGCAGATTCATGTACTTGACCGTGAACATGATCTGCGGCGTAGGGGCCGACAGGTTAACGAAGTAGAGCTTCACGCCCTCCCCTGCCATGACCTCCGAGAACCATATGGCCGCCTCCCGGCTAAGGAACCGCTTGTCATAGCCAATGCAGAAGCCCTCCTGCGCCACGCCCTCCCGCTGCATGCGCCGGGCCACTGCCGCCGCCACCCGCTGAATGTTGCCGCGGATAAACACGTCGCCAATCACCGCGCGCCAGCCGCCGGTGCCAAAGTGAATCTCGCCGCTCATTGTTCCCTGCTCCCTTCATCAAGTCCGCATTGGTGCCGTCACAGCGTATCTCATGATGAGAAAGATTCTGCCTCCATCAGCAATTTTCCTGCATGCGGAGGGCTTCCTGATTGTTTTTGGGGTCGAATTTCGCTTTTTTGCACAACAAAAGGGCCTGTCCCGGCGATGCAGGACAGACCCTTGGACATGCGGCGTGTGCCGCTCATTTCTTCCACATGGCAGGATGGAACAAGGCCAGAATGGGGAACAGCTCCAGTCGGCCCGCCAGCATCAGCAGGCTGAGCACCACGGTAGCAAAGGGGCCATAGCCCGCGAAATTCTCCACCGGGCCGACACTGCCCAGGCCGGGGCCCACGTTGCTCACGCAGGTCAGGGCAGCGGTCAGGTTGGTTTCCACATCGTAGAGACCCTCCAGCGACACCAGAAAGCCGCCAGCCACCACCAGGCTTACATACACAAAGGCAAACACGGCGGTTTGCTTGAGAATCGTCTCGTCCACGCCCTTGCCCTCGAAGCGCACCACCGTGACCTTCCGGGGCTGGAACACATGCCGAATCTCCCGCAGGCCCTGCTTGGTGAGCATACCGATGCGGCAAATTTTCATGCCGCCAGCGGTGGAACCGGCACAGGAGCCAATGAACATCAGCAGCAGGATAAGCATCCGTGTCGCCACGGGCCACAGGTTAAAGTCCGCCGTGGCATAGCCCGTGGTGGACATGATGCTCGCCACCTGAAAGGACGCAAAGCGCAGTGCGCTAAGCGCGTTGCCCCCATAGGTCGGCAGCAGCTGGCAGGTGATGAACACGGTTGCCCCGGCAAAAATGCACAGGTACCAGCGCAGCTCCTCGCAGCGCAGCACATCCCGCCAGCCGCCGGTGAGCAGGCGATAGAACAGGGCAAAGTTGATGCCAAAGAGCAGCATGAACGTGGTAATGACCCCATCCACCGCCGCGCTGTCAAAGGCTCCGACACTGGCACCATAGTTGCTGAAGCCGCCGGTGCCTGCCGTACCCATGGCATGGATGGCCGCGTCATAGGCATTCATGCCGCAGAGCATCAGCAAAGCAAATTCCGCCAGCGTCAGCACAAAGTACATCACGTAGAGGATTTTCGCCGTATCGCCCATGCGGGGCACGATTTTGCTCAGGGTGGGGCCGGGGCTTTCGGCGCGGATGAGGTGGGAGGTGCGCCCGGACATCTGCGGCAGCAGCGCAAGGGTCAGCACCAGTACGCCCATGCCGCCGACCCAGTGGGTGAAGCTACGCCAGAACATCACGCCCCGGGGCAGCCCCTCGAAGCTCGTGAGCTTGGTCGCGCCGGTGGTGGTGAAGCCGCTGACGGCCTCGAAGCAGGCGTCGATATAGTTGGGAATCACCCCGCTGAACACAAAGGGCAGTGCGCCAAAGGCCGACAGCAGCACCCACGCCAGCGCGACACACAAAAAGCCCTCCCGCGCCCGCAGGTCATGCTTTTCAGGTCTGGACAACAGCCGCATGGGCAGCCCGACCATCATCAGCAGCACCATGCTCTTGAGCAGCGCGGAAGCATCCCCGTCCCCATAGCCCAGCGCAATGAGGAAGGCCGGCAGCATGGCCGCGGCTTCAATGAGCAGTATCGCGCCCAGCAGGTTGAACACAAGCCGCTTGTTCATCGCTCGAAAACCTCTTTCAGCTCGGAAATGCCGCTCGCATTGGACAGAATGATGACATGATCCCCTTCCCCAATGAAGTCATTGCCGAAGGGAACAATCACCTTGCCCTTGCGCACAATCAGGCCGACCAGCGTTCCCTTGCGCACATGGAGGTTTTTGAGGGCAACGCCAATGTAGGCATCGCCGCGCTTGGCTACCAGCTCCAGAGCTTCTGCCTTGCCGTCCATCAGCCGGTAGAGCTTTTCCACGCCGCCGGTTCGGTTGGCCCGGGCACGGGTGTAGCGCAGGATATTGTTGCAGGTAATCTCCTTGGGGCTGACCACGCTGTCCAGGCCCATGGTGGTCAGGATATCGGCGTAGGACACCCGGTTGTTCTTAACGATGACCTTCTTGACCCCCTGCTGGGAAGCGAACAGGCCCGTCATCAGGTTTTCCTCGTCCCGGTCGCACAGCGCAATAAAGGCATCCATGTCCGCCAGGCCCTCCTGCTCCAGCAGCTCCTGATCCGTGCCGTCCCCGTGGATGACATCCACATGGGGCAGCATTTCACTCAGCCGGGCCGCCTTGGCCTGATTGATTTCCATCATCTTCACCCGAATGCCCATGGCATTGAGGTCTTTGGCCAGATAATAGCTGATGCGGCCGCCGCCCAGCAGCATCACATTGCGGATGCGGCGGGCATTCTTGCCCAGAAAGCGGAAATACTCCGTGATGGTCACGCGCTCCGCCATCACATGCACCCGGTCACCCGCCTCGATGATGAAATCACCATTGGGGATGATGACCCGGTTTTCCCGCTCCACAGCGACATACAGGACACGGGGCATCATGGGATGGCGGGAGGACAGGCTCTTGAGGGGCCAGCCAACCACCGCATCCTGTGCCTGGGCACGGAAACCCACCATCTCCACCTGGCCCTTGGCAAAGGACTCGATGTTGCTGGCAAAGGGAAAGCGCAGCAGATGGCTGATTTCCAGTGCCGTGGCACGCTCGGGGTTGATGGCCATGTCCAGACCGATTTCCCGCTGCAAAAGCGTCAGGCTCTCGTTGTACTCCGGGTCGCGGATACGGGCGATGGAATACTTCGCGCCCAGCCGCTTGGCCAGCAGGCAGCAGAGCATGTTGATTTCATCCGAAGCCGTCACCGCAATGATCACATCCATCCGCCCGACCTCGGCATCCATGAGGGTCTTGGCGTTGGCACCATTGCCCCGCACGCCCAGCACGTCCAGTGTGTCCTCGCATTTTTGCAGAACCTCATCGTTCTGATCCACCATGGTAATGTCATGACCTTCCCGGGTCAGATGCTCGGCCAGGGTATGGCCAACCTTGCCATCACCCACTACCAGAATACGCATGAAGCAATCCTCCGAAAACATCGCCCCCATCGCCAGAGCGGGTGGAGGCGCACTGCATACCCTTTCAGTATAGCATACTTCGCCGGAAAAGGGAACAGCTTTGGCAAGAAAGGGGGAAGGATGTCCCTTTGCGCGGTTGCAATCCGAACACGGGTGTGCTATCATCAGGGCAGCCAATCCACCGCAAGGAGCGATACACCCATGGTTCGACCCATTATGCGGGACCCGCTTTTCCTCGCCCAGCCCTCGGAAAGGGCCACAGCCGCTGACCGTGCCGTCATCACCGATTTGCTGGACACCCTGCGCGCCCACAGCGGCGAATGCGTGGGCATGGCCGCCAACATGATTGGCATCCGCAAGCGCATCATCGCCGTGAGCATGGGCCCGGTGAATGTGGCCATGGTCAACCCGGTTCTTGTGCGCCGCGCCCAGCCCTATGAAGCCGAGGAGGGCTGTCTGTCCCTGAGCGGCAGGCGCAAGACCCGGCGGTATCAGGAAATTGAGGTCTCCTTTCAGGATGCGGATTTTCAGCCGCGCCGTCAGGTTTACACCGGCTGGATTGCGCAGATTATCCAGCACGAGCTTGACCACTGTGACGGCCATCTGATTTGACGGAGGGAGCATCATGCCGCAGATTCATGTGGATGCGGATGCCTGCCCCGTGGTGCGTCTGGTGGAGGATATCGCCCTGCGCTTCGGCCTGCCTGTGACGCTGCTGTGCGATACCAGCCACGCCCTGACCTCCGCCACCAGTGAGGTTCGCATCATCGGTGAGGGGCCGGACGCTGTCGATCTCGCACTCATCAACCTGTGCCGCCGGGGGGACATGGTGGTCACGCAGGACTACGGCGTGGCCGCGCTGGCCCTTGGCAAGGGAGCCTATGCCATTCATCCCGACGGCATGCGCTATACACCGGACAACATTGACCGTCTGCTCATGGAGCGGCATCTGGCCCGCAAGGCTCGCCGCACCCGGGGCAGGCATCACCTGAAAGGCCCCGCTCCCCGCACAGCCGAGGATGATGGACGTTTCGCCCGGAGCTTTGAGCAGCTGGTACGGGAAGCACTGGCTGCGGAAGGAGGCACACCCCCATGCTGAAAAAAGCCTACACACCCCTGTCACTGCTGTTACAGGCCCTGGCGATGCTGGCCGCCGGTATCCTGCTGCTTGTCCGCCCTGTGGAGGCCCTGCGGCTGGCTGTCACGCTGCTCAAGGTCTACCTGTGGGTATCTGCTGCGGCATCCTTCCTCACCTTCCTGACGGACAGGCAGCATCGCAAGGCCGCGTTGGGGCAGGCCGGGCTGCGGGCTGCTTTGGCCTGCGTGATGATGTTCCTGCCGCAGCTGCTGGGCAAATCGGTGGCGTATCTCTTTGGGGCGTGGGTGGTCATCAATGCCCTCTCCAGTCTGATTTACGCCGCGCAGCTGCACCATGACCATGAGCGCGGCGTGCTGACCAGCCTGATTTCCGCTGCTTTCCACGCCGTCTTTGCGGTGGCTCTGTTCACCAGTCCGCTGCAGGGCGTGGTGTCCCTGGCACTGATTCTGGGCATTTACTGCCTGCTCAACACCTTCTTCCTGCTCAGCGACATGGTGCGCGAGCTGCTGGGGACGGATGTACGGGGCAAACGCATTCGCCAGCGCATTCGCCTGTCGCCCCCGGTGCTGCTCACCGCGCTGCTGCCCCTGCGGCTGCTTTCCGCGCTGGATGACCCGGACGAGGCCGAGGAGACCGCCTGCTGGACACGGCAGGAGACTGCCATGGAGCATCCCACCAAGGATCTCGAAATTTTCCTGCACCTGTCCCGGAACACCGCCGCAGGGCTTGGGCATGTGGACATTGCGCTGGGCGATACGGTCTATTCCTACGGCTGCTATGACGCGGGCAGCAGCCGGATGATGGGCATGCTGTCCGACGGTGTGCTGGTCATGGCGAACCGGGACCAATACATCCCCTACTGTCTGGAGACGGAGCAGAAGAAGCTCATCAGCTTTGGCGTGACGCTCACGGATGCGCAGAAGGAGGCTGTGCGCAGTGCCGCCGCACATCTTCTGGAGGACAGTGTGCCATGGTATCCGCCCCAGGGCGATGGACAGAAGGCCTTCGAGCAGGCCGCGAACGCCACTTTCCACAAAATCCAGCACGGCCCCTTCAAGACCTACAATGTACTCAAGACCAACTGCGTGGCACTGGCGAACATCCTTTGCGGGGCCAGCGGCCTTGACCTGATGAACCAACAGGGCATTGTGACCCCCGGCACCTATTACGCTTTTCTGGACAGGCAGTTTTTGCGGCCGCACAGCATTGTGATTTCCCGAACGGTTTACCGCTGAATCGCCCATAGCGGTCAGGAGAGGACGGGTGCACATTCTCTTGTGTAATGAAAAAACACACAAAAAATCCGCCTTCAGCAGCCATGCTGGAAGCGGATTTTTGATATGGGCTCCACAAGGCAGACGCTCACAATCAGCCTTGCACAGCAGCCCCTGATTGGATGGGCTGAGGCGGCGGCATGGTGCCGCCGTCTCGGAACCGGTGAGGATTATTGCAGCTTGCCCTTAGCATACTCGTCGCCCAGGTCAGCGGCCTTCTGATACCATTGACGGGCTATGGCTTCATCCTGCGGTACGCCGCGGCCAGATTCATACATCAAGCCAAGGCTGCTCATCGCACTCACGTTGCCAAGCTCGGCAGCTTTCTGATACCACGCAACGGCCAGTTCATCGTTCTGCTCTACGCCGCGGCCTTCGCTGTACATGTAGCCAAGACCGAACATGGCACTCGCGTTGCCAAGGTCGGCAGCCTTCTGATACCACGCAACGGCCAGGCCATCGTTCTGCGGTACGCCGCGGCCGTTGCTGTACATGACACCAAGATTGAACATGGCACCCGAGCTGCCCAGATCGGCAGCCTTCTGATGCCACTGAACAGCCAGTTCATCGTTCTGCGGGACACCGCGGCCTTCGCTGTACATGTAGCCAAGGTTGTTCATGGCACCCGCATCGTCAAGGTCGACAGCTTTCTGATACCACGCAACGGCCAGTTCATCGTTTTGCGGGACACCGCGGCCTTCGCTGTACATGTAGCCAAGGTTGTTCATGGCACCCGCATCGTCAAGGTCGA
>JBJEUL010000195.1:0-13729 GCA_051883835.1 Aristaeellaceae bacterium
GAGTTTCCAAGCAGACGACGCAGTTCGTCCGCGCCGGAAACGGCAGGTTCCATGGCCTGCAAGAGGCCCGTCCATACCCGCCCCCTGCGCTTGGCCACTTTCTGAAGCCGGGGAAGGTACATCCGCAAACCGATTACACCACGATTTTGACAGTCTGACACGCTTTCGGGCGTGTACATATCCGCGCAGGTATGCTATAATGAAGTCAACGAGTTTGTCCGACAGGAGGCATACAACCCATGAGAGAATTCAATATTGTAGATTTCGGCGCGGTGGCCGATGGAACCACCAACTGCGCAGCAGCCATCCAGCAGGCCGTGGACATGGCAACGGCACAGGGCGGGGGCCGGGTGGTCATCCCGGCAGGACGGTTCCTTAGCGGCACGGTGATGCTCAAGAGCAATGTGGAGCTGCATCTGTCCACCGGCGCGGTGCTGCTCTCCAGCCTGCGGGAGGAGGATATTTCGCCCTTCCCGGCAGGCGAGGAGGATGACAACAAGGACACCGGCTGGGACGGCGGCTTCTTCCTGGGTGCCAAGAATGCCTGCAACGTGACCATTTCCGGCCTGGGCGTGATTGACGGGCAGGGCGACAAGGTGTTCCTTGACCTCAACGAGGACAACGGCTTCCACGAGTGCCCCAAGGTCTGCACGGCCTTCCGTCCGAGAATGATGCTCTTTGAGGCGGTGGAAAACTTCGTTGTCCGGGATGTGACGCTCAAGGATGCGGCCTTCTGGACACTGCACATGGCTGGCTGCCGCCATGTGCGCATTCAGAATATCATGATTCTCAACGATGACCGCGGCGCAAACAATGACGGCATTGACCCGGACTGCTGTCAGGATGTGGTGATTTCCAACTGCATCGTCCGCACGGGTGATGATGCCATCGTCCTGAAAACCACCAAGCCCATGGCCCGCCGCTATGGCCCCTGTGAGAACGTGACCATCACCGGCTGCGTGCTGCATTCCCGGGATTCCGCGCTGAAGATTGGCACGGAAACCCACGGTATCATCCGCAATGTGATTCTCAGCGACTGCGTGGTGGAGGACTGCTCCCGGGGTATCGGCGTGTGGGTGCGCGACGGCGGCGTGGTGGAGAACATCCACATTCATCACCTGACGGGTGCTGTGCGCCGCTATGCTGACCGCTATGCCATTTCCGGTGCGCCGGGCTGGTGGGGCAAGGGTGAGCCGGTGTTCGTCAGCGCGACCCGCCGTCAGGGCAAGCCGGATTCCTTCCCCGGCATCATCCGCAATGTGAGCTTCGACCATATCTATTTGAAGTGCGAGAGCTGCGTGTTCATTGCGGGTGAGGAGGACTGCATGATTGAGCACGTCCGCCTCTCCGACCTTGACCTGACGCTGGAAAAGCAGGGCACGCAGCCCGGCGGCCTGTTCGATGAGCAGCCCTCTGCCCGGCATATTTACCCGCACAGGATTCCCGCCCTGTACGCCCGCAGCGTGGACGGACTGCGCCTGCGGGACAGCAGCGTGCGCTTTGTGGGCGAAAACCAGCCCTGGGACGGCACGCTGACAGAAATGGAAAACTGCCGCCACGCGCATGTGGCATGGGAGGAAGCGTAAGATGGAGAACCGTGCTATCTACCGCTGCCACTACCGGGGCCGGCTGGAAACGGATGACCCCGCACAGCTTGCGCCGCTGATGGCGCAATGCGCGGACAACGCCCGGGCCATGATTGCCCAGGGCCGCATGATGACCGCCGCGCTGTACTATTTCGGGCGGCAGCTCTTCCTGTACTATGAGCCGCTGGGGGAGAGCTTCCGGCCGGAAGCCTTCATGGCCCCGCTGCATCCGCTGCTGGCTTCCTGGCCCGAAAAGGAGGATACCTTCGACTGGGCGCAGATGTACAACATCTACTGGCACAATGTCCCGCAGGGCGAGCAGGACTGGAAGCGCGCCACAAGGCCCCAGCGGCGGCGCGGACGCATCGCCTACCTGCATCAGGAAACCATGTTCCGTTATGTGTATCATCATTTCGCCATTGTGGAGGAGGGCCTGCTGCAAGGGGACAAGTACCAGTCCATCGCCCTGCATGAGGACGTGCTGTTCAGCTATTTTGAGGAGCCCAAGCACTTCACCAACATCCAGCGCGACCCCACCCGGGAATCCCGCGCCATTCAGGACTGGCTGGATGTGGACCCGGAATCCCACTTCATCCCGCTCCCGGGCAGCGAGGGGCAGAATTTCCTGCTCCTGCCGGACTATTTCGCCCTGGGGCAGGAGGATTGATGCCCGGCGGCTTCCTTGACAGGGTGGCAGGTGGATGATATGATGCAATGGTACGGATGTGCGCATGACAATTGAGATGAAAGGATGGCGCGTCCAAACCATGAAAACGATACTTGGCAGGCTCCGGCGGCACAAGACGGCCCTGACCATGGCCTTTTTCCGCATGATGGTCTACGGCTGTCTGGCCCTGCTGTTCTTCGGCCTGATGGCGGTGAACAACTGGCCGCTGCGGCATCCCTCCCGCACGCTGGCAACAACCCTGCTGACCTATGGAGCCATGTCGCTGGCCATGCACGCAGTCTACGGCGGCTATGCCGTGGGCAAGAAAAAAAGCAAGCCGGTGATTTCCTCCATGTCCCTGGCAACCCTGGCCACCGATGTGGTCACATATCTGCAATTGCAGATTATGAACGTCAATGGCAACAAGAACCAAACCCTCATCCTCTTTGGCGAGGATTTCCCGTGGCTGGTTTTGTGCATGGCAGCGCAGGTGCTGCTGATTGTATTCTGGGTGCGGCTGGGCAATGGCGTGTACTTCACCATCAATCCGCCGAAAAAATGCCTGCTGATTCTGCGGGACAAAGGGCAGGAAGCCCGCCTGCGCCGCAAGATAGGCCGCTATCCCCTGCAATGGCAGGTGACGGGGGCGGCCATGTGCGATGCGCCGGACATCCGCGAGCAAATCGCCGCGCATGAGGTCATCTTCATGGCCAGCATGCCGGAGGATGTCAAAATGCGTCTGCTGCGCACCTGCTACAGCATGCACAAGGACGTCATTAGTCAGGCCGCACTGGAGGACATCATGCTCTCCAACGCCCGGCAAATCGTGGTGGATGACGGGCCCTTTCTGGAAATGGCCTATGGAAAAATCACCCTGGGGCAGCGCATCCTCAAGCGGCTGATGGATATCGGCTTCTCGCTGGCGGTGCTGGTGGTGCTGTTACCGGTGTTCCTGCTCATTGGGCTGGCCATCCGCCTGGAGGACGGCGGGCCGGTGCTGTTCCGGCAGCGGCGCATGTCCGTCAACGGACGCACCTTCTCCATCTGCAAGTTCCGCACCATGAGCGTCATTGATTCCATGAAGACCCACCAAACCTCCGTGACCCGCAATGACCAGCGCATTACGAAGGTGGGCAGAGTCCTTCGGCGGTTCCGCCTGGACGAACTGCCCCAGTTTTGGAATATCCTCACAGGCGACATGACCCTGGTCGGCCCCCGGCCCGAGATGCTGGAGAATGTGGAGAAGTATAAGGAGCAGCTGCCCGATTTCGCCTATCGGGAAAAAATGAAGGCCGGGCTGACGGGCTATGCGCAGATTGAAGGCCGCTACAACACCACCCCCGAGGACAAGCTCATGCTGGACCTGATGTACATCGAGAGCTTCTCGCTGTGGCTGGATGTGAAGCTGATATTCCGAACGCTGACAGTATTCTTCAAGAGCGACAGCACCGAGGGCTTCCCGGCAGAGGACGAGGAAAAGGACGGCAACAGCGGCATCAGCGCACGGGGCTGATGACCGACAATCGAATAAAACAGGAGGTAAGAGCGATGAAAACAACGCTGCTTATCATGGCGGCAGGCCTTGGTTCCCGCTACGGCGGCAACAAGCAGATTGACAGGATTGGCCCCAACGGGGAGATTTTGATGGAATACTCCATCCATGACGCGCTGGAGGCTGGCTTCGACAAGGTGGTGTTTGTCATCAAGCGGGCCATGGCGGAAACCTTCCGGGAAATGGTGGGGGACAAGATTGCCCAAAAGTGCGAGGTGCACTATGCCTTCCAGGAGTACGACTCCCTGCCCGATGGCTTCATCCCGCCGGAAGGCCGCACCAAGCCCTACGGCACGGTGCATGCGGTGCTGGCGGCCAAGGATGTGATTCACGAGCCCTTTGCCGTTATCAACGCTGATGACTACTACGGCAAGGATGCCTTCCGCGCCATGGCCGGGAGCCTGCGGGCCATGCAGGATAAGCGGGTGGCCGCATCCATGGTGGCCTACTACCTGCGCAACACCGTATCGGCCAATGGTGATGTGACCCGCGGCGTATGCGAGCAGGACGAGCAGGGCTGTCTGCAAAAGGTGACGGAGACCTACAAGATTCGCCCCTGCGAGGACGGCACCATCCGCGACTTCCACACGAATCCCAACGGCGTGGCATTGAACCCTGACGCGTTGGTGTCCATGAATTTCTGGGGGCTGACGCCCTGGTACTTCGAGGCGGCTGAGCGGGAGCTGACAGCGTTCCTGCGCTCGGACAGCGGCAATCCGCTGACCAAGGAATACGCCCTGCCCACGCTCATTGACCGCCTGATGCACACCGATGATTTGAAGGTGTCGGTGCTCTCTACCCGTGCGGTATGGTTCGGCGTGACCTACAAGGAGGACAAGCCTCTGGTGATGGAGGCCCTGCGCCAGCTGCACGAGCAGGGCGATTATCCCGCCGCACTGTGAAATATTCTCCGATTCCCCGATGGCTCTTGCCAAAGGGGAACTTTTTCTGTAAAATAGATGAAGGAAACCAGACAGCAACGCTGCTGGGTGAATCAAGGAGGAGAAGCCCATGAACATTCTGTGTACCGGTGGTGCCGGCTTTATCGGCACGCATACCTGTGTGGAACTGATGGCTGCGGGCCACGATGTGGTGGTCGTTGACAACTATGTGAACAGCCAGCCGGAAGCCCTGCGCCGGGTGGAGGAAATCGCGGGCCGTCCGCTGAAGGCGTATGAGGCCGATGTGTGCGACAAGGATGCCATGAACCGCATCTTTGAGGAAAACAAGATTGACGCGGTGATTCATTTCGCAGGCCTGAAGGCCGTGGGCGAGTCCGTGCGCATTCCCCTGACCTACTACCGCAACAACCTCGACTCCACCCTGACCCTGTGCGAGGTCATGGCGGCCCATGGCTGCAAGCGTCTGGTGTTCTCCTCCTCCGCGACGGTGTACGGCGTGCCGGATGAGGTACCGCTGCGGGAGGATATGTTCTGCAAGGGCTGCACCAATCCCTACGGCTGGACCAAGTACATGATTGAGAAGATTCTTGAGGGCGTGGTGACGGCTGACCCCGAGTGGAGCGTGGTGCTGCTGCGCTACTTCAACCCCATCGGTGCCCATGAGTCCGGCCGCATCGGCGAGAACCCCAACGGCATTCCCAACAACCTCATGCCCTACATCACCAAGGTGGCCGCCGGTCAGCTCAAGCAGCTCACCGTGTACGGCAATGACTACGCCACCCATGACGGCACCGGCGTGCGCGACTACATCCATGTGGTTGACCTGGCCAAGGGCCATGTGGCAGCCTGCGCGTATGCTGCGGAGCATCAGGGGTGCGAAATCATCAACCTGGGTACCGGCGTGGGCTATTCCGTGCTGGATATCGTGAATGCCTTCTCCCGGGTGAACAACATCCCCGTGCCCTATGTCATCGGCCCCCGCCGCCCCGGCGACATTGATGCCTGCTTCGCTGAGCCCACCAAGGCCAGGGAGCTGCTGGGCTGGCAGGCCACCAAGAACCTGGAGGATATGTGCCGGGATTCCTGGCGTTGGCAGTCGGGCAATCCCAACGGGTATCAGGACTGATGGAACGCGAAGGTGCGGAGTCCGGAACAGCGGGACTCCGCGCCTTTTTCATGCAGGGGGTGCAGATTCAAATGAAGGGTTGCGTTATAGCCATGGGCGGTGCAGGACGGCAGGTGCTGCATGCGCTGGGCTGCTGTGCGCTGGCGGGCGCGGTGGAGCTGCCGGAGCTGGAGCTGCTGCTGGCCGATACCGCACCAGATGTGGACAAGCTGACCGCATGGCACAGGGATTACGCGCTGCTGCGTACCCTGTGGCCGGAGGGTCGGGCGATTCCCGCCTTCCGTACCGGCATGCGTCTGCGCCAGTGGCCGGGCATGCTGCCCAAGGAAGCTGCATCCCTGCATGCACTGGCTGACACGGAGGACGACCGCCTGCTGCTGCAAACGCTGTTTCCGGCAGAAACGGTGCAGGCTGAAATGCCGGACAGCTTCCGGGGCCGGACAGACGCGGCGGCGGTGCTGCTGGCAGGCTTGACGGGCAGCGGCAATGCCGGGCCTTCCGGTGCGCTGGCGGAGCAGCTGCATGCCTTGCAGGAGGCGGCACAGGCCGGGGAGACCGTGCGGGTCGCGCTGGTGGGTTCCGCCATGGGCGGCATGGGTGCAGCCGGGCTGACCGCCATGGCGGCCCTTGTGCGGACGCATGTCCCGCAGGCGGAGGTGGCAGCGGTGGTGCTGCTGCCGTACTTCCGGGGCGAGGAAAGCCAGCTGGCTTCCGCCAGGGCCATGCTCCGCCAGTGGGCCGAGGATGGCCTGTGTGCCACGACTTATCTGCTGGGTCTGCCCCAAAGTGCCTATTTGACAGCAGCGGAGGGTCACGAACGCGCCCGCATGCCCGAATGGCTGGCCGCGCTGTGCGCGGTGGACTTCCTGCGGGAGGGCCGCCAGGGCTGCTATGGATGGAGCGTACCCTATGACCACTTCGGCTGGGATGCCTTTGGGGCGCAGGAGCGGCGCATGCGGTCATGCTTTGGCGGGCTGATGAAGGCCGCGCTGGCCTTCCGGCTGGACATGGGCGACATCATCCGCCGGGGCGTGACGGAACCACGCTTGTTCCGGGATAAGCTGATTCCGTGGTATGCGCGGCACTTCAAGGCGGTGCGCAGGATGGATGATGCCCAGCGCACAGCCCTCTCCGCGCAGGTGGAGGCCCTGTCCCGGCTGCTGCGGGATTACGAGGACTGGCTGGGGGCGATGATGGCCACCCTGCCGCCCCAGCTCCGTGCAGGCAGTGACATGGATGCAGCTCTGCGGGCCTCGGAGGAGAATTACACGCAGCTCATGCGGCTGTGTGCGCAGCTGGCGGTGGCCCAGGCAGAAGCGGAGCGCAATGGCCTTGCCACGGAGCAGGTCGTGCATCGGGGCGAGGAAAGCCGCTCCCATGCCGACGAGGTGCAGGAGGCTCTGGCGCAGACACGGCGCAGCATCGAGATTCTGCGGGAGCGGCAGCAGGCGTGCATCCGCCGAACGGGGGGCATGGCGTATCTGGCCATGCTCCGGGATATGGAGGGCCGCTGTGCACGGGATGCGGCACAGTTCCGGGGCCAGACGGAGGAAGCCCGGCGGCTGGTTGCCCAGGCCGAGCAGCGGGCCCTGCCAGCCGAGCGCAGCGGCCTTGCCACGGCGCGAACCAAGCTCAAGCGCATGGAGCAGAGCCTTGCCACGCTGGAGGCGCGGCTGATGCAGGTGCGCCAGGACAGGGCGCAGGCGCAACAAGAGGGCCTGAACACCCTGCCCCCGGCGGAGGGCCTGAACGAGGAACCTCTTGAAAGCGGCCTGTTCTCTGCCCGGAGCATGGGAGCCACTGACCGCAAACAGCTGGAGGAAACCTTCCCCGCACTGGTACAGGGCGGGGACGAAGAAGGCTACCGGGCCTACAAGGAACGCATCGCAGCAGCCCCGGCGGAGGATGAACCGCTGGCGGGGTTCCTCGCGGCGATGCTGGCATTGCAAGAGGGGAGCGCATCATGACGGAAGCAACGACCCATCCAACCATGCCGCTGCTGCCTGACCTGACGGGTGATATGGAGCTGCCGCAGGGTTCGGGCCTGATGGCCATGCCGGAGGATTTTCTGCAAACGCTGACTGCCCATATGGACGCGCCGGAGGACGGCGTGAACGCGGATGTGCTGGGTGCACTGCGCCGTCATCAGCGCACGCTGGACAAGGACGCTCCTGCCTGGCGGGGCATGATGGCGGCTGCGCTGCTGTGGGATACCTGGGCTGACACGGACGCTGAACTGACGGTGCGGGAGATGACGGGGGCGAGTGCGCTCTCGGCCATGGTGCTCTCTGCCCTGCGCCCGGCGGACAAGGGCAGGCCCCTGCATTTGGTGGTATGGCAGCATGGCGGGAACTGTGCTTCTCTGGGCATGCTGGACAGCCAATGGGGCATTCTTCCGGCGGTGCAGACGGCGGATTGGGGGGTGTTTCTGCCGGAGCGCGTCACATGGTATGACCGGGCGGCAGGGCAGTGGCTGGACCCTGTTCCGCTGCTCAATGAGCGGGATCGGGCCGTGCTGATACGCCGCCTGTCGCTGCTGCGCGGCGAGCCTGCACAGCTTTTTGCTGCTGCGCTGACGCAGGAGCGTTTGCGGGTCAGCCATGCCCTTGAGGAAGGCACGGAAGATGCCCTTCATGCGCTGACGGTGCGGGCCGTGGGCGTGTGCGGGCTGTCCGTGCTGCCGGGACTGACGGTGCGGGAAGCGGTGTATCATCCCGGCGAAACGGTGAATCCGCTGCTGGCCGCGCTGGGCCTGACGGATGCTGACAGCGGGGACGGCTTCCTGCCCCAGCAGGTCTGGCTGTGGCAGGGCAGGCCTTTTGCCCGTATCAGCGGGGGAAGCGGGCTGGAAAGCACCGGTGCGGCGCAGGAGGAACAGACCCTCGCACAGGTGGAGGAGGTCTGTGCCATGCTGGCCCTGTCCGCCCAGTGGCAGCAGGATACGGCCCGATGCCTGTCCGACTGGCTGCGGGCGCGGGAGACCAATCGGGACTTTGCCCCGGCGGCGCGCACACGGCTGCATGAAGTGCAGCGGGAAATGGCCCGTCAGGGCATCGCCCAGCAACAGCCGGTGACGCTGCACTGGCCCTGGGATGCGTCCAGCGGTGCGGCCATGTGGCTGGTGCGGCAGTGCCTGGGCGAGGCTTTCGTCCCCGGATGCGCGGAGCCTTTCTCCGCGAAGCTGACGCTGCTGCCGGAGGCAGCCCCGGATGTGCTGGGCGATGATGTGCTTGCCCGGGCATGCTGTCTGCCCATGGAAGCGGCGGAGATGCACTGCCCAGTCATTCCGCCTCTGTCACCGGCCATGGCGCAGGTGATCGCCGGCCATCCTGCATGCCTGACGCAGACGGATTTCTGCATGACCGTCACGGAGGACGGCAGCGTGGAAGCGTCCTTCACCCTGCACGGTGCGGCGGACATGACCTTCACGCGCACCTATGCGCCGGAGGAGCTCGTCCTCCTGCCGACGGAGAAAACGCCCACCATCGCGGTCTGGCCTTCGGTGGCCTTCCCGGAGGGACAATGGCAGGCTTACCATGTGTACAGCCACGGCCCGGGTCTGACGGTTCGTGCGCTGGATGCGGGGCAGTGGACGGATGCGGGGGCGCACATGTGGTCTGTGCTGCGCACGGACACCTTCCCTCGCTGCCTAACGCTGCACCAGGGCGAGGTGTGCCTTGGTACGCTGCTGAACCTGCTGCCCGCGTTCTGCACAGCGGCAGGGGAACCGGCGGTGATTTCGCTGGATGTGGGGATGACGGGCGTAGCGGTGGCCATCCGTCAGGGGACGGAGCAGAAGCCGCTGCATCTGCCCTGCCTGGTGCGTACACTGCTGCATGGCACAACGCCTGCACCCTTTGCGGAGCAATTCCTCCCGGCAGCGGCCGTGGAGAGCATCCTGCCTGCCACAGCTGTGTTGACGCGGGATGCGGACGACCCCCTGCCGCTGGTGGATGGTCATATTGCGCCGCCCACCCAGGATGACTGCGTGCTGCTCAAGTGGGTCACAGGCGACGGCAAGGCGCAGCGGCTGCACCTGCGGCAAGTAATGCTGACGGCAGCTCTGTACGCGAAAATGAACGGTGCGCCATCGGCCACATGGCGGATGGCCATGCCGACGGACTTAGCTCCGGTGCGGCGGGAAGCCCTCATGGCGGAGCTATGTGCACTGGCCCCCATCACGGCCCGAGAAGCCTGCCTGCCCCTGACACCCGGTGTAGCCCCTGTGCGGACGCTGGATGCAGACACGGCCCTGGCCCTGTATATGAAGGGCTGCGGCTATCAGCGGGGCGGTTTCCTGTCGGTGGATATCGGCTCCGGCGGCACGGGTATGATGCTGTGGCTGCGGGGCATGAACCGTCCCTGCGCGGTGACGCACCTGTCCCTGGGCATCCATGGCATGCTGCTGCAAACGCTGATGGCGCAGCCTGACGCGCTGGTGGAGGATTTCGCGGCCATGCCCGATGAAGCGGCGCGGCAGACGGTGCAGGAGCTGGCAGTTCAGCTGCGCCTTGCCCGTGGCAGCCGGAAGGCCCTGGAGCGGAGCGTACTGCTGCTGGATGCCTGTCTGGGGCAGCATCTGCCGGCCATGGCCCAGCATATGAACGATACCCTGGCCCGGGGCGGCATGACGCTGATGCAGGCCCTGCTGCTGTCGGGCTTCGCATGGCTGATGACCACGGCAGGGCTGCAAATGGAGCATGCCTGGCGGGATGCGTCCGTGAACGACCATCTCCCGATGGAGCTGCCGCTGTGTCTGGCGGGACGGGGAAGCCTGCTGCTGACCACGATGCCGGATACGCTGGTATGGCAGGTGGCGCGCTTTGTCCATCTGGGCATGACGCCGGACAATGCCGTGCAGCAGGTGCCCTTGATGCCAGCCTCTGCGCCGAAGATGGAGGTCGCGCTGGGATTGTCCAGTGCCGTGACAGGCTTGCAGGAGCAGGCGGGGGATGTCCTGTCCTTGCCGGATGACCTCCTGCCCATGGATTCGCCGGACATGCTGCTGCGCGGGTTCCTGTGCGCCTTTGCGGGTATGTTCCCGCTGGCGGCGCAGCGGCTGTATCCGGGCGTGGTGGAGCAGGGACGCATCAGCGGCGCGGGGGAGGATCGCATTCGCGCTCTGCCCCGTGTCAGCCGTGGTCAAAGGGATGCAGCTTCGGCTCTGGCGCATACGCTGGAGCAGCTTCGCTTGCAGGTGTGACGGAAGGATTGCATGAAATCCGTCATTTTTCGGCATTTTGCATTGCATCCTGCGCAAGGCGGTGTTATAATAAGCCGAATCCCAAGGGAAAGACGAGGCATGAGCTGCATGGCTGAAAACAAGGTGGATATGCGCAAGGTGGCCAGGGAATGGCTTCTTCTGGTGCTGGGTACGGCGCTGACGGCGGCGGGCATTTACTTCTTCAAGTTCCCGAACAATTTCTCCACCGGCGGCGTCAGCGGCATGGCGGTGATTCTGGGACACTACTTCCCCAACGCCACGCCCGGTGATTTCGTCATGGGCATCAACATAGCCCTGCTGGTGTTGGGCTTTGCGGTGTTCGGGAAGGGCTTCGGTGTCAGGACAGCCGTGGTCAGCATGCTGATGAGCGGCATCATCTGGGTGCTGGAGCGGGTGCTGCCCCTGTCGCAGCCCATGACCTCGCAGCCCTTGGTGGAGCTGATTTTTGCTGTATCCCTGCCTGCGGTTGGCTCGGCCATTCTGTTTAATCTGGATGCCTCCACCGGCGGCACGGACATCATGGCCATGGTGCTGCGCAAGTATACCAGCCTGAACATCGGCAATGCGCTGATGCTCTCGGACAGCATCATCACGGTGATGGCCTGCGTGGCCTTCGGCATGGAGACGGGCTTGTTCTCCATTCTGGGCTTGCTGATGAAGAGCCTGCTGGTGGACATGGTGCTGGAGAACATCAACACACACAAGTATTTCCATATCATCACCACCCATCCTCGGGAAATCGAGGACTTCATCACCCATACTCTCCGGCGCGGCGCAACGGAGCTGCACGGCGAGGGCGCGTACACCCACGAGGGGCGCAGCGTGCTGCTGACGGTGATGAGCCGCCGGGAGGCTATTGTGCTGCGCCGCTATGTGCGCACGGTGGATCCTCATGCCTTTGTGCTCATCATGAACACGGGCGAAATCATCGGCAAGGGCTTCCGCGGCACCAACTGAGGGAGCTGCACACACGGGAGGAAAAGGGATGCTGTATCTGTCGCTGACAGCGGTGTACGGTGCGCTGCTGTCCATCATGAATACCATGAACGCCCAGCTGTCCGCACTTTACGGCAACTGGGCGTCCACGGTGATGATCCACGCGGTGGGTTTGCTGGTGCTGCTGCCCTTCGCCTTCACCTGGGGCAGACCCAGGGGCAAGGCGCAGTGGTACCAGTTTCTGGGCGGCCCCATCGGCATTTTGTCGGTGGTGTTTGTCAATCTTGGCGTGACGGGCATCGGCGTGACGGGCAATCTGGTGCTGATGATGCTGGGGCAGGTGACCTGCTCGGCGGTGCTGGATCACTTCGCGCTGCTTGGGGCCAGACGCATCCCCATGAATGTGATGAAGACGGTGGCCCTCATCCTGATGGCTGTCGGCTGCGGCGCGATGCTGCTGCTCTCCGGCGATGGGCTGGGCAGCGGCTCGGCGGTGGCGGCCATGGTGTCTTTCCTCAGCGGCTGCACGATGGTCTTTGCCCGCATGGCGAATGCTTCGCTTGCCACGCGCTGCGGCGTGGGCTTTTCCACGGTGATGAACTATGTCACGGGCCTTGCGGGGAGCTTTCTGATTTTCCTGTGCCTGGGCCTGCCCATGGCGACGGCCTTCCCGGCGGCGGACGTACCGCTGTGGGTCTATCTGGGCGGTGCCGTGGGTGCGGTGGGTATTTTCCTGTGCAATGTGGTTACGCCCCGGCTGCCGGTGCTGCAAATGTCGCTGGTGATGTTCGTGGGCCAGCTGTTCACGGGGATGGCGATTGACGGCTGCATGGGCCGCTTCTCCGTGGGGACGCTGGTAGGCGGTGCCGTGGTGGCGGTCGGCATGCTGGTGAATATTCTGGCAGACCGCAGGAACGCGGAGGAGGCGGCATGATGGAGCATCTGACAAGCCTGAAGAATCCTCGGGTGCAGCAGTGGCGTTCCCTGAAGGAGCGCAAGGGCCGGAAGGAAACCGGCTGCTTTCTGGTGGAGGGCCGCAAGATGGTGGAGGAAGCCCTGCGCTCTGCCTTCCCGGTGGAAGCCGTGCTGGCGGACGAGAGCCGCCTGTCCGAGCTGGCCCTGCCCGCGCATGTCCCGGTCTATGCCCTGCCCGAGCATGTGCTGGCTGCCGTGTGCGACACCAAAACCCCGCAGGGTGTGGCGGCTGTCGTGCGCATGCAGGCACCTGCCGCACTGGGCCGCCGCCTGGTGGCCCTGGACGGCGTGCAGGATCCCGGCAACGTGGGCACCATCATCCGCACCGCAGATGCCGCCGGACTGGACGGCGTGCTGCTATCAACCCAATGCGCCGATGTGTTCAGCCCCAAGGTACTCCGCGCCACCATGGGCAGCATCTTCCGCATGGGCATCCGTGTGACGGACGATCTGCCCGGAGAGCTGACGCACCTGAAGCAGGCAGGCATGAGCATCCTGTCCTCCCAGCTGGACGGCACACCCTTCTACGAGCGTGAGCCTGTGGGCACCAGCTTCTGCCTTGTCATCGGCAGTGAGGGCAACGGCGTCACCCCCGAGGTGCAGGCCGCAGCCACCCACCGCGTGAAGCTCCCCATGCGCGGCGGAGCCGAGAGCCTGAACGCCGCCGTCGCCGCCGGCATCATGATGTATGAATTGATGCGCTAACCTCCCAGGGTTCGCGCCAGCGTCGAAGGGGTCAAGGGGCGATGCCCCTTGTGGGG
>JBJEUL010000196.1:0-3138 GCA_051883835.1 Aristaeellaceae bacterium
ATGCCCACCAGGCCCACGCTGGCCAGGGTGAAGCACCACATGGTCACGGGCATCTGCTTGCCAATGCCGGTCAGCTCGTCCACGCGGGTCTTGCGGGTCTTGAGGATGATGGCGCCGGCGGACATGAACAGCGTGTCCTTCACCAGCGCGTGGCAGGCCACATGCAAAAGCGCGCCCACCACGCCCACCGGGTGCAGCGTGGACAGGCCGAAGAGCACATAGCTCACCTGGCTGACGGAGGAGTAGGCCAGACGCTTCTTCAGCATCTGCTCCTGATAGGCCAGGAGCGAGCCCATGAACACCGTGAACAGCGTCAGCGCCATGAAGACCGTCTGCACCCAGGTGCCCCGCAGGAAATCCGCGCCCACGAAGCAGTAGATCAGCCGCAGCACGCCCAGCACGCCCGCCTTGGTGATCACGCCGGAAAGCACCGCGCTGGCCGGGGAGGGCGCGGCGGGATGGGCCGTGGGCAGCCAGCCGTGGAGCGGGAACAGGCCCGCCTTCGCGCCGAAGCCCAGGAGCATCAGCAGCACGGCGGTCAGCACGACGGTCTCATGCCCGGCGACCTTCTCCAGGTTCATAACGCCGCCGGGGACGAAGGAGAAGCTGCTCACGTAGCTGCTCAGGACGAACACGCCCAGCAGCACCAGCGACGCGCCCAGGATGGAGTAGATCAGGTACTTCAGGCCCGCGGCCACCGCGTCCTTGCGCCCGGTGTGCAGCACCATGGGGAAGGTCAGCAGGGTCATGGCCTCGTAGAACATGTAGTAGGTGATGATGCTTCCGGCGAAGCACAGCGCCATCAGCACGCCCTGGGTCATCAGGTAGAAGGCGTAGTAGCGCTGGCCGTGGCCCTCGTGGTCCATGTACTCAAAGGAGTACGCGCCCGCGACGGCCCACACCAGGCACATGACCGCCGCGAAGAACTTGCCCGCCGCGTCCGTGTGCAGGAAAACGGGCAGGGTGTCGGACAGGGTGAACAGGCGCAGGGTCATATCCGGGGCCGTCAGCACGGGGATGAGCGACAGGCAGCACAGGAGCAGCGCGCCCAGGGTGAAGCGGCTGCGCAGCCGGGCGGAGGCGAAGGCGGGCACGAAGCCCACCGCCAGCCCGGCCAGCACCGGCAGCAGGATGGGCGCCAGCAGATACCAGGAACCGATCATGGTGTAATCCCTCCAGCGGTGTGGATTGCAGGGGAAGCCCGGGGCGTCAGCCGAAGATGGCCAGCCCCCTGGTGATGGCGTCCGTGATCACATGGGCGAAGATACCCAGGCTGATGTTGGCCGCCGTGAAGCACAGCAGCGAGGCGTTGAAGCAGAAGCCGCGCTGCCCCTTCTCCACGGAATAGCTGACATCGGGGCGGGGTTGACGGTAGATGGTGATGACGGTCTTCATGAAGTAGAGGGTGTTCAGCCAGGTGGAGATCACCAGCGCCGCCAGCACCAGCAGCATCCGCGTGCCGCCCGCCTGCACCGCCGCCATGGCGAAGTACAGCTTGCTGTTGAAGCCGCCGATGAAGGGGAAGCCGATCATGGACAGCGCACCCACGGTGAAGGCTACACCCGCGATGGGGCTGCGGTAGGCCGCGCCCTGCAGATCATGGAACTTCTTGCTGTTGCCGGAGGCGTCGGACAATCCGCCTGCCGCCAGGAACAGCATGCTCTTGCACATGGCGTGGCTGAAAATGTGGAACACCGCGGCGATCATGCCCGCCTCCGTGCCCAGGCCGATGCCCATGTACACATAGCCGATCTGCGCCACGGAGGAGTAGGCGATCATCCGGCGGATGTCCGTCTGGCGGATAGCGGAGATGGAGCCCATGATCATGCCCAGCAGCGCAAAGACGAACAGCACGTTGGGCAGCCGGGTGGAGACGATCACGTCCAGGCCGATGACCCGGTACATGATCTTGATCAGCAGGAAGATGTAGCCCTTGCTCACCAGGGAGGACAGCACCGCCGAGGAGGTGGGGGTGGTGTAGCCGTAGGCGTCCGGCACCCAGGTGTGGAAGGGGAACAGGGCGCTCTTGATGCTCAGGCCGATGGAGATCAGCGCCACCACCACGGTCAGGGGCATCTGGTATTCGCCGGTGGCGTGGAGCTGGGCCACGGCCTCCTTGATGTTGCTCATCAGCAGGTGGCCGGTCAGGTCGTAGAGCAGGATGATGCCCAGCAGGAACAGGCCCGAGCCCAGCAGGTTCATGATCATGTACCGGGTGGCGGCCACCAGCGTCCGGCCCTTGGTGCGGGCGGCGATCAGCGCGCAGGCCGAGATGGTCATGATCTCCAGGAACACGTAGGCGGTGAAGATATCGTTGGTGTACACCTGGGCCATCAGCGCGGCGGTGAGCAGCAGGAGCATGACGTAGTACAGGCTCTGCTTGTCGTGGGCGATGTGGTCGTCCACCTTCTTCAGGCCGCCCATGAGGGACAGGAGCATGATGATGTTGAACATCAGCGCGGTGAGGGCCTCCAGCAGACCCGCGCGGATCTCATTGCCCCAGGGGGCGGGGTAGTGGCCCATCATGAAGGTGTAGCTCTGCCCGTAGCGGGACATGATGGCCGTCAGCACGGCGGAGAAGGTCACCAGCAGGCAAAGGACGATGAACGTCCAGCGCCGCGCCAGCCTTGGCTTGAGCACGCTGGTCATGGCGGCGGAGCCCAGGGGCAGGAGAATGCAGAAGAAGGGAATATTCTGCCACAGCGCCATCAGCCTTCCTCCTCCTTGCGCATCTGCGCGGTGATTTCGTCAATGTCCAGGCTGTGATACCGCCGGTACAGCCGGACGGTCAGGGCCAGCATCAGCGCGGTGACCGACACGCTGACCACAATGCCCGTCAGCACCAGGCCCGCAGGAATGGGGTTGATGTAGGCCTCCATGCTCTGCACGCCGTCCACCACAATGGGGGCCACCCGGCCGTTGATGTAGCCCTTGGCCGCCAGGAACAGGTAAATGGCGCTGTCCATGATGGAGAAGCCGATGATCTTCTTGATCATGTTCTTCTGCAGAAGCAGCGTGGTGAACCCGATGCCGAAGAGCACCATGGCAGCCATTTCCTCGTAATTCGTCAGGGCGTTCATGTTACATATCTCCCTTCCGGAACAGGGTATAGAAGGCGTACATCGTGCAGCAGACCAC
>JBJEUL010000197.1:0-13634 GCA_051883835.1 Aristaeellaceae bacterium
CAGGTCAATGGCGTACTGGGCATCGCCCGACCACATCAGGGCCAGCGCAGCTTCACCAGCTACCATCTTGTCCTTGGTTTCGTCCACCTGATAAGCCTTCACCACACCGGACTGCTTCTGCTCAATGAGCTTCTGCTTGGCTTCCATCAGCTGGGGAATCTCGCGGGAATTCATGGAGTAGCCCAGATACTTCAGCGTAACGCCCATGGAGTCACGGATGGAGTCCAGCATGAATACGTCAGACTGATACTTGGTATCCCACAGGATGCCCCAGGAATCAACAGGCTCCTGCACCATGGTGGTGTTGTACAGAATGCCCACAGTGCCCCACATGTACGGCACGGAGTAGGCATTGGTGGGGTCGTAGCTGGGATTCATCAGGTTGGGGAGGGTGTACTGGGCATTGGGGACGTTGTCGAAATTGATTTCCTCCAGCATGCCCTTTTGCAGCATGCGCTCGACAATATAGTCAGAGGGGAAGCACACATCGAACATGCCGGGATTCACCTCGACCTGCACGATCATGTCCTCATTGGTGGTGAAGTTCTTGTAATCGACCTTGATGCCGTATTCAGCCTCAAAGAGGGTGATGACCTCAGGGTCAATGTAGTCCTCCCAGTTGTACACGACAACGCTGCCTTCAGCCAGTGCGAGGGAGGGGAGCAGGAAAACAGCCAGCATGAGGATACAAAGGGCCTTCTTCATGGGTGGGAAACCTCCTTGTTGCAGTTTGATGTATGCAAAGCCGGTCACTTGGACTCAGCCGTGCGTCGGTTGACGATGAGCAGCAGCACCAGCAGGGCCACAAACATCAGCGCGGACAGGGCGTTGAGCGAAGGCTCAATGCCCTTGCGGGCGGCGGAATAAATCAGCGTGGACAGATTTTGCACCAGGGGCGATGTGGTGAAGTAGCTGATGGTAAAGTCGTCAATGGAGAGCGTAAAGGCCAGCATGGCCCCTGTAATGATGCCGCTCTTGCACTGGGGGATGATGACATGGGTCAGGGCGTAGGTGGGGGTCGCGCCCAAATCCAGTGCGGCCTCGTAGGTGTGCTTGTTCATCTGCTTGAGCTTGGGCAGTACCGACAGAATCACATATGGTGTATCGAAGGTGACATGCGCCAGCAGCATGGTAAAGTAGCCACGCTCCACCTTGGTGAAGATGAACAGCAGCATCAGGGAAATACCGGTCACGATGTCCGGCATGGTGTTGGGCAGGTTGGTCAGGGTCAGCATCATGGCTTGTGGCCGCTTTTTCATGCTGTAAATGCCGATGGCAGCCAGTGTACCCAGTACCGTAGCAATCAGCATAGCCAGCACGGCGATGGACAGGGTGATATACAGCGCATTCATGATGCGGGTATCCTGTAAAAGCTCGCTATACCAGCGCAGAGAGAAGCCTTCCCACTTGGATCGGCTTTTGCCGGCGTTGAAGGACTGGATAATCAGCACCACGATAGGCACATACAGGAACACCAGCACGATACCCAGATAGAATCGTTTAAGGAACTGCTTCACGCAATACCGCCTCCTTCGCCGTTGGGGTCGGCCTTGCGCAGGATGCTCAGGCTGATGAGAATCAGCAGCATCATAATCAGTGACAGCGCGGAGCCGACATTCCAGTTGCCCTCGGTGAGGAATTTGCTTTCAATCAGGTCGCCAAACATCATGGTGTTGCCGCCGCCCAGCATGCGCGGGATGAAGAACGTTGTCACCGAGGGCATGAACACCATGGTGATGCCGCTGACCACACCGGGGATGGACAGGGGCACTGTCACCTTGTACAGAGCCTGCCAGGGATTGCAGCCCAGGTCCGCAGCGGCTTCGCTCAGACGGTAGTCCATCTTGTTCAGCACCGTATAGATGGGGAACACCATGAAGGGCAGGTAGTTGTACACCATGCCCAGCAGCACGGCCCCGGAGTTGTACATCAGCTGGACACCGTTAAAGCCAAGTGCACGCAGCAGGGTGTTGATCAGTCCCTGATCTTCCAGCAGACTCATCCAGGCAATGGTGCGCAGCAGGAAGTTCATCCACATGGGAATGATGAACAGCACCACCAGTGTCGGCCCCAGCTTAATGTTGCGGTCTGCCATGAACAGCGCAGCCGGATACCCCAGCAACAGGCAAATCACTGTGCATTGGAAGGCCATCCACAGCGAGTAGACCAGCGTATCCACATTGACAGTGCCGCGGCTGATATACTGCTGACCGGCTTCGCCCATGGCCTCCAGGATGACCTTGTTGGACTCGTAGTTGCTGTCCCAGAAATTGCGGAAGTTATTGAGCGTGAAGGCTCCTGTGGAATCCGTGAAGGCATAGTAGGCGATGAGCAGCACCGGCACGATGGTGAAAATGACCATCCACAGCGCGTAGGGGGATGCAAAGAGTGACCGCTTGATGCCATGATTGCGGCGAATGGACACGACCAGCATCGCCACAAAGGCGACCAGGCCCAGCCCCATGCACACCCATGCCCACCAAGGGAGCGCGATATCCTGAATCATGCTTTCGGTGCCTCCTCCATGGGCCTCATGATGTGAATGTTGAAGGGCACAATGCTCAGTCCCACCCGGCTGCCCTGCGGCTGCATGGTGGTGGAATGCACCTTGAAGGTCACATTCCCGGTATCAATCATCATTTCATAATGCACGCCCTTGAACAGCACACTGCGGATGGTACCCACCAGCTGCCCCACGTCTTCGCCCACCAGCATGATATCCTCCGGGCGGATGACCACATCCACCTTGGCATTCTCACCAAAGCCGAAGTCCACACAGGGGAAGGCACACCCGGCAAATTCCACCAGTTCGTCGTGAATCATGGTGCCGCGCAGGATGTTGCTCTCACCAATGAAGTCAGCCACAAAGGCGTTGGCAGGCTCGTCGTAGATGGTCTTGGGGTCGCCGATTTGCAGGATGCGGCCTTCCCGCATCACCACGATGGTGTCGCTCATGGTCAGGGCTTCCTCCTGGTCGTGGGTGACGTAGAGGAAGGTGATGCCCAGCCGCTGCTGCATGCTCTTGAGCTCCAGCTGCATCTCCTTGCGCAGCTTCAGGTCCAGTGCACCCAGCGGCTCATCCAGCAAAAGCACCTCCGGCTCATTCACCAGGCTGCGGGCGATGGCCACGCGCTGCTGCTGACCGCCCGAGAGCGCGTCCACGTGCCGCTTGCCGTAGCCGCTCAGGTTCACCAGCTCCAGCATGGCCTCCACCTTGCGGTCAATCTCCGCCTTGGGCAGCTTGCGCAGCTTCAGCCCGAAGGCGATGTTGTCATGCACGTTCAGATGAGGAAAGAGCGCGTATTTCTGGAACACGGTATTGACACGCCGCTTGTAGGGCGGCAGATAGGCAATGTCCTGACCGTCAAACATCACCTGACCGCTGGTGGGGGTCTCAAAGCCGCCGATGATACGCAGCGTGGTAGTCTTGCCGCAGCCGGAAGGCCCCAGCAGGGTGACAAACTCTTTTTTGCGGATGTAGAGATTGATGTTTTTGAGCACCTGCACGCTGTCATACTCTTTGGAAATGTTGCGCAGGTCAATCAGACGTTCCTTTTCTACCATGGGGCATGGCTCCCTTCACGTATGCTGAGATGAACGGTACGTCAAGCGCACCATCAAAAGGTCGGCGGATTGGATACCCACAGCACCCGGGCACGGGTCTTGCCGGCGTTGCGCAGGTAATGGGTCTCACGGGGATGAATACAGAAGCTGCATCCGGTACGGACACGGGTCTTTTTCTCGCCCATGACCAGATACACGCTTCCGGACAGCACATAGCCGAATTCCTCACCTTCATGGGGCGGCAGGGGATAGCTTTCGCCGCCCTCGCCCATGTCCAGCAGGATAGGCTCCATGGCGTTTTTCTGGGCATCAGGTACCAGCCAGGTAATGGAGCCGTGGATGCTTTCCTCGTCCTCCTTAACGAACATATCCTGCGGTGTAAAAACCGGCTTCTCCTGCGCCTTCTCGCTGAAAAAGGCTGAAAGGGAGGAACCAAGACACTCCAGCATATCCGTCAGCGTCGCGATGGAGGGTGAAGCAAGATTCCGCTCCACCTGGGATATAAAGCCCTTGCTCAGCTCACACCGGTCAGCCAGATCCTCCTGCGTCAGCCCTCGCTGGATGCGAAGCAGGCGCAGCTTCTCACCAATATCCATCGCAAATCCCTCCCGGTCAGGACGTTTAATAATTCTAAACTCCGAATTAAAGTCACAAGTTTAGAAATTCTAAACCTCAAAACGCTATACATTAAACCATACCAGTGCCTGTCTGTCAATACCTGATGACACATTTCCCGGAATTTTCATGATATTTGTCGAAATCCGTACATTTCGCCATGGAAAGAAGGAAAAAGTGCGTTTTGACCCTTGCAAAGCGCATGCAAGTCATGTATAATAAAAGAAACCGATGAGGAACAGGGTATCGCGCAAGGTTGCCCCCAGCGAGCCGGAGAGAGTGCAAGTCCGGCGGTGAACGGCGTGATCGTGGCGTTCCGAGGGCGCGGGGGAACGTGGATTCAGCCAGTATCCCGCGACGGCTGCCCCCGTGACAGGGTTTGAGCGGCACAGGATGCGTCCTGCGCAAAAGGGGTGGCACCGCAGTCTTCTGTCCCCATGGACGGAAGGACTGTTTTTTTGTTCCCGGAGCATTCGGCAGTCAGCGCGTTCCCCTGCGTTCCTGCCACGCATGATATAAGGGAGGTAACAACCTATGTCCGAAATTCAGAATCCCAAGCCTGAGAAGAAGCCAATCATTTTTTCCGGCATCCAGCCATCTGGCACGCTGACGCTGGGCAACTACATCGGTGCCCTGCGCAACTTTTCCAAGTTGCAGGATGACTACGACTGCATCTACTCCATCGTGGACATGCACGCTATCACCGTTCGGCAGAATCCCGCTGATTTGCGCCGTCGCTGCATGGAGCTGGCTGCTATCTACATCGCCAGCGGTATCGACCCCAAGCGCAGCCTGATTTACTGCCAGAGCCATGTTTCTGCCCATGCGGAGCTGGCATGGATTCTGAACTGCTTCACCTACATGGGTGAGCTGAGCCGCATGACCCAGTACAAGGACAAGTGCGCCAAGCATGCCGATAACATCAATGCCGGATTGTTCACCTATCCTGTGCTGATGGCTGCTGATATCCTGCTGTATCAGACCAATCTGGTGCCTGTGGGCGTGGATCAGAAGCAGCATCTGGAAATCTGCCGCGACATTGCCCAGCGGTTCAACGGCGTGTATGGTCATG
This sequence comes from Aristaeellaceae bacterium, assembly GCA_051883835.1. Taxonomy (GTDB): domain Bacteria; phylum Bacillota; class Clostridia; order Christensenellales; family Aristaeellaceae; genus UBA11524. Next base: position 5,252 of record JBJEUL010000197.1, read on the forward strand.
TGTTCACCATCCCGGAGGGCTACATTCCCAAGGTGGGCGCGAAGGTCATGAGCCTGCAGGAGCCGACCCGCAAGATGTCCAAGTCCGATCCGGAAGAAACCTATGTGGCTCTGCTGGATGATCCTGACACCATCCGCCGCAAGATCAAGCGTGCCGTCACCGACTCCGACGGTGAAATCCGCTATGATCCCGACAACAAGCCCGGCGTAAGCAATCTGCTGTCCATCATGTCTGCACTGGGTGCTGGCTCCATGGAGGCCTTGCAGAATGACTTGGCCGGACAGGGCTATGGCACACTCAAGACCCGCACGGCGGACTGTGTGATTGCCGCACTGGAGCCGCTGCAGGCGGAATACAGGCGGCTGATTGCTGACAAGGGCTATTTGCAGGGCGTGCTGGACGAGAACGCCAAGACGGCCAGCTATCTGGCGAACAAGACCCTGCGCAAAGTGCAGAAGAAGGTTGGCTTTGCCTCGAGGGGCTGAGTCAGCAAATAGCAAACAAGCGCGACCGATGATGCTTCGGTCGCGCTTGTTTGCTTCAGGATTCGGATAGACAGTGCCGCAACGGCAACACATGTCACGGAAGGATGAGCCTTACTTCGCCAGCTTGTCCGGGCAGACCTTGCGCAGGTATGCCAGCGCGGCCTGCTGCGCATCAGCGGGCTTGGCTTTGTTCAGCATATCCAGAATACGCTCCGTTTCACTCTTGCGGTTCATGCGGGCGATTGCCTCCACGCGGGCAATGTGGCCGGCTGCCAAGGCTCGAATCTCCTCATCGTTGTTGGGGATGCGCTTGGTCACAAGGAACTCCTCGTAGGCATCGCACATGGTCTTGGTATCGGCGGAGAAGGCAATTTGCCTGCCATGATCGAGCCAAAGAATCTTGTTGCACATTTCCCGAATCTGGCTGATGGAGTGCGACACCAGCAGACCAGTAACGCCGTTGGCCAGTACTTCACGTATCTTGTCACCGCTCTTTTTGCGGAAAGCACCGTCACCAACGGACAGCACCTCGTCCAGAATGAGAATGTCCGGCTGTACAAGGCAGGCGATGGAGAAGGCCAGACGGGATTTCATGCCGCTGGAGAGCTGCTTGAAGGTGTGCTGCTGAAAATCCTGCAATTCCGCAAACTCAATAATCTGGTCGTACATCTCATCCATGAAAGCACGGGTGTAGCCCAGCATCGCGCCGCGCAGATAGGTATTCTCACGCACGGTCATATCCATGTCAAAGCCGCTGGACAGCTCCAGCAGTGCAGCAATGGAGCCATTGATGTCCATGCTGCCTTCCGTAGGCACCATGATGCCGGAAATAGCCTTGAGCAGCGTGGATTTGCCCGCACCGTTGCTGCCGATGATGCCCAGCATGTCACCGCGCTCCAGTTCGAAGGTGACATTGCGATCCGCCCAGAACTCCTTGACCTGATAGCGGCCCTGAAGGCGGCGCAGGACGTATTCCTTCAAGCCGATATCCTTGAAGTCACCGACAATATAGCGAATGGAAACGCCATTGGCACGGATAATCGCCATCGTCCGCGACCTCCCTTAAACGTAGTACAGAAGCTTCTGGTTGTTTTTCCTGTAAATCAGGGCACCAAGGCCAAGGGCAGCCACGGCATAGACCATGCACAGCAGATGCAGGGACAGCGACGGCAGAACTCCATCCAGCACAATGACACGGAAATAGCTGATATAGCAGTACAGGGGATTGAGATAGAATAGATTCTGAATGGCAGGGGAGAAACCGTCCACCGTATAGAAAATAGCGGACAGATAAGTCAGCATCAGCGTGAAGATATCATACAGGTAGCTGAGATCCCGGAAGAACACATACATGACCGCCAGAATCATACCCACGCCAATGTTGAATACCACCAGACACAGCATAGGATAGATCAATGCCAGCATATTCCAGGTGAAGGTAATCTGGTCGAGTGCTGCAAAAAGGAAAAAGATGACCATGGTCAGACAGAAATTGATCAGCGAGGATACATTCTTGGAAAGCAGAAACAGGTACTTGGGCATGTTGACCTTGGTGAAAATATGCGCGTTATTCAGCAGGGACAGCAGGCTGCCGTTGGTGGACTCCTTGAAGTAGCTGAACACCAGATTGCCGCAGAACAGGTAGGTCGTGTAATGGGCAACGTTTCGCCCGAAGAACTGGGTGAACACAATCCGCATCACCAGCAGCTGCAGCAGGGGAGAGAGGATGCTCCACCCCATGCCAAGGATTGTCCGGTTGTACTTCCGCATAAAATCCCGCTTCACCAGTTCCTGAAACAGAAACCAGTGCCTCTGAATCTTTTTGATCATCAATCTGCTCCTTCACTTATCCTCAATTCGACACCATCCGCATATCCCGCATCCGCCGTGTATCCATAGCTGGAAAGGATGGGCTGTTCATGCCTGCATGCTTATTGATGGTTGTCGCTCATTGCCTCGACGGATTCTACACCCAGCGCAGGAATGCCGAAGCGGCGGGCGATTTCCATTCGCTCCGCGAAGGAATTGTCAATGTCGCGTGCCTTTTTGCCGGGATGGATGCAGGCAGACTTGCGCTGACCCTTGTCCACTTCCACAATAGCGGCAAACAGGCTTTCGCAGATGTGCGACTTCGCCCAATCAGCATGGATATCCCCGTTATGGCGCGTCACCAGCGTGATGGGAATACCACGCTTCTCCTTGCTCAGGGAAGCATCGGCAATCGTAACTCGCCCTATGCCATCAAAGCAGCATGTCGTTTCCATCCCAGCTGCTCTGACAGAATGCTATAAGCACCCATGTTCGATTATACACTGTCTGCCTTCTTTTTGCAACCGTTTCACATTCACAAAACATGACATGCATCAATGCACTTTCTGTCGCCACAGCCCCTCTGATTGCATCCACCAAAATGGCAAGTGACCTCAGCCACTTGCCCGATATGCTGCTGTTGGCGTGTCCCCGTATGTGGAGAGTGCCCCGTTCACAGTTGCTTGACGAACCAGATGGTCCTCTGAACCTCTGTAAATCCCGCAGCCAGATGGAAAGCCAAAGAAACGTCATTGCCCAGTTCACAGTCGCTGCCGAACTCGCTGCAGCCCATGCCGCGCGCCCAATCCTCGCAGGCATGCACCAGATCGGTCGCCACACCCTGCCGCTGATGGGATGCCTCCACCCACAGTCCCTCCAGAAAGCCTACAGGGCTGGTGGACGTACCCTCCACATAGTCGTGACGCAGCTGACACTGGGCAAAGCCGATGGGTATATCACCATCATAGGCCAGAAAGCAGGCAGCCTCGGGAGAAGCGGTCAGCGCAGCAAATTCAGGCTCCAGCTCAGAGGGCGTATGATGCGGCCACAGACGGCTGGCAAGATGGGCAAGCAGGGACGTATCCGAGGGATGTGCTTGACGGATGGTCACAATCAACACCTCACTGCCGTTGTATGATGAAGCATTCCGGTGCCCCGGGGCCTGCATTGAGGAATCGGTGATGCAGCACGTTGTATTCCTGCGGACGCAGGGCGGACAGCCAGTCCATCAGCGCGGCGCGTTCCTCATCCCCGGCAGCGTGGCCGGGATAGGCGCATACGGTACATACACCCCCGGCCACCAGCAAGGACAATGCGGCAGCAATGGCAGTGCGGGTCGTGTCCCAGTGGGTGGTGATGGACTTGTCACCACCCGGGAGCCATCCCAGATTGAACACAGCCGCCCGCACCGGAACGGAAACGCAGTCCGCGATATGCTCATGCCCTGTGCAGTGCAGTTCGCAGCGCGACAAAAGCTTCTGTGCCGCCAGTGCGGAACGGGTACTTTCCACCGCGGAGGGCTGCACATCGAAGCCAATCACATGTCCACTTTCGCCTACCAATTCAGCCAGCATGCAGGTATCGTGACCGTTGCCAAGGGTCGCGTCAATGACGGTATCGCCGGGCTGTACCACCTGACGCAGGCAGTCAGCAGCAAGATACCGTGCGGAACGCAGAACGTAGCTCATCTTACAGCTCCTTCAGTCGCTTGATTTCCGCGTCTGTCAGGTGCCGCCACTGTCCACGGGGCAGATCACCCAGCTGCACCGCGCCAAAACCCACACGCTTGAGCTGCACCACCTGATGCCCAACCGCTTCGAACATGCGGCGTACCTGACGATAGCGGCCCTCGTGAATCGTCACCAGCACGATGCTGTCGAAGGCCTCGTGGCGCACCAGGCGCACATTGGCCGGAGAGGTCAGGCGGTCATCCAGCGTCACACCGGCACGCAGACGGCGCAGTGCGTCATCGTCCACATGATTGCTGACTTTGGCCAGATAGGTTTTGTTGACCTCCTTGCTGGGGTGCAGCAGGTTGTTCATCAGCTCGCCGTCATTGGTCAGCAACAGCAGCCCTTCACTGTCATAGTCCAGGCGGCCCACAGGATAGAGCCGAACAGGATAGTCGCGGAACTTGTCCATGACGGTGGCGCGGCCCTCCGGGTCGGAGACCGTGGTTACTTCACCGATGGGCTTGTTGTAGGCAAGGTAGTGCTTTTCTTCCTCCAGATGAACAGGCACGCCATCCACCGTCACCCGGTCAGAGACTTCGTCCACCTGGACGCCCATCTCCGTAATGACCTGACCGTTGACGGCTACATGGCCCTCTGCAATCAGCTTTTCAGAAGCGCGGCGGCTGGCCACGCCGGACAGGGCAAGATATTTCTGCAAACGCATCATGATGCTCATCAGCCTTTCTTGTTGCGGTAAAAATGAAGAAGCACAGCACGGGCGGCCAGGGGCTTGACCCGCTCTGTACGGGAAAATGTCAGGGCCAGCTTGTCGAAGCCCTGCAGGCTAAAGCCGCATTGCTCGGCAAATTGACACGCGCCAGGATTGCTGTCCGGAATAGCCATGTGCAGACCTTCTGCGCCGTGCCGGCATGCGAAAGCCTCGCAAGCCTCCATCAATGACCGGGCGATGCCGCGCCGGCAGCAGGTCACCGCAACCCGAATATCCAGCAAATCAGCCCAGCCGTTCCCGGACGACACACGAACCAGTGCGGTACCGATACACTGTTCTTCCTCATAGGCGGCGAACAGGGCCATGCTGGGCTCCGTCAGCGCGGCGGTGAAATCCAGCTGTTCATCCGGCGCAAAGACAACCATGGCGGCGGGCTTGGCAGGAAGATACCCCAGCGACAGCGTATTGCGTCCAATGCGCAGAAGGGTCACGTCCCCCACCAGCACCGGATCCATCAAAATGCGCAGCGTATGAGCCGTTTCAGGGGTCACGCGGCGGATGAGGGTCATCGGGCGGCACGTCCTTTCTGTCATGCATGGTCGTCACAATGCCAATGGAGAATTTGTCCCTCCGGCATCAGGCGGACAAGACCTTTCTTGGGGGAGACCAGCATGGGCGAGGCTGTCATGCGCAGCATGGGCGCATCGGAAGGGGAGTCGCCATAGGCACAGGAGGATGCCGCGTCCAGCACAAGCCCCCTTGCGTTCAGCCATGCGGCGATGCGCCGGGGCTTTTCTTCCCCCTTGCAGTTTGCGCCCACATGACCGGTGTATCGTCCTTGCGCGTCCACTTCACAGTTGGTTGACAGCACAGCATCAATCGGCATAAACTCCGGTAGAACATGCATGTAGACATCCGCTGAGGCTGATACAATCAGGATACGATAGCCTTCCTCCCGCAGCTTCCACAGCTCCTGGATGCCCTCCTGAAAGAATCGCTGGCAGTAGACCTCCCGGAAGAAATCACGGGCCAGCGAATCCATCTCCTCGACTGTTTTTCCGCGAATGAAGGAGAGTGTCCGTTCCTTGGCACGGGCCGCACTGCGCGGATGGAGTAGAAAGCAGATATACCCGCCAGCAGCACGGAGCAGCTGCCGCCTGGGTGCAACGCCGCGGCGGATGCAGTACATCAGGTAGGGGAGAACAGAATCACCCCGGGCGAGGGTATCATCAAAATCTAAAAGGGCAAAGGCGGTGCCGGACAAAATCATCGCTCGCTTTCATGGACAGGCTCACAGGGGACAGCGTTCGTTCAGCAGTTTGTGGGTGTAGTGGCGTTCGCCACGCTTCATTTCCGCCATCAGCTGACCATCGCCCAGGAGCTTGTATTTGTAAGTGGTCAGGCCCTCCAGGCCCATGGGTCCACGGGCATGGATTTTCCCTGTGGCGATGCCGACCTCCGCGCCAAAACCGTACACAAAGCCATCAGCAAAGCGCGTGGACACGTTGCGGTACACCCCTGCGCTGTCCACACGGGTGAGGAACGTGCGGGCGGCTTCATCGTCCGCTGTGACAATGCAGTCCGTATGATGACTGCCGTAGCGGTTGATATGGTCGATGGCGGCATACAAGTCCTCCACCACGCGAATGGACAGCACATGGTCGAGGTACTCCGTTCGCCAGTCTGCTTCGGTGGCAGGCTCTACCGGGATGATGGCTCGCGTGGCTGCATCACCCAGCAGGCGTACACCACGCTCCTCCATGGCAGGCTGCAACGCCGTCAGGAAGGGCTCGGCAATCGCCTGATGCACAAGCAGCGTTTCCATGGCATTGCACACGGCTACATTCTGCGTCTTGCTGTCCACCGCAATGCGTACGGCCATGTCCAGCTCGGCAGCCTTGTCCACATAGACATGGCAGATGCCATCAGCATGGCCCAGCACAGGAATCCGGCTGTTGTCCATGATATAGCGGACAAAGGCATTGCTGCCACGGGGAATGATGAGGTCGATGAGTGTGTCCTCCTTGAGCATGGCGGTCACATCCTCGCGGCTTTCCATCAGCTGGGCGAAATCCGCAGGCAAACCGACGCGCTCCACGGCGGCACGCAGAGCCTCACACAGGGCGGCATTGGTATGCAGTGCTTCACGGCCACCCTTAAGCAGCACGGCGTTGCCGCTCTTCAGGGCCAGGGAAGCGATTTGCACCAGCGCGTCGGGCCGACTCTCGAAAATCACACCGATGACACCAATGGAACATGTGACCCGATAGAGCGTCAGTCCTTCGGTCAGCTCCCGTGCGAGGGTTGTTTCTCCGATCGGGTCGGGGAGTGCGGCCAACGCACAAAGCCCATCGGTCACGGCGGCGAGCTTCTCCTCGCGGAATTTCAGCCTGCCCAGCAGCGGTGCGGCCAGCTGCTCTGCCTCCGCAACGGCAACATCCAGTTGGTTTGCAGCAAAGATGGCTTCACGGCGAAGGTTCAGCTCTTCGGCCATGGCCAGCAGTGCGGCATTGCGCTCCGCCAGGGTGGATGCCGCCAGCGTCCAGGCGGCATGCCGGGCTTGGACGGCCATCAGGTGAAGATCGTTCATCTTCCTCTACCTCCCATCAATATGCATCATTATAACAGAAAAAATCACGATTGCAAAGTATCCTGGAGTATGTTATAATGAAACGGCTGATGAGCGATGAGCGTGAAAGGAGGCGGACGCGGTGCCACATCAGAAGGGTATCAAGCCTGTGGTGCAGAACCGCAAGGCCTTTCACGATTACTTCGTTGAGGAACGCTACGAGTGCGGCTTGCAGCTTTTCGGTACGGAAGTGAAGTCCATCCGTCAGGGGCGTGTGAACCTGAAGGAGTCCTGGGCGCAAATCCGTCAGGGTGAGTTGTGGGTCGAGGGCATGCACATCAGTCCTTACGAGCAGGGCAACCAGTTCAACCGCGATCCGCTCAGGCCTAAGAAGCTGCTGATGCACAAAAGTGAAATCCGCAAGCTGGACGGTCTGGTCGCACGGCAGGGCTACACGCTGGTGCCGCTGGAGATTTATCTCAAGGATGGACGGATGAAGCTGCAGCTGGGGCTGTGCCGCGGTAAGCAGCTGCACGACAAGCGTGATGCCATGGCCAAGCGGGACACGGATCGTGAGATTCACCGTGCGCTGCGGGAGAGCCAGAAGCATTGACCATTTCTTCATCAGTGAAGGCGAATGATTGTCAGCATGTATGGGGATGATCCGGTTTCGACGGGGGTGTCGAGGGCGGGATAAGCGAGCCGTGGCCCCTGACCACGATAAAACGGGGAAAAAAAGTAACTGACAATAACGAATTCGCTTTCGCGGCGTAATGCCGCGACGTTGGCCCGGGCTGCCCGCGTGCCCGGTCACCAGCGTCATTCACGCGGGGAACGAGCGTGCCTAAGCTTTGCCGCACGTCCGTAACATGAAGCTACCAACGCCGTGAGCCTGTCAGCGGGCGCGGGGTGAAGGGAATGTCAAAACACTGACTGCGCTCGGAGAAGGTTCCGCACAAGAGCTTTCGGACAGGGGTTCGACTCCCCTCATCTCCACTGCACAATTGCCATGGAGTATAAATGTATAATCATTTTGGCTGATGGTAATTTGCGCAAAGGCCGTCTGTATAAGGGTTTGCAGCTCCTCAGACGGCTCTTTTTTTGTGCGCAGAATGGC
>JBJEUL010000198.1:0-3136 GCA_051883835.1 Aristaeellaceae bacterium
AGGACTCGAACCCTCAACAAAGGTTTTGGAGACCCACGTGTTACCATTACACCATGCCCCTATGACCACCGGTCAACAGTGGATATTATAGCGTATTCGCGATGGTTTGTCAAGGGGAATTTTCAAAAAACCCCGGCAATCGACTGATTATTTTCCAATCCACCAGGTCAAAGCCTTCATGTCGGTTGCAAAGGAGGCTGAAAGGAAACGAACTGCCCTGTCCGGCCAAGCGTCACCCAGAAGATGAAGCCTGTGAAACGGGCGTTGTCCTGAGCAGGCAGCAAACCAAAGCCCTTGCAGGGAACAGCATCCTGCAAGGGCGCGATTCAGGTCCGCCGTGAAAAGCTGTATGGATTCGTCCGAGTCTGCGGAGTCAGCACGGAGTGGGACAGGCTGCGGTTCTTCGTCACGTTGAGCACCAGCGCGACACCGCCCATGTTCGTCATCATGTTGGAACCGCCATAGGACAGGAAGGGCAGCGGAATGCCTGTGATCGGCATCAAGCCCAGCGTCATGCCGATGTTCTCAAAGACGTGGAAGAGCAGCATGCCCATCACCCCTATGATCACCAGCATGCCGAACTTGTCCCGGGTATAGCGGGCCAGATAAAGCATGCGCAGCAGAATCAGCAGATAGCCCAGCAGCACAATGCTGCATCCCACAAAGCCCCAGGCCTCGCCAATGGTGGAAAAGATGAAGTCCGTCCAGTCAGCCGGCACATAGTTCAGCTGGGACAGCGCACCGTCCACAAACATGCCAATGCCCCACAGGCCGCCCGAGCCAATGGCCATCTTGCTCTGTGACTGCTGATAGGCGTCATCCAGCGGGGACAGCTCAGGGTTGATGAAGGCCAGAATGCGGGCCAGACGATAGTCATCCGAGCCAGAGGCCACCATGAAGCCGTACAGGGCCAGAATGGCCAGCACCGCCAGCGTGCCCAAACCCAGCAGCAGCTTGATGTCCACGTTGGAAAAGTACAGCATGATGGCGAACAGGAACACAATCACCATCATGGAGCCCGTTTCACCCGAAAGCAGGATAATGACGCAGGGCACGATGGCCAGCAGCATAATCTCGACAAATTCCTTGCGGGTGCTCATGGGCCGGTCGTAACGGGACAGGGTCTTGGCCATCATAAGAATCATGGCCAGCTTGGCGAACTCCGAGGGCTGAATGGTGAAGCCCCAGATAACGTCCAGCCAGGCCTTCACGCCCTCGGCACGGTTGAAAATCCACACCACGAAAATCAGCAGCGTACTGCCGTAGTAAATCAGTTCCGCCCGCCGACGCAGCATGTCGTAGGGAATATTGATGATGACCGCCAGCACGAAGGGGGCAAGGAACAGGAAAATGCACTGGCGTACCGCATGGGTGGACTCTACAATATGGTTGAGCAGCGGCGCGTCCGCGGTGGAACTGGTGGTGTAGCTCGCCACGCACACAGCCAGTACGCCGAATATGGACATTGCAAAGACCAGCGTCAGCAGCGTTTTGTCCACATGGGCGCGGGCGCGTCGGTTTTCAGCGATCAATACGCTTGACCTCCTTCACAGGGCGATAGAGCAAACGGCGGTACCACGGCAGCGGCGTCTTGCCAAAATCGGGCAGCGGAACACTTTCATCGGTCATGCGCCGCGCGATGCGACTCAGCGCGCGCTGCCCCGCGCAGTCCGCGTCCATCAGGGGCATATGGGCCATCAATGCCCGGTATACGGTGGAGTCCTCGGGAATTTCACCCAGCAGGGGCAGGTCGAGTATCTGCGCCACCACGCTGGCAGGGTACATCTCGCCCATGCGAATCAAGTCAGGAATCAGCCGGTTCACAATGACCCACGGCCGGGGCAACTGCGTCCCGTCAAGAATAAAGACCGTTCGTTCCGCATTGCGGATGCACACATCATCCGGCGTGCAGACAATGATGGTTTCATCAATGTCTGCTGCCAGCAGCCCCCGCAAGCCACGCTCAATGCCTGCCGGGCTGTCAATCAGGACATGGTCATGGCTGCGCTTCAGCTCCGCAATGATGCGGCGGAAGGCCTTGGGGTCAAGCTCCTTCGACCGGGCAAACTGCGAGGCCGGCAACAGCGTCAGGTTCGGCTCTGTCGGCGGATTGATGAGGGCCTGCTGCAAGCGGCAATCCTTGTTGCACACGTCCACCAGGTCGTAGACAATGTGATTCTCCAGCCCCAGGAGCGCGTCCTGATCCCGCAGGCCGATATCCGCATCCACAATGCAGGTCGTCTTGCCCTGCCGCGCCAGTCCAAAGCCCAGCGAGGCGACCACAGTACTCTTGCCAACGCCACCTTTGCCAGAGGCGATCAACCATGCTTTGCCCATACCCAACGCTCCATTTCTATCTTGTCCATCCCGTTCCCCTATCCTCCACGCGTACATAGCCCATCCGCAGGCGCGCGCCTGCATCGCGAGAACGGGATTCTCAAGGGGCAATGCCCCTTGAGCGGGAGTCCAGAGGGCAGAGTCCTCTGGTTACGGTGCCAGGTAATTGCCGGAGGGAAGGTCGTAATCCACGGTTCTCAGGGTCTCCTGATCCAGATACCACTCGATGAAGTCGCGTGCCGCCTGCGATGCCTCACCGCCGGAATAGCCGTTGGGAATGAAGCTGACCACGGCAATCTCCGGGTTGTCGTAGGGCGCAAAGGCCACGAACCACGCGTTGTTCTCCAGGTCGATGTCGGTGGTCTGGGCCGTACCCGTTTTCGCGGCCAGCACCTTGGCTGCATTATACTTCCAGTTCTTGAAGTGCTTGCTTGCCGTACCGGACTCGTCCACAACGCCTTGCATGCCCTGATGAATCAAATCCATGTAGTTGTTGGGGTCCTCCAGCTGGCTGATGAGCTGCGGCTCGCGCTGGCTGAGAATCTCGCCCTCGGGCGAAATGATGGAGTCCACCAGCGATACATTGTACACATAGCCGCCATTGGCCACTGCGCACACATACCGCGCCACCGCAATGGGCGTCACCACCGTCACCGACTGGCCGATGCCCGTCAGGATGGTCTGGCCGCCGCCCCACTTGATATCGTTCATGTAGTTGTAGGTGTCACCGATGACGGCCTGCGTGTACACCATTTCCTTGGTCATGTTCAGCTCTTCCATGAGGATGGTGCGCATGTTG
>JBJEUL010000199.1:0-13504 GCA_051883835.1 Aristaeellaceae bacterium
GTGCAGGGGTGAAACCCCTGCGCAGGTCTGGGCGGCAGCCCAGCGCAACACATTCTCAAAGCAAAAAGGAAACGGAAAAAGCCCGAGTTCCCAAGCAGACGACGCAGTTCGTCCGCGTTGGGAACGGCAGGTTTCGAAGCCTGCACAAGGAACGACCTCATCCGACCTCGCTGCGCTGTGGATTATCCAATTGCTTCTCTTGCTTGCTGACAAACTGAAAGGGCTGTCCCCATGGCAACACCGCCGGGGACAGCCCTTATCGTTATGCAGTTACTGCTCTTTCAGCCTGAACGGTATCTTTTGCATCCACCCAATCATCTGCCCGGACAGCACCACCGTCAGCAGCGACCAGCCCAGCTTTTGCAGGGGAATATAGCTCACGGACAGCACCAACACAATCAGGTCGGACAGCAGGTAAATCCACTGAATGTCCCAATGGGTTCGCTGAACCAAAGCCATGGCCAGCGCATCATCGCCGCTGGGCGCACCGCCGACCCGCACACACAGCCCTGCCCCCACGCCGACAAACACCGCGCCCAGCACAGCCGATGCCAGCGGCGACGCAATGACCGCCGGCCACAGCGGCGCGAAAGGCTCCAGCAGCGCGTAGCTGATGCTGAACCCGCCGCAGGACAGGATGGAATACCACAGAAAATCCCTGCCCAGCGTTTTCCAGCCGAACAGGTAGCACAGCCCATTCAGCACCACACTGCTGATGGCCGGGGACAGATGCAGCCAATGCTCCAGCAGCAGCAGCAGCCCCAGCACACCGCCCTCCGTCACATCAGCAAAGGCGTGGATGTTGCACACACCCAGGGCCTGAATCACACTGCCTGCCAGCGCAAGGAAACACCGTCCCATCGAAAGCCGCGGAAACAAAATAACAAGTCCTTTCTCTGTATGGTTCTGTCATGGTAGCCGATTCGAGGCCATTTGTCAAGCCGCGGAAGATTTTTCCGCAGCCGGATGGGGTATCATGAGAAGGGGAAAACAGCCACGCTGCCCCAATGTACGGCTTTTGCCGCGATGATGAGCCGGATACCCGGAGAAAAATTGGCTTATCAGGGGGCAAAATGGTTGAAAACCCACCAATTTTCGACAAAACAGAAAATCGTTCGCTTTTTTTCGCAAAATCCCTTCTCATATTGCAGGAAATGTTGTATAATATCCAGTGGGAAAATCCAAGGGGAATGAGGTTGATGGTGTGACTGATTTTGTGAGCACCTGGAGCGACGAGTCTTTCCTGACCTATCCGGTCGGCCCTCTGGGGCTGATCTCCATGCGTGGCACGGAAGAAATGGGCAGCAAGGTGAACCAGTGGCTGCTCAAGTGGCGTGAGCGCAACGAAGAAACGCTTCCCGGCGACATGTGCACGACGCCCGGCATGGGCCGTGAGGACTTCATGGTGCGCACAAGCTGCCCTCGCTTTGGCAACGGTGAAGGCAAGGGCCTGATTAAAGACAGTGTCCGCGGCCTCGACCTGTACATCCTGTGCGATGTGGGCGCGTACAATTGCACCTACGAGATGTACGGCCAGAAGGTGCCCATGAGCCCGGATGACCATTTCATGGATTTGAAGCGTACCATCGCCGCTGTGGGCGGCAAGGCCAAGCGCATCACGGTCATCATGCCCATGCTCTATGGCGGACGGCAGCATCGCCGCTCTTCCCGGGAGAGCCTGGACTGCGCCATGGGCCTGCAGGAGCTGGTGCGCATGGGTGTGAACAACATCATCACCTTTGATGCCCATGACCCCCGCGTGCAGAACGCTATCCCTGAGGGCGGCTTTGAGTCCGTGATGCCCTCCTATCAGATCCTCAAGGCCCTGCTCAAGCGGGACAAGAACCTGCAAATCGACAAGGAACACATGATGATCGTTTCCCCGGACGAGGGCGCGATTGACCGCAATATCTTCTATGCCTCCGTGCTGGGGCTGGATATGGGCATGTTCTACAAGCGGCGCGACTATACCCGCGTGGTCAATGGCCGCAATCCCATTGTGGCGCATGAGTACATGGGCAACTCCATGGAGGGCAAGGACGTGTTCGTGGCGGACGATATCCTGTCCTCCGGCGAGTCCATCATTGATGTGGCTCGTGAGCTGAAGAAGCGCAAGGCCAACCGCATTTATGCAGCAGCGACCTTCTCGCTGTTCACCAATGGCTTGGATTTGTACAACCGGGCGTATGAGGAAGGTTTGATTGACCGGGTCATCTCCACCAACCTGACCTACTGCACGCCCGAATTGAAGGCTGCACCGTGGTTCATTCAGGCGGATATGAGCAAATTCATCTCCTACATCATTGCGACCCTGAACCATGACCGCTCCCTGAGCAAGCTGCTTAGCCCCTCCGACCGCATCCGCAACCTGCTCAAGCGGTACGAGCAGGAGCAGAAGGATTCTGGTATCAGGCTGGTGTAAAGCGATGGGAAAGCAACTGACACGCGCCGCCCTTCCGGGCGACGCGTTCTCCATGGCCGGGGTCAAGAGCCGCTATATGCGTGCATTGTACCGTGGGTATCTCCCGGAAAGAATCCTCAAGCAGCTGCATGAAACCTACTACCTGACGCAGGTGCAGGGCTGGTTCCATGAAGGCTGGTCGATGGAGGTGCTGGAGACGGACGGCGCGGTGAGCGGCTATGTCGTCTACGGTGCAGACCCGGAGGAAGCAGGCTGCGGGCTGATTCTGGAAGCAGCCATCCTGCCCATTGCCGGCGGCATGGACAAGGCCCTGCTGATGAATGCTGCCATGCGGAAGCTGACGGCACAGTATCCGCGCATCCATTTTTGGACGATGCGGGACAACTTCCGCGCCCGCTTCCTGTTCGACCATTACGGCTTCCGCCTGGATGGCAAAGAGCGCACCATTTCCCAGGACGGGGAAGTTCTGACCATCATCCGAATGACCTGTGTCACATCCGAGTACACGGAATAAGCCAATGCCCGGGGAAGCGAACCTTCTCCGGGCATTGCTCTGTCTTTCCGCCGGGCATGCGTGAGCGCATTGGCCCTGTTATACTCATTTGCGTCTAAAAGGCTTCACCGAGCGCAACGGATTTTTCGTTCTGGCAAAACTGAGTGGAGCGAGGCATACTGGAAGTACGTTGAGCGTAACGAAGCGCAGCCAGAGCGGAAAGGACGTTGTGCGAATGAAGCGTTTTAGATGCAAATGAGTATGAATCAAAAAGCATCCGCAGCTCCCTGCATGGGGAAGCCGCGGATGCTGATGGTATGGGTTGGCAGGGGCGGGGAATGGCTTACTCGTATTCCACCACGTCAGCCCACTTGAGGGCCAGCTCCCGCTCCTCGGGCGTGCCCTTGAGAGCCTGCGCAGCCGCCACGATGGGAATCCACTTCTGCACATACTGCTTGGCCGTGTCGCTCTTCTTGCAGAACAGGTTCATGTACTTGTCCGCCAGATCCTGCCGTCCATACAGCGAGAAGAGCAGATAGGTCTGTGCCGCATCGGCAGAGGCGTTGCCCTGCGTCACATGCGCCCAGTCCAGAATGTAGGCCTGACCGTCGGGCGTAATGACCACGTTGGAGGGATGGAAGTCGCCATGGCAGACCTTGCGATGCTCGTGCATGGCCGCCAGACGGGTGTGCAGCTCGTAACGGGTGGTCGCATCCAGATAGGGGGCGGTGGCACTGATCTTACGGTGCATCTTCTCAATCAGGGAGTTGAGCATGGGGCAGGTTTGCTTGTGGATATTCAGCTGAATGTCCACGAACATTTCCATGTACTCATCCGTCTTTTCGGGATTCTCCCGCAGCAGCTGCGACATGGTCTTGCCCTCGATGTAGTCGGACACGATGGCCCACTTGCCATCCACCTGGGTCACAGCCACCAGCTTGGGAATGTTCAGGTCGGTCTTTTGCACACGGGCGGTGTTCAGGGCCTCGTTGAGGATATCGGCGATATCGTAGTTCTCGTTAAAGACCTTGATGGACTTGTCGCCATCGCGATAGATGACCTTGTCCCGGCGGACGGCAATCACGTTCTCCAGATTCATGCGTATGACCTCCTTGCGCTCATCGGAATATGTACGCTCGCTTCATGCTAATGGTATGATTCGCGGCAGGGAAGCAGAACTCCTGCCGCCCTGCCCGCGCTTTTTACTTGCCGTAATAGGCCCGCAGGTACATGTCCTTGATTTCGCTCATCAGCGGATAGCGGGGGTTCGCACCGGTGCACTGGTCGTCAAAGGCCTGCTCCACCATCTCGTCCAGGGTGGCAAGGAACTTCTCCTCATCCACGCCGTAGTCGCGGATGGTCTCCTTGATGCCCACGCGCAGCTTGAGGGCATGGACGGCGGCAATCAGGTTCTCGACCTTTTCGTCATCATTGGCACCGCCCAGGCCCAGGCTCTCGGCCACCTCGGCATAGCGACGCTTGGTGTGCGGATAGGCGTACTGGGGGAAGGTACCCATCTTGGCGGGAACCTCCTCGCTGTTGAAGCGGATGACCTCCTCAATCAGCAGCGCGTTGGCCACGCCGTGGGGCAGGTGATGGAACGCGCCCAGCTTGTGCGCCATGGAGTGGCACACACCCAGGAAGGCATTGGCAAAGGCCATGCCCGCCATGGTGGCGGCGTTGCCCATCTTCTCACGGGCCACGGGGTCATGCGCGCCATCGTCATAGCAGCGGGGCAGATAGTCGAAAATCAGCTTGGTCGCCTTCAGGGCCAGACCATCGGTGAAATCGGTTTGAAGCATGGAGGCATAGGCTTCCAGCGCGTGGGTCAGCGCGTCAATGCCGGAGGCACTGGTCAGACCCCTGGGCGCGTTCATCATCACGTCCGCATCCACGATGGCCATGTTGGGCATCAGCTCGTAGTCCGCCAGCGGATACTTCACGCCCGTGCGCTCATCCGTGATAACGGCGAAGGGCGTCACCTCGGAGCCGGTACCGGCGGAGGTGGGCACAGCGATGAAGTAGGCCTTCTCGCCCATCTTGGGGAAGGTGTAGGCACGCTTGCGGATGTCCATGAAGCGCATGGCCATGTCGAGGAAGTCAACCTCGGGATGCTCGTACATCACCCACATAATCTTGCCCGCGTCCATGGCGGAGCCGCCGCCGATGGCGATGATGCAGTCCGGCTGGAAGGCCGCCATGGCCTTTGCACCTTCCTTGGCGCAGGCCAGGGAGGGGTCGGGAGCCACATCGAAGAAGGTGGTATGGGTAATGCCCATCTGATCCAGCTTGTCGGTGATGGTCTTGGTATAGCCGTTGTTGTACAGGAAGGAGTCGGTGACGATGAAGGCCTTCTTCTTGCCCATGACGGTCTT
The DNA here is from genome assembly GCA_051883835.1 of Aristaeellaceae bacterium. Lineage (GTDB taxonomy): Bacteria > Bacillota > Clostridia > Christensenellales > Aristaeellaceae > UBA11524. The sequence continues at coordinate 5,291 of JBJEUL010000199.1, forward strand.
GAGCTCGTCCAGCGCAACGGGCAGGCAGCCCTTCTTCATGTACACCTTCTGCGGCGCACGGAACCAGAGCATGTTCTCCCTCCTCTGGGCAACAGTCTTGATGTTGAGCAGGTGCTTCACGCCCACGTTCTCGGACACGGAGTTGCCGCCCCAGGAGCCGCAGCCCAGCGTCAGGGAGGGAGTGAGCATAAAGTTGTACAGATCGCCGATGCCGCCCTGCGAGGAGGGGGTGTTCACCAGAATGCGGCAGGTCTTCATCCGCGCGGCGAAGCGGTCAATCAGATCCTTGCGGGTGACAGCGTTGAGGTAGATGGAGGAGGTGTGGCCATAGCCGCCGTCCGCGATGAGCTGCTCCGCCTTGTCGAAGGCCTCGTCGATGTCCTTGGCGCGATACATCGCCAGCACGGGGGACAGCTTCTCATGGGCGAATTCCTCGGCCAGGTCAACGGATTCCACCTCACCGATGAGAATCTTGGTGTTCTCGGGTACCTCCACGCCGCTGAGCTTGGCAATGGTGTGGGCCTTCTGACCAACAATTTTGGCGTTGAGTGCGCCGTTGATGATGATGGTCTTGCGCACCTTGTCCAGCTCCTCGCCCTGCAGGAAGTAGCAGCCGCGGGCAGCGAACTCGGCACGAACCTGGTCGTACACCTGATCCAGCACGATGGTGGACTGCTCAGAGGCGCAAATCATGCCGTTGTCGAAGGTCTTGGAATGGATGATGGAGTTGACAGCCACCTGCACATCCGCGCTCTCGTCAATGATGGCGGGGGTGTTGCCTGCACCGACGCCCAGCGCGGGCTTGCCGGAGGAATACGCCGCCTTGACCATGCCGGGGCCGCCGGTAGCCAGGATGATGTCGGCTTCCTTCATGGCCATGTTGGTCAGCTCCAGGCTGGGCACATCCACCCAGGCAATGATGCCCTCGGGCGCGCCAGCCGCCACAGCGGCTTCCAGAACAATCTTCGCGGCCTCAATGGTGGACTTCTTCGCACGGGGATGGGGGGAGATGATGATGCCGTTGCGGGTCTTGAGGCACAGCAGGGTCTTGAAGATGGCGGTGGAGGTGGGGTTGGTGGTGGGGATGACCGCCGCTACCACGCCGATGGGCTCGGCCACCTTCATCATGCCGAAGCTGTCGTTTTCCTCAATCACGCCGCAGGTCTTGACGCTGCGGTAGGCGTTATAAATATATTCAGCGGCGTAGTGGTTCTTGATGACCTTGTCCTCCACCACACCCATGCCGGTTTCGGCCACAGCCATCTTGGCCAGCGGGATGCGGGCGCGGTTGGCCGCCAGAGCAGCCGCCTGGAAAATCTGATCCACCTGCTCCTGGGAGTAGGTTGCAAACTTCTTCTGAGCCTCGCGCACCTGCTTCAGAGCCTTCTCAAAGCTCTCCACACTGTCCACGATGGGGTATTCCTTCGCCATGTCGCTCTCTCCTTTTTGTGTCGTCGTGGCTGATGAACCCTGTATCTCTATGAGGATTCCCGGGTGCCTTCTCCCTGAATCCGCGGACAGTGTACCAGATGTCGGAATCGTTGTCAATAACCTTGACATAAATTTAACGATGTAATTTCGACATGATTTTGGGGCATGTTTCATTCGGTTTTTTCTCTGCCAGAACACCCCGGGCGCATGCAGCGGCAAAAGGGATTTGCCACACTGGGCAATCCGTGCTACAATGGTTCCAACAAGGAGGACAACCCATGCCAATGACATCCTATTGCAAGAAATGTGCGTGCGATGTGCCTGTGGGAGATTTCTGCGAACGCTGCGGCGGAAAGCTGCCCCGCTCTGCCGTGCGGGTGGCGTGGTGCGTGTCGCATCATCCGGTGCGGGACTGGATGTGCTGGAACGCGCTGATGCGGATTTTGCTGCCGGTAGCGGCTGTCGCGCTGGTGCTGACGCTGACGCTGGAGGGCTTTCTGGGCGGCGCGGAGGGCATCGAAACGCTCCTGCGCAGCGGCCTGCCGCAAGCCCTGCTGATGCTGATGATGACGGTCATGGCAGCGGTGCTGCTGATTTTCATCCTGCAAGGGGAGGACTGGCAGGACTGCGCAGTGGACAGCCGGGGCATTCATGTCAGCTGCTATCTGCCCAACCCCACGCCCCTGAAGCTGATGCTGCGCCTGCGCTCACCGGCCCTGCTGCGCGAGATTGACCCGGCTGACGAGGTACCCACCGTACTGCTGAGCCAGCAGGATTTGGCGTGGCGGGATATCGCCCGTGTGCAGCTGTGGCCGGAAAAGACGCTGATTCTTTTCTACGCGCCCGTGTGGTGGATGCGTCTGGCCCTGCCCTGCACGCCCTTCACCTATGAGGACAGCATGACCTTCATCCATGAGAAGCTGGGCCGGAAAAAGTCCGTCCAGCTCCCGCAGGAGCTCCGGACACCGCCCCCACCGAAGGCAGACCGTCCCGTCAAGCATGTGAGCGTGCCCAATGTCCTGCCCACGAGCGAGCCTGCTGCAACGCTTCCGGAGGACTTTCCGCCGCCCCCGGCCACGCCCCCGGAGCCGTCCGCCGGGGAGGAGCTGCCCCCGCAGGTACCCGAAGGGCAGTAATGCCTGTTCCTGTCACTTTTTTGCCATGCCTGCCGCCCGGGTCATTGACATTCGGGCGGTTTTGTTCTATCCTTAGCTTGTATAGGTTTGCGGCTTTTTGCCGCTTGCTGATGATATTGACAGGAGGTTGCTTGTTTTATGGAGAAGAAGCCCGTTGTTCTGGTCGTCATGGACGGCGTGGGCGAGTCCCCCGTCGAGCTTGGCAATATGGTCATGAAGGCCACCACCCCCACCCTGGACGAATTGAAGGCCACCTGCCCCTTCCAGGTCATCAAGGCCCACGGTGCCGCTGTTGGTCTGCCCTCTGACGATGATATGGGCAACAGCGAGGTCGGCCACAACGCGCTGGGCTGCGGCCAGATTTACTCCCAGGGTGCAAAGCTGGTGAACGAGTCCATCGAGTCCGGCAGCGTATACGCCTCCGAGGCATGGCAGGATTTGGTGGGCGGCGTGAAGGCCAGCGAGGGCACGCTGCACTTCATCGGCCTGCTGTCTGACGGCAATGTGCATTCCAACATCAACCATCTGCTGGCCATGCTCAAGCAGGCCAAGGCCGAGGGCGTGAAGCGCGTGCGCTGCCACATCCTGCTGGATGGCCGCGATGTGCCTGCCACCTCCGCGCTGGACTATGTGCAGATGCTGGAGGATGCGCTTGCCGCGCTCAACGATGCTTCCTTTGATGGCCGGATTGCTTCCGGCGGTGGCCGCATGCAGATTACCATGGATCGCTATCAGGCCAACTGGAACATGGTCAAGGCTGGCTGGGACGTGCATGTGCACGGCGAGGGCCGTCAGTTCGCCTCTGCTGCGCAGGCCATTGAGACCTACCGTGCCGAGCTGGGCGTGATTGACCAGGATCTGCCGGCGTTCGTCATTGCGGCGGATGGTCAGCCCGTGGGCAAGATGCAGGATGGTGACAGCGTGATTCTCTACAATTTCCGCGGTGACCGTGCCCAGGAAATTTCGATGGCCTTTGACGGCGATGCGTCCTTCGACAAGTTCGACCGTGGCGTGGTGCCGCAGGTGAAGTACGCCGGCATGCTGCAATACGACGGCGACCTGAACATTCCCCATCACTATCTGGTGAATCCCCCGAAGATTACCCACACCCTCACCGAGCTGCTGGTGGAAGCCGGCATCAAGGAGTATGCCTGCAGCGAGACGCAGAAGTACGGCCATGTGACCTATTTCTGGAACGGCAACCGTTCCGGCAAGGTCAGCGAGGCTCTGGAGGACTACGCCGAGGTGCCCAGCGATGTGCGCTCCTTTGACGAGTGCCCCTGGATGAAGGCTACCGAGGTGACTGACCTGGTGATTGCCGCGCTGGAAAAGGGCGAGTACGGCTTTATCCGCTGCAACTTCCCCAATGGCGACATGGTGGGCCACACCGGCAACTGCCTGGCCACCGAGATTGCCGTGGAGACGGTTGACCTGTGCCTGGCCCGCATCAAGAAGGCCTGTGACGAGGCTGGTGCCATCCTGCTGGTGACGGCTGACCACGGCAATGCCGACCAGATGCTGGAGAAGAACAAGAAGGGCGGCATTGCGCCCCGCACGGCCCACAGCCTGAATCCTGTGCCCTTCATTGTCTACGACAAGGACGCTCGGCATGAGCTGAAGGAAGGCACCGGCTTTGGTCTGGCCAACGTGGCTCCCACCGTGGCGCAGCTGCTGGGCCTGAAGCCCTACGACTGCTGGGAGGAAAGCATGCTCAAGTAAGCCTGCGCGTCGGATTTTCATGATAAAAAGAGTGGCTTCGGCCACTCTTTTTATCATGAAAAGGTATGTTCATCTTTAAGAAGTTCCTTGCAGCCTTAGGTTATCATATCAAGTGCAACACCCAAGAAAAAGAGAGACATTGAGAGCACCGTGTGTTAGAATGAAGTCACCACACAACAAACCAACAGGAGGTGCAGACAATGTCTTACCACCAGTTTACATCGGATGAACGAATTTGTCTATGGGAACTTCTTGAGGAAGGGTATGGAATCCGCGCGATTTCTCGCGCACTGGGCAGAGCACCTTCATCTGTTTCGCGAGAAATCAAGCGAAACAGCAGCAAGCATTGTATCTGCTTTGAAGGGTGTTTCTGTTCATAGTCTATCCTTGGACAACGGCTCCGAATTCGCGGAATTCCACCAATTGGAAGAAGAACTTCATGCGCCCATCTTTTTTTGCTGAGCCTCACAAACCCTGGCAACGCGGCTGCAACGAGAATCTCAATGGCCTTCTTCGCTTTTTCTTCCCCAAGGGCTGCGATTTCCACGCTGTCTCTCCTGCTCAATTCGCTGCCGTTCGTGACCTCCTCAACACAGACCCCGCCAACGATTAGGTTCGTGCTCCCCTTTTGAGGTCTTCTTTGGGGGTGCACTTACTTGACAATCCACCATCGCCCCTTGACCCTTTTCCGCTGCGCGTTCCCTTGCAGGTTAGGCACCAGCAAGACGAATCAGGGCATTGGCGAAGATTTTCATGGTGGTGAGCATTTTGTCAATGATGACGTACTCGCCGGCCTGATGGGCCAAATCTTCGTCATCCGGGAAGGCAGCACCGAAGGCAACGCCTTGCTTGAGCACCTTGGCATAGGTGCCGCCGCCGGTGTACTGCGGCGCGGCCTTGTCGCCCGTTTCATCCTCGTAGGCGGCCAGCAGGCTGGTGACCAGCTCGCTGTCTGCGGGGACGTGGTGCGGAGCCTTCACCTCGGCTTCATCGGCGATGAACGCCGGTAGGCTGTTCAGGGCAGCGGCCTTGATGGCTTCCAGGTCGGCGGTGATGGGCACGCGCATGTCCAGCGTGGTGATGAGCTTGTCGCCGTCCAGGTGCAGGATGCCCATGTTGCACGTCAGGCTGCCGGATACATCGTCCTGATACGCGCAGCCCAGCGATGCGCCATCGCTCTCCATGCCCACCTTGTCCGCCAGCGTGCGGAACGCGCCCTGCACGCCCAGCTCCTTGAGCAGCAGGAGCATCATGCCAATGGCATTGCGCCGTCCGGCAGGATACGCGGAATGTCCGGGGATGCCCTCCGCCGTCACCCATACGCCCTCGCCGGTCACTTCCGCCGTATAGGGCAGGCCGGTCTTGTCGGCATAGGCAGCCACCTGCGCCGCCAGCTCCGCACCGCCAGATAGCAGGGCCTTGCATTCACCGGGAATCACGTTCACCCGTTCGCCCGTCCACAGCTGCTTCACCTGCAGGCCTTCCTTGCTCACGGGCGCGTGCAGGTACAGATGCACCATGCCCTTCTCCGTGTTAATCAGCGGGAAGGACGCATCCGGGGAGAAGCCCACATCCGGCATGTCGGCATGGCTGGCGTACCAGGCCATGTCCTCCCAGCCGGACTCCTCGTCACAGCCCAGAATCAGGCGAACGGCCTTCTTCATCGGCACACCCGCCTCCTTCAGGGCCCGCATGGCGTACAGTGCGCACAGGGAAGGGCCCTTGTCGTCGCTGGTGCCGCGGCCGTACACCCTGCCGTCTGCCACCACTGCGCCGAAGGGGTCAACCTGCCAGCTGTCACCGGCAGGCACCACATCCAGATGGCCCAGCACGGCAATGGTTTCCGGCTTGTCGCCCAGGGTGATGTCACAGGCATAGCCATCGAAGTTCCGCACGGCAAAGCCTATGCGCTCCGCGTCCGCCATGGCCACGTCCAGCATGCGGCGCACCTCTGCGCCAAAGGGCGCGCCGGGGGCAGGCGTATCCTTCACGGAGGGCACCTGAATCCAGCGGCGCAGGTCAGCCACAAATTCGTCCCGGTAGCTGTCAATCAGCTCGTAAATCTTCTTGTCCATGGGAAAAACCTCCTTACATCAATCATTACAACATCAGAGGGTGATTTCCTCGCACTCCTTCAGCCATGCGGCAGACTGCGCGTCCGAGGGCATGCGCCAGTCCCCGCGGGGACTCAGGGCAATGGAGCCGATTTTGACCCCATCGGGCATGCAGTTGCGCTTGAACTGCTGGTTGAAGAAGCGGCGGTAGAAGTTTTTCAGCCATTTGAGGATGGTGGCCCGGTCAAAGTCCTCCTGGAAGGCCAGACAGCACAGCTCGTACACCTTCCGGGGCCGATAGCCGAAGCGCACGGCGTAGTACAGGAAGAAGTCGTGCAGGGCATAGGGGCCGACCAAATCCTCGGTCTGCTGGGCAATGTTGCCCTTCTCGTCCGGGGGCAGCAGCTCAGGGCTGATGGGCGTGTCCAGAATGCGCTCCAGCACGGCGCGGCTCTGGGCGAACTCCTCCCGCTCGCTGGCCGTTTGCACCACCCAGCGCACCAGCGTCTTGGGCACGCCGCTGTTCACGCCGTACATGCTCATGTGGTCGGCGTTGTAGGTACACCAGCCCAGCGCGATTTCGCTCAGGTCGCCGGTACCCAGCACAATGCCGTCGAAGCGGTTCGCCAAATCCATCAAGACCTGCGTGCGCTCCCGGGCCTGCGCGTTCTCGTAGGTGACGGAGTGGTCGCGCTCATCATGGCCGATGTCCCGGAAGTGCAGGCGCACCGCCTCATGGATGGGCACCTCCATCTGCGTCACGCCCAGCGTGCGCATCAGCTCCAGCGCGGACTGATATGTCCAGTCCGTGGTGCCGAAGCAGGGCATGGTCACGCCGAGGATGTTCGTCCGGGGCAGGCCCAGCAAATCGACTGCCTTGCAGGCCGCCAGCAGGGCCAGCGTGGAATCCAGTCCGCCGGAGATTCCCACCACCACCTTGTTCCCGGTCATCGCCATGCGCCGGGCCAGCGCGTGACCCTGCATGTCGAAGATTTGACTGCACCGGGTCTGCCGGGCGGCCCTGTCCGAGGGGATGAAGGGATGCTTGGGTACGCGGTAGTCGGGGGTTACGCTGTCAGGCAGCAGCAGGCTCGTGTCCAGCAGCTCACCGTTGGTCTTGACAGCCATCCTGGCCGCGCAGTCACCGAAGCTCTGCTGCTTCATGCGGTCAGCCCGGATGCGCTCCACGTCAATGTCAGCGGTGATGAGGTAGTCATCCTCCATGTAGGCCGAATTTTCCCGCAGGGTGGAGCCGCAGCAGCTGATGATGCTGTGCCCGGAGAACACCAAATCGCTGGTGGATTCTCCGTTCCCGGCGGACACATACACATACCCGCACAGGCACCGGGCGGACTGCTGGCGCACCAGCTCCTGCCGGTATTCCCGCTTGGCAATCAGCTCGTTGGACGCGGACAGGTTCACGATGACTTCCGCGCCGCCCAGGGCCAGCAGGGTGCTGGGCGGCAGGGGCGACCAGAGGTCCTCGCACAGCTCCACGCCGATGCTCACGCCATCGGTGCTTTCCAGCACCACTGGGGTGTCGGTCAGCAGCCACTCCTGCCCGCACAGCATGGCAAAGCGGTTCTGCTGCGGCGCGGAGCTGTGGAACCAGCGTTTTTCATAGAATTCGTTGTTGTTGGGCAGATAGGTCTTGGGGATGACCCCCTGCAGGCCATCCCGGGTCAGCACCAGCGCACAGTTGTACAGGCTGCCTTCCGCCCGGACAGGTGCGCCTACCACCGCCGTCATGCCCTCCGGCATGCGCTCGATGATGGCTTGCAGTCCCTCCTCCACGTCATGGAGCAGCGTCTGCTGGAAGAACAGGTCGCCGCAGGTGTACCCCGTCAGCGACAGCTCCGGGAACACCACCAGCG
>JBJEUL010000200.1:0-13495 GCA_051883835.1 Aristaeellaceae bacterium
GGCCCTGGCTGCTGACCATCCTGCGCGTGTGGCAGGGCGCGGGCTACGGCTCCATTGTGTATCTGGCGACCATCACCGGCATTGACCAGAGCATCTACGAGGCTGCCCGCATTGACGGTGCGAGCCGTGCCCAGTGCATCTGGTACATCACCCTGCCCGTGCTGCGTACCACCGCCATGCTGCTGATGATTATGAACGTGGGCAAGATCTTCAACGGCGATTTCGGCATGATCTACAACCTGGTGGGCACCAACTCCATGCTCTACAAGACCACTGACGTTATCGACACCTATGTGTACCGCATGCTGGTGGAATCCACCAACATTGGTCAGAGTACCGCGGTCAGCCTGTGGCAGTCCCTGATGGGTCTGGTGATTGTGCTGGCCACCAACGCGCTGGCCCGCAAGGTGGAGCCGGACTCCGCGCTGTTCTGATGCTTCTCTCGATACTGCATAGAAAGGAATGACGATCATGTCCAATACCATCGCCAGTCGCCAGAAGATCAGCATTTCTTTGGGCGACCGCATGCTGACGCTGTGCTTCTATCTGTTCATCACGCTCTTTGCCGTCTTTGCGCTGGTGCCCTTCCTGCTGGTGCTGTCCGCTTCCTTTACCGATGAAATCACGCTGAACCGCTTCGGCTATCAGCTCTGGCCCAAGGCGTTCTCCCTGGATGCCTACCGTCTGGCATTGCAGGATGGCGGCATTGGTCAGGCGTACATCATTACTGTGTTCACCACCGTGGTAGGTACGTTCGGCTCCATGGTGATGTCCTGTCTGGCGGCGTATGCCATGTCTGTCAAGACCTTCCGCAGCCGCGGGGCCATGGCCATGTTCATTTACTTCACCATGCTCTTTAACGGTGGTCTGGTGCCCTCCTACCTGCTGATTACCAAGTTCCTCAAGCTGCAGAATTCCATTCTCGTGCTGCTGCTGCCCAGCCTGTGCAACGCCTGGAACATTCTGCTGCTGCGCAACTTCTTCAACAGCGTGCCGGACTCCCTGCGCGAGGCCGCCAAGGTGGACGGTGCCAGCGACCTGCGCATTCTGGTGCAGATTATCCTGCCGGTATCCCTGCCTGCCATCGCCACCATTGGCCTGTTCTACGCCCTGAGCTACTGGAACGAATGGTACAAGTGCCTGCTGTACATTGACACCACCCACAAGAATCTGTACACCCTGCAATACCTGATTCAGCGCATTCTGCGTCAGGTGAACTACGCGGCGAACCTGCCTGCCGAGGCTGCCGCGCTGCAGGGCAGTCTGCCGACCTACTCCTTCCGCATGGCGGCGATTATGCTGGCCATTGGCCCCATTGTGCTGCTGTATCCTTTCCTGCAGAAGTACTTTGTGGCGGGTCTGACCGTGGGCGCAGTGAAGGGCTGAGTCTGGGGAGCTGGGCTGCCGCCCAGACCTGCGCAGGGGCTTTGCCCCTGCACCCCACAAGGGGCATCGCCCCTTGACCCCTTCGACGCTGGCGCGTTCCCTTGGGGATAGTCAAATATGCAAAAGCCGCGCGGCAAGATGCTGCGCGGCTGCTTTTAGCGGTTGCGGTATTGGGCGGGGGTCATGCCCATGTGCTTCTTGAAGAAGGTGAAGAAGTAGTTGCGCGTGGAGAAGCCCAGCTTCTGCGTGATGGTTTCAATGGATTCGTCCGTGTTGTCCAGCAGGTCGCAGGCTGCCTCCACCCGCTTGCGGGCAATGTGCGCTGAGAGGGACTCCCCGGCTCCGGCCTTGTACAGGCTGCGCAGGTAGTTCACCGAGAAGGAGAAGGCGTCCGCCAGCTGCACAATGGAGAAATCCGGGTTGAAGATGTTGTCCTCCACCATGCGGTCAATGCTGGCAATCAGGTCATTGCTGGAGGAGGTTTTCTTCATGTCCTGCAATTGGGCAATGTCCAGCTGCGCCCGGTGGATGTAATACTGGCTGGCATCCTGCGCGTTCCAGTGCATGACCGTGGCGGTGTCAATCAGGCTGACGCTGCTGGCATGCTCCAGCTGCAGGTTGATTTCCAGCCGCTGAAGGGCCACATCCAGATGCAGCGTGCTGCGCACAAACTGATTGTGGTAGTAGCTGGATATCCTGTCAAAGAACTGGAGAATGGCTTCCTCCGCCTTGTCCCGCTCCATGTGGCGGATGGCCCGGGTGATTTTCTCGTCCAGGTCGAAGGCATAGGTCTGCTCGTTCAGGTCGGGGAAGGTCATTTCCTCGGAGAACAGCACCGCGTCCATTTGCCGGATGTAGGCATGCTGCACGGCTTCCTCCGCGCCGCTGTAGGAATCGGAGATTTCATCCAGAGCCGTGACCTCCTGACCGGCACCCATGTACAGCGGCATGCCATGCAGGGCCTGCCGGGTTGCAGCCAGGGTGCGTTCGAGGGGCTGGCGAAGGGCTTCCGTATCCCCTTCCTGCATGTTCAAAATGAAAATCACCTTGAAGGAGGGCGGGAACACCGTGCGCACCATGCCCAGTGTGCGCAGCGTTTCGCCTGCCGTGGCGGCGATGCTGTGGCGGATGGTCTGCGCGTCCGTTTCCATCTGGATGTGACGGCGGTCAGGCATCAGGGCAATCACCCGGAACAGCGGCCCGGCGAATTTCGCTTCCAGCTCTGCCACCGCCGCCGCACTGGGCCGCAGGGAGGGCGAAGCGGGGTTCATCAGGTTCAGGAGCATTTGCCCCTCCCGCTCCATTTGGTAGACGCGGGAATCCTCCGTCAGCTGCTGATTGGCCGTGAGGATGTTTTGATAGACGCTGCTCAGGAAGGTCATTTCATCCAGCTCGTCCTCCACCTGCATATCGTCGGAGAGCTTCTCCCGTACGGAGCGGTGCAGCGTGCGGATGGGCTTGCTGATGAGCAGGGCCAGCACGGCGGAAATCAGCGCGGAGGCCAGCAGGAACAGCACCGCCAGCCCAATGACCTGCCAGAACAGCTGCGTACCCGGATAGATGCCCTCCAGCGTGGTGACGGCCACATAATTCGTGCCCAGCATCACATTGCGGATGTAGGTGACGGTCTTGCGCTTGCTGCCCTCCCACACCTGAAAGCTGCCCTTGTCCGCCTCCTGCGCCGCCAGCTGCTCATAAAGCTCCTGTTCAAAGACCGATGCGCCAAAAAGGCTGCTGTCCGTGGCGCAGTAAATGCTCCCATCTTTATTATAAAAGTAGTAGCTGGTGGGGCCGTTGTTTTCCGGCGAGAGCACCATGGCCTTGTACATGTCGTAATCGAAGTTGATGACCAGCGCACCGGCACGGTTCAGGTAGTAAATCATGGAAATAACCTTGCGCCTGTCCACGATAACCTGCGATGGGCGGATGTTCATCAGCCGGGGATAATAATACACACGGGTATGGGAGGATGGAGGAAGGGTGGACAGCAGCGTCAGGATATCCTGGTCGCCGTAGCGATCCAGGGTGAAGCGTCCGTTATGGTCAATGACCGTCCCCGTCTGGAAATTGATGAGCTGCACATTGCGTATCACGCTGCTGATGCAGGTAAGCTGCTCGTAGATGTCCCGGGTGTGAACCCGCAGGCTCATGGGATAGGTCGAGCTGTAGAGCAGTCCATGCACGTCATAATCCTGCATGCGCTGGAGGACGAAATCAAGGACGTTGCGGATGCTGGTTTCATTCAGGGATTGGGCGTGCTGCAGGGAAGCATCCGCCTCCTGCTGCCAGTGTTCATTGTTCCGGGACACCATCTGCCCCACCGTCAGCATGAGAATGATAATGAACATGGCCGTTGTGACCGTCATGACAATGTACAAAACCCTGCGCAGCGAATGGCTTGCCTTGACCTCCGCCCATAGCTTGCCGCCCTTGGCAGACATGGGTATCCCTCCATTCATGCGTTTTCTCTTGCAATCTGTATTGATTTTACATGTTTCGCGCCTGCTTGTCCAGCAAAAGTTGCATATCGTTAAAAAACGCACGTCCATTTTCACACGTTCAGGGCGTTCAAAACTTGACGGGATGGGCCATTTGGCAAAAATCGTACTTTACAGGACATCCTCCAGCCCATATCATGGGGACAGCAGGACGGCCCGGCAGGTGCTGTCCAAGTAAATATCATGGAGGAATCAACCATGAAGAAATCCTTCCTTCGCATCCTGGCGTTGGCCATGGTGATGGTGATGGCCCTGTCCATCGTGACTGTCGCCTCCGCCGACACCGAGACCCGCACCATCCGGATTCTGCACAAGGGCCCCAAGCCCGACGGCTGGGACGCTGTGTACGAGGAGTACCTCAAGCGCACCAAGGACACCATCAACGTGGCCCTGGACATCAACTGGGTGGAGCATTCCGATTACAAGGAAAAGCTGAACCTGGAAATCACCTCCGGCGGCGACTGGGACCTGGTCTTTGATGCCAGCTGGATTCACCTCAAGACCCTGGCTGCCGAAGGCTACTACGCCGACCTGAGCCAGTACTTCAACAACCCCGAGCAGTACCCCGGCCTGGCTGCCGCCTTCACCGCTGACACCATGAAGGCCAACACCTGGTTCGGCAAGATGTGCTACATCCCCCTGTTCGAGACCTACGGCAACGGCCTGCCCGTGATTTGGTACCGTCAGGACTGGGCGGATCAGTGGGGCATCGGCAAGATTGATTCCTATGAGAAGCTGGAGCAGTACTGGCAGGCCGCCATTGACAATGGCTACACCGGCTACTCCTGCACCTCCGCCCGCGGCTTCTTCCAGATGAAGACCCTGCGCGGCGAGGCCTATCCCGGCTCCGCGCAGGCTGGCCTGCAGATGTGGTCCTCCGGCGGCCTGAGCGTGTGGTTCTACATCAAGGACGGCCAGATTGCTTCCTACGCTGTGGAAGGTGCCGGCGACGAGGCCTTCAAGGATTTCCCCGAGGGCTGGAACTACGACTTTGCCGCCAAGCGGTATGACACCTTCCAGTCCTGGCAGCAGGCTGGCTACATCGACCCCGACTCCATGTCCAGCACCGACGCTTCCACGCCCTTCTACTCCGGCCTGTCCGCTTCCTTCATCGGCACGCTGGATGACGTGGAGTCTGTGCAGTCCAGTGCCAGCGAGTACGGCATCGGCTTCGAGAACATGGGCTACTTCCTGTATGTGCCCGAGGTTGCTGCCATGCAGGATCACTGCATCCCCACCAACCGCGCCGGCAACAACGGCTGGGCCGTGCCTGCCACCTCCAAGAACATCGACGCGACCATGGACTTCCTGAACTGGATGTTCGGCTCCCAGGCTGACCATGACCTGATTCAGCTGGGTCTGGAAGGCGTGGACTTCGAGTACGGCGAGAACGGCACCTACAAGCCCCTGACCGCCTACTCCGCCAAGCTGGGCGGCTACGGCTTCTCCTGGAATCCCGCCTACGCGCTGATTTCCCAGGCCTACACCGGCGAGCTGCTGACCTACCGTCAGTGGGAATACTCCGAGGATGCCTTCGTGTCCTATCCCGTGCTGGGCTTCAACTTCAACACCTCCGACATTGACCTGTCCACCGCCATTGCCCAGTGCAAGGCCGTGACCGACCTGACCTCCATCGTCAAGCTGCACGGCATCGCCGTGGACGGCAACGGCAACTCCTACGCCACCGTCACCGAGATGCTCAAGGCCAACGTGGAATCCGCCATGGCCAACGGTGGCCAGCAGGTGGTTGACGCCATGGTCGCTCAGCTGACCGAGTATCTGGCCAGCCAGAACTAATCATCCCCTGCGGACAAGCCCGGTCGGGCCTGTCCTATCCCCTGCCCCCCATTGCTGCAATGGGGGGTATCTTTCCATGTACAAGAAGGAGGGACTCCCGTCATGACCTTTGAACAAATGCGCCTGTCCTGCGAGGATTTCACCCGCGATGTTGCCCGGAAGCTCAAGCACAAGATGCCCATCGCCCTGGAAAAGGCCAAGGGGCTGGACTTTATCCCCTATACCGTGCAGGATGGCCAGTGGAAACCCGGTCACATGGACGGCATCTGCTGGTGGACCAACGGCTTCTGGCCGGGAGAAATGTGGGCCATGTACCGCCTCACCGGCGAGGAAGCCTACAAGGCCGAGGCCGAGCATGCCGAGCAGATGCTGGACGATGCCTTTGCCGATTACGACCACCTGCACCATGATGTCGGCTTCATGTGGCTGATTTCCTCCGGGGCAAATTTCCGCATGACCGGCAATGACCTGAGCCGCAAGCGCACCATGCTGGCCGCCAACCTGCTGGCAGGCCGCTTCAACCCCCTGGGCTTCATCCGCGCCTGGAACGACGACAAGACCGGCTGGGCCATCATCGACTGCATGATGAACCTGAACCTGCTCTACTGGGCCAGCGACTTCACCGGCGACCCCCGCTTCCGCAAGATTGCCATGGCCCACGCCGATACCGCCATGAAGCATTTCGTCCGCGAGGACGGCAGCTGCAACCACATTGTCATCTTTGACCCGGAAACCATGGCGGTGCAGGAGATTCCCGCCGGTCAGGGCTATGCGCCGGGTTCCTCCTGGAGCCGCGGGCAGAGCTGGGCCTTGTACGGGTTCGCGCTGAGCTACCTGCACACCGGCAAGCAGGAGTATCTGGACACCGCCCGCAAGGTGGCGCGGTACTTTGTCAGTCAGGTGCAGGATGACTGGGTGCCCCGCTGCGACTTCCGCCAGCCCGAGGGCGACCCCCTGAAGGATGCCTGCGCCGGTGCTGTGGCCGCCTGCGGTCTGCTGGAGCTGGCGAAGCTGGACATTCCCGAGGCGGAAGATTTCTTCCAGGCGGCGGTGAACATGCTCCGTGCGCTGGATGCGAACGCTTCTGACTGGAGCGATGACTTCCCCGCCATCCTCAACAAGTGCACCGGTGCCTACCACGGCGATGGCAGCAACCATCACATCGCCATGAACTACGCTGATTTCTACTTCATCGAGGCCATCCTGAAGCTCACCGGCGATGATTTCCTGTTCTGGTAAGGGAGTACGCGGCCTGCCTGTCACCAACCATACAGAGGGAGAGAACGCCATGACCACCCATCATCTGTCCGAGCCCCTGATGGCTCTATGGTTCGGCAATTTCTACCGTCCCGCCTACGATGACCGCGCCTTTGTGGACGATGCCATGGCGCGCATCCAAGCCATGGGCTTCAACGCCGTGATGCTGGACAGCAAGGCCTGGGAGGATTTCCAGGCCCGCTATGCCGGTGAGGAAGCCAGCCCCTATGTCGCCCAGCAGGAATACATGATGGATGCCGCCGCCCGGGCAGGGCTTGGGCATATGTTCCTGTCCCTGTACTTAAACGGCGACAACCTGTATCCCAACATCCGTTTCAGCCCGCCGGTCTACGGCGAGTCCGTCACCCGGCCCGACGGCTCCGACGGCCGCTGGTACAAATACTGGTCGGACAAGGCCCGGGACAGCCAGCAGGCCCATGTGGCGGGGCTGATGAAGCTCTACCGGGAGGGCCACGCGGATATCACCGTGGAAGGGGAGCACCGCCTGCCCATGTGCAGCATGTGGGACCCCATCGCGGCACCCAGCTTCGATGAAGAAGGCCAAAGCCGCTACCGCGCTTGGCTGAAGAGCCGTTATGGGGACATTGGCACCTTCAACAGGGTCTATGGCACGGACTTCTCCGATTTTGACCGGATTCCCCCGGAAGCGTACTGGTTCACCGTCCGCCACGGGGAAGGCAGCTGCTACACCCTGGCTGACCTGCGGGAAAACACGCCGGATTTCGTCATGTGGGCGGACAACATGACCTGGCTGGCCGAGGAGCTGACACTGTACTTTGCCGCCATGCAGCAGCGGCTGCACGAGGTTGACCCGGCCCTGTACCTGATGCCCAATCTGGCGCAGTGGAGCCACCTGCTCAACATTGACACCTCCCGCAAGTCGGACATCGGGCTGTGCGAGCTGTGGGACACCGCCATGCGCGGCATGGATATGCGTGCCATCGCGCCCCATGTGGACATGGCCCATTACTACACCGTGCCTGTGACCATCGACGGCGACCCGGATGCCTATGTGGTCGCCTGCCAGCATGCCCACATCCGCAGCCTGAACCCGGGCCGGCCCTTCCTGGGCGGTGTCTACTGGGGCCGCTTCCTGTACAATGACATCTACCGCTTCCTGACCCCGGAGGAGGTGCTGGGCAGCATCGTGGCCAGCGGTGCATCGGGCGCAGCCGCCTACGGTATGTGCGGCATGGACGACGGCGGCCTGCTGCACCGCATGGGCGAGGACTTCACGGAGTCCCTGGCGCGGGGCAATGCCTGGGCCCGGGAGGTCATTCCGCAGCTGGGTGCGCGCAGGCAGAGCCGGGTGGCCATCCTCTATCCCACCGCCATGGCTCTGCTGGAGCCCCTGCGGGTGGACGGCGCGTCCGACAGGCGCAATGACCTGCTGGGGCTGTTCCATCTGTGCTGTGATGCAGGCTATGCGCCGGATATCGTCGAGGAAGCGGATGTGGTGCAGGGTCTGACCGGCTATGCGGTGCTGCTCATCGCCGCCGATGACTGCTATCATGTCCGCCGGAGTCCCGCCATGGAGGCTGCACTGCGTACCTTTGTGCAGCGCGGGGGTATCATCATCCACGGACAGCACGGCGAAGCGGCGGAGCTGGCCTTCTCCCTGACGCCCGGCACCACGCAGGGTACCTGCTACACCTACGAGGAGGAAGGCGGGCTGCTGCTGGGGTCTGCCCATGTCACCTATCCCGGCGAAGCACTGGCCTGCTGGCGGGAGGACGGTCTGCCCTGCATTAGCCGCAACGACTTTGGACAGGGCAGCGTATACAGCTTCGGCTTCATGCCGGGCTATCAGTACACGGCCCGCACGGCACCGCATGTGCCGCCGTCCCAGCGCAACAACGCGCTGTATCCCTTCACCCACATGCGCCGCAATCCGCTGATGGCGTTGCTGCACCGCCATGCGGAGCCGGATGTGCCACTCGCCCTGCGGAATGTGGAGCTGGCCTGCTTTGAGGGCGGCATCGTTGCGGTGAACCATCGCTCCACCGCTGTTGTCATCGGCGGCAGGAGCCTGCCGGGGCACAGCGCGGCCCTGCTGACCGATGAGGTCTTTGCATGATGGAGCATCCCCGCCGTCGGGGGAGCCGTGATGATTCTATCACGACTTCCACCCCTGGCATGATTCCCCGGAGTGCAGCATGAGCATGCCGCAGCCTGGAGCACTGGCGGGTGACGGAATCTTGCATCCGGCTGCTCTGTTGGTGATTGACAATCCTCCGTCAGCATGGTACAATGCGGTTAAACATCCAGTGACTGCAACCCGGCATCATAACATCCGTCCGTATACCCAGCCCACGCCGTTTTCGGCGTACCGGCAGCGACAAGGGACGCAGGCGCAGAAAAGCCGTCTGCTGTAGGCATGTGAGCTATCTGCATGCAGGGTAGGCTGAATGCCCGGGGAGGTATACACGGATGCAAACAGACACCAAGGAAGCAGCTACAAGGTGAGGGGGGTTTTCTGATGAAGCGCACATGTTCTTTTCTCCTGGTGCTGATGCTCACGGTCTGCTGCATGAGCAATGCCTTTGCCGCCAGTCTCAGCGTCACAGCCCGTACCATGGACAACGGTGATGTCTACGTGAAATGGACCGATACCGGCGGCCCGTACAAGGTGACGTATGACCTGGTGGAGTCTGACTGCTACTATACGGCTGAATCGTCCACCTACGGTACGACCACGCTGCTGGAGTATCTTGCACCCGGCTCGACCTACAACATCAAGGTCACGGACCTCTCCGATAATACGACGGGTTCCACGAAATTTGAAGTGCCTGTTGAAATCTTCCGCGAGTTCAAGACGGGCAACATGTACCTGAAGCTGACCAAGGACAGCTTCTCCATCAGCCAGACCAAGTCGAATCCGCTGGACACCTTTGATTTGCGTGTGTACTGGCCGAAGCTGAAGTATGACCGTGAGTACAAGGGCAAGCTGGTACTGGAAACGCCGCTGGGCAACTGCTCGTCCGTGCGTGTGTGGCAGTCCTACACGCTGGAAAACAGGTATTCCTACAGCTACAACACCTATTCGATGTACACGGATTTCCTGTCGCGTGTGGAGGATGACTACGGCACGATTCCTGCGGGCAAATACACCTTCAAGATGTATTTTGACGGCAAGCTGTACGATTATGTCAGCTTTACCCTGCGCAAGTAATACGCATCTCCGCTCGAAACAGCTTCATTCAGCGCAGCCGGAACAACAAGGACGCTGTGCCAATGCAGTGTTTGAGACGAAGCTGAGCATCCGTTGCATGGACTGATTTCCCTGGATGACAAAACCTCCAATCTGTACAGATTGGAGGTTTTGTTGTTAGGACAGGGCATCGCCCCCGGCTCTGCCGCACGGGGAAGCCGGACAGGCGCATCAGCGCATGGAATGGGCCGAACATGCATACCACAGGCGGTGCCATTGCTCGGCCAGGCGCATATCGTCAGCCTTCAGCTGCGCTTCCTTCGCCTGCTCTGCGCGGAAGGCCTCGGAGTTTTCCAGCGCGATGGCCTGCTGATAGGATGCGCTGCGCTGGGAGATGGCGATTTCCTTCCTGCATGCACGGATACGGCGGCGCGCCCCGCACCGGGCGAAAAAATCATGAAGGGGGGTCAAAGGCATCCTCATCGTTCAGCCTGCGCCCGGTCTGCCCGGGCCTGGGTGCAGCGGTGTCTGGGCATCTCGCTCATGGTGTACCTCCCGTGTCTGTCATTGGCCAAGGCTGCGGGCGCGCAGGCCGTCAGGGCCGTCCGTTTCCGCGCAGGGGTGCATCAACAAAGACAGCCATGTGCAGACTCCTCCTGTTCACGAGGGCTGTCACACGGCTGCTTTGCACGGTACGCTTATTTCAGCTTGTCCAGAATATCCTTGGCACTCATGCCGCTGGCAATCAGCTCCTGAAGCACGGCTTCCGCCTGCGCATGATGAGCCTGCTCAGCAGCCTTGGCATCCTGCTCGGCCTTCTGCGCTTCCAGCCGGGCAATTTCCTTGTCCAGGGCCTTGAGGGCAGTGTTCTTCGCCTTGATATCGGCCTTGAGGGCAGCCAGGTTCTCGTTGAGGGCGGCCAGCTCGGCGGTCACGGCTTCGCGGTCAGCGGCCTTCTCGGCAATCACAGCCGCGAGGTCAGCAGCCGGAGCAACATGCTTGGGCTTATTCTTGGATCCCTTGGGACGGGGCATGGAAAACACCTCCAATCTATTGATAAATGCAGTATAGCACGGCAGCGAACAAATATCAATATTTATTTTTACAAGTCCGCCGTGATACCCGCCGAAACGAAATAGATGCTTGCAGGAATCCGGTCAGGAAGCGCGAATAGAATATCCATGCCCGCAGGGGCAAAGTACAATATCCGGCTGATAGAAGCATGCCATCCCAGCAGCCAATCTGCTGGCGGATATTCCTGCTGCGCATGCATCAAGGCTGTCAAGGAGGTGCTATCGCTTATCGACAGGGTGACATTTTATTCCTTCGTGGTGCTGGCCATGGTGCTGATGCTGCCGGTTATTTCGCACAGGCTTCGCCGGTATCCGCGGCTGCTGCGCTGGCTGAACGATGGCCTGCTGGCGGTTTATCTGCTCGCCAATCTGTATTTGACGCTGCTCTCCCGCTCCATGGGCCCGTATCATCGCATGGAGCTGACACCCCTGTGGTCCTATACCGCCGCCTATTACGGGGATATGGAGCTGAAGGAGGAGGTCATCCTCAATATCCTGCTGTATATTCCCCTGGGCTATCTGCTGCACTACGCCTTCCCGCGGCTGAAGTGGTGGATGATTGTGGTCACAGGCTTCCTGCTTTCCGGGCTGACGGAGAGCATTCAGCTCTTTTTCAAGCTGGGTCTGTGCGAGGTGGATGACCTGATTTCCAATACCATGGGCACGGTCATCGGCGTGGGCGCGTACAGGGCGTACAAGCGGCTCCCCCGGCGCAAGGCATAGCCGCCGATTGTACATTCATTGTTTTTTTGCCGGCAATCCGCAATACCCTATTGATTTTGTCGGGATTGCGTGCTATCCTGTATACAACCTTTCAGGAAGGGAGTGGCCATGATGATCCGCTATCAGCTGTGTTGTTGTCTGTGTATGGGAATCGTCATGCCCGCTCCCCGTGATACACAGACAGCTTTGTAATGCGCTTATGTATCATGCAGGCCTGGGCTTGACGCGCCGGGCCTGCATTTTTGTTGCCGTCATGTTGAGCAGCTATGTTGAATAGCCTGCTGTACGGAGCAGAAATGCACCGTGCGGCAGGCTGTTTTTTTGAATAGCAGGAGGGCGGCGTATGATTCGGATTGAACACGCGGACAAGGTTTTTCACAGCAAAAGCGGCGATACGCACGCGCTGAGGGACGTGTCCATTCATGTGGAAAAGGGCGATATTTTCGGCATCGTGGGCTTTTCCGGGGCAGGCAAGTCCACGCTTCTTCGGCTGGTGAACCGCCTGGAAAGGCCGGACAGCGGCACCGTGACCGTGGCCGGACAGGATATGGCCGCGCTGGGCCGCCGGGAGCTGCACACGCTGCGCCGCAGCATCGGCATGGTGTTCCAGCAGTTCAATCTGCTGGAAGGCAAAACGGTCTATCACAACGTGGCCGTGCCGCTGCTGCTGGCCCACACCCCCAAGGCCGAAATCGAACGGCGGGTCGCGGAAACGCTGGCCTTTGTGGAGCTGTCCGACAAGCGGGATGCCTACGTCAGCCAGCTCTCCGGCGGACAGAAGCAGCGGGTGGGCATCGCCCGTGCCCTGGCCACACGGCCCGATATCCTCCTGTGCGATGAAGCCACCAGCGCACTGGACCCGCAAACCACCGAGTCCATCCTGCGGCTGCTGCGCCGGGTCAATCAGGAAATGGGCGTGACCATCCTGCTCATCACCCATCAAATGCAGGTCATTCAGATGATTTGCAACAAGGTGGCCGTGATGGAGCAGGGCCGGGTGGTGGAGCAGGGCGAGGTGCTGTCGGTCTTTGGACGGCCGCAGCATCCGGCCACGCGGCACTTTGTCCGCACGGTCATCAGTGACCGCATCCCTGACAACTTCCATGCCATTATCCGCGCCGAAAAGCGTCCCTACCGGGTGGAGCTGCTCAAGTTCATCGGGGACGCGGTGCATGAGCCCATCATTGCCCGGCTCTGCCGCACCGAGGGACTGGAGGTCAACATCGTGGGTGCCAATATTCAGGAAATGCAAAACAGCGTGATGAGCGTATTCATCCTCCAGCTGATTGGGGACGATGCACACATCAACGCCGCCGAACAAATCATTGATGAAGCCGGCGCACTGCGGGAAAGGATGGCGATGGACTGATGGAAGCTCTGCTGAAGGAAAAGATTTTCGGTATCCGCGTGGAACGCCTGCTGACCAGCTGCCAGCAGACCCTGTACATGGTGAGCTGGGCATTGCTGCTGGGGACGCTCATCGGCGCGGTGCTGGCCATGGTGCTGGTGCTGACCCGCAAGGGCGGCATCCGGGAAAACCCGGTGGTCTATACCATCATCAGCGCGTATATCAACGTGGTGCGCAGCGT
>JBJEUL010000201.1:0-13460 GCA_051883835.1 Aristaeellaceae bacterium
ATCTTATCACATTGGGGCTCCTTTTTCTACCCTTTGATGTTACCTATGTATTATATCTCAACAGGCTATAACAATTGCAATTTCTGCCTGTTGATGCTATTCTGTACAGGGAAGTATCCCGCCCTTGCTACCACGGCAGTTCTGCCCCCAAGGTATAGCCAATCCTGAAAGATGATAGGATACTGTTGACATTTTATCCTTAATGAGATATAATATCATTAAGGAGCACGGCATTGTTTCATAGGAGGAGTCTATGGTACGCCGCAATACGTTTCAAAGGTCGATCGTGCTGGATGCAGTGAAAACACTGCAATGCCATGCGACAGCTGATGAAATCTACGAGCATGTCAGGCAGACTTGTCCCACGATTAGCCGGGCGACCGTCTATCGCAACCTGCAGCAGCTGTGTGAAATGGGCGAGATTCGCAGACGTGAGCTTCCAGGCTCACCCGACCGCTATGACCACCTGACCACCAATCATTACCATGTCAGGTGCAGGCAATGCGGCAGAGTCACCGATGTGGATATGCCCTATCTTCCGCAACTGACGCAATCCATCCGCGATGCGCACGGGTATGTGATTGATGAACACGATATCGTCTTCACCGGTCTTTGCCCCGAATGCGCGCAAGACAGCCGCTGACCAATGACCTGCTCCCAAGATTGCGAAGGAGGTTATGGTATCATGAGGAGCATCACGACATTTGACCTGCAGTATGCCCATCGGTTTTATGGCTTTCAGGGTGAAGCGCAGTACCTTCATGGCCACACGGGCGTTCTGACCATCGAGGTCGAGGACACGGTGAATGAAGGCGTGAACATGGTTTT
The DNA here is from genome assembly GCA_051883835.1 of Aristaeellaceae bacterium. Taxonomy (GTDB): domain Bacteria; phylum Bacillota; class Clostridia; order Christensenellales; family Aristaeellaceae; genus UBA11524. Next base: position 829 of record JBJEUL010000201.1, read on the forward strand.
CCCCTGCAACGAGATTCAGAAGACCGCGTGGAGCCTGCTCAAGAACTTTGACCATGCGCTGATTCTGCGCGAGGATGACCCGCTGCTGCCCGCCATTCTGGACGTGTATGAGAAGCAGGGCATCCGCAACGGCCATCCCCGCAACCAGATGAAGGGCGAGGCCTTCGTGACGGAGCTGGCCAAGGCCTATCCCGATGCGCGTCTGGTTGTCACCAAGGAAACGATGACGGTGGAGGGCATGATTCGCATTGTCTATGACCTGCTCAAGGACAAGCTGAACATTGCCAAGATCACCTTCACCAGCGGTGTGAACGCGGCATCGCAGGAATACGAGGTCAAGGGCACGATGGACCGCTGCCCGCTGTGCGGCATTGCGCTGGATGAGAACGGTGTCTGCCCCAAGTGCGGATACACCCGGTAATCCAAGGGGCGAGGGCGGATTCTCCGCCTGATGCAGCACGGCAATCAACCTCATAGGAGAAGCATCAAACAAAGGTGTGTTTCCAAAGACTGCATGGCAGATTTGGAAACACACCTTTTGTGTCATAGAGCGTGATGAAACCGCTGGGCTGCGGCATGGAAGCATCCATGCCGTGCGCCGTCCAGGGGGGAGGATGGCGGCGCGTCAGTCGGCCAGCAGCTCGTCATACATGTCGTTGTACTGCTTGGCGGAATTGGCCCAGGACACATCCTTGCCCATGTCGCGCAAGACCATCTCATCCCAGCGGCCACGGTCCGTGAAATACATGGTCTTTGCGTTGTCGATGGCCTCCAGCAGCAGCCCGGCTTCATACTGTACAAAGGTGAAGCCGCTGCCCTCATTGGTCTGCGCGTCATAGGGCGCAACCGTGTCCTTCAGGCCGCCGGTTTCACGGACAACAGGCACCGTGCCATAGTGCATGGCGTTGAGCTGCGTCAGACCGCAGGGCTCGAAGCGGGAAGGCACCAACAAGGCGTCCGCACCGGCATAGATGCGATGGGCAAGGGCCTCATCGTAGAGGATGCAGGCGGCAAAGCTGCCGGGATACTGCCGGGCATAGGCACGGAAGGATTCCTCATACTGCGCCTCACCCGTACCCAGTACCACAATCTGCGTGCCCTCATCCATGAGCTGGGGCACAATGGCGTTGAACAGGTCAAGGCCCTTCTGGTCGGTCAGGCGGGAAATCAGGCCCATGACAAACTTGCCCTCATCCTGCTCCAGACCAAGCTCCTGCTGAAGGGCGAGCTTATTTTGAGCCTTGGCCTGCGTGGCGTTGCCTGCGTCATAGTGATAGGGAATGGCCGGGTCGGTGGCGGCGTTCCACATGTCCACGTCAATGCCGTTGACAATGCCCAGCAGCTTGCCCTGATGATAGCGCAGATGGCCGTCCAGCCCCTCGCCGTATTCCCCGGTCTGAATTTCCTGCGCATAGGTCTGGCTGACCGTGGTGATGCGGTCGGCAAAGGACAGGCCGCCCTTGAACATGTTGGCATCCATGGCATTGGCACCCTGCGCCATGATGTCGTAGCGGAAGGCCCACCAGGGCAGTCCCGTCCAGTAGCGGAGGGTCTGCACATTGTAAATGCCCTGGAAGCGCAGGTTGTGGATGGTGATGATGGACTTGGCCCGGCTGACGGGGGTATTGCTGAACAGCGTGCGCAGCATCACCGGCACGGGGCCTGCCTGCCAGTCATGGCAGTGGATGACATCAGGAATCCAGTCCAGATAATTGAGCACCGCCAGCGAGGCCTTGCTGAAATAGCAGAACTTCGGGATGTCTGCCACCAGATCGGTATAAGGCTTGCTACCGGAGAACAGCTCCGCGTTGTCGATGAAGGTATAGAGGACGCCATCCTGCTCGTACTCCAGTACGCCAACGTGGAAGGCACGTCCGGTATCCCCCAAATCCATGGGGAAGGAGCCGCGCCAGACCATCTGCTGCTGGTATTTTTGCGGGATGCACGCATAGCGGGGCAGGATGACGCGCACATCACAATCCATCTGCACCAGGGAGCGGGGCAGCGCGTACATCACGTCGCCCAGACCGCCTGTCTTGACAAAGGGATGACATTCGGAACCGATAAAGGCGATTTTCTTTCTCTCGGACATGGTTGTTCCTCCCAATGATGTTGATAGGGGCTTGCATCGGATCACTTCATATATACTATTTATACATTTTTTGTAGGATTCCTGCCGGAATTTCCATGCAAGGGACGAAATTGTGCACAGCATGGGGCCATCACGGGCTGTGCAGCCTGTCACAAAACCTCCAAGGAATCGCGCCAGCGTCGAAGGGGTCAAGGGGCGATGCCCCTTGTGGGGTGCAGGGGTGAAACCCCTGCGCAGGTCTGGGCGGCAGCCCAGCGCAACACGTTCAAATAACTAAAAAGGAAAGGAAAAAGCGTGAGTTTCCAAGCAGACGACGCAGTTCGTCCGCGTTGGAAACGGCAGGTTCCGAGGACTGCAACAGGAACGACCTCATCCGACCTCGCTGCGCTCAGCCATCTTCCCTAACGGGGAAGGCGAATCCACAAACCGGGCATACCACTTTTTGGCCAACCTGAACAGCCCCGCTCCGTTGCAAGACGAAGCGGGGCTGCGAAAACAGGCCAGATGCGTACAGCAGCAGTCTTACAGCCGCAGCATGGGCGCGAACACGCCGCCCTGCACACTGCGGGCAATGAATGCCTGATACCGCCCGGTTTTGGTATCGTACCAGTCGGAGAAAGGCACGCGGGAGGTGGTTTCTTCCAGCATCCGCGCAATGGGCGCAAGCAGGGCTTCACGCACTGCCTTGTCCTCCGAAAGAGCCGCCGTCCAGCAAATCCAGTCGGACTTGGTGTAGTCGGCACGGGAATCCAGGGGCAGGCCGTAGCGGTTCACGCGCGGCAGATAGCTGCGGGTTTCCGCCTCGTAGAAGCTCTCGGGCAGCAGACCCAGGTTCAGCACCTTGTCCCAGAGCAGGTTGTACTTCATGCTCCAGCCCTGACCGTCCAGGGTCAGCGGGGTATTGCCGTTCATGCCGGTCTTTTCAGCAAAGCGCGCCGCCATGGCCCGGGCCTTGTCCTCCCATGTGACATCGCCCGTGAGCCGTCCGTAGCAGGCTACGCCCACCATGGCCTTGGCAGCCAGATTCACATTGTGAGCCAGATGTCCGGCAAAATCGTCCGTGCAGAGCTGTTCGCCGGGGTCCTCGCCATAGCGCACCAGATACTGCACCCACTGGTCCAGCAGGGGACGGCTGCGCTCCGCCAGTGTCCTGTCCGCACCGAAATGCACCGCCGCCGCCAGCATGATGAGCATGTTGCCGGACTCCTCCACGGGCATCTGGTAGCGGGGGTCGTACACTTCCGTTCCGGCGGGATAGAGGTAGTACGGGGGATGGGTCTCGCCGTTGCGCACACTGCGGCGTGCCAGAGCCGCATAAACCTGCCCGGTCGCGTTGGGATAGCGGCCCACATCATGGGGCGCGAAATCCTCCTGCCACACAGGCATGCCGGCAAAGGCCAGCACCGGGCGGCACAGCGCGTTGACCAGCTCAGGATTGTAGCGCAGGAACATGGGGATGGAGGGATAGCTCACATCCACCGTGCCGATGCAGCCGTTGGAGTCATTCTCCTTGGACAGCAGGGCCATTTCGCCCTCGGGGGTGGCGATGAGCTTGTGCGCGGCAAGGGTCTGCCGCCAGGACGCACTGACCACCCGGGCATAGGCTTCACCACCGGCTTGCCGGGCATCGGCCAGCACCTGGGCATCCAGCGCAAAGCAACGCTGAACAATGCCGTCAAAGTCGCTCATGGCGCGATGGATGGCATCCGTTATCTGCGCACCGTTCCGGCGGTACCAGGCCTTGCACAAATCCCCGAAATAATTGATGGAAGCAATGTCATCATAGGCAATCACCGCCCGCATGCAGCCCTCCGCCGGGCCTTCCCACACCATGCTCAGCCCATCGCCCACGGGCGTGACGCAGCCCTCGCCCGTCAGGTACAGGTAGCCCCAGTCAATGGTGATATGGTCGCCGGAGTGGCTCAGCGGCTTTTGCACGCGCTGACCGCACAAAGCGGCTGCATGACCGTCCAGTTTGATGTCCTCGGAGAACATGGCAGGACGGATTTCCCCGTCATAGCACAGCCGGTCGGACAGGTGCAGACTCAGCTTCACGGCATGCGCCTGTCCATCCGTGGCAGACAGGGCGAAGCGTACCAGCGTCACGGGCATGCTCATCAGGTCGAGGTCATCGGGCAGGGCAGGCGTGATGAAGCTGGTTTCCAGCCGAACCGGCCCGGCTTCGCTGACAAAGATGGTCGCCGTGGGGGTCACGGACAGGGAAACGAGCGTGGCTTCCTTCGCCGCTGTCACGCCCAGAAAACGGAAGGCATCGCCGTCCACGGTGATTTCACCGCAGATGGGCTTGCGCGGGCCGCTCCAGTGGCAGCTGTCAGTCTGCGTCATGGTGTCGGCGGGCATCCAGATGGACAGGTAAGGGTCGGAGGCGATGAGCGGAATCGCCGGGAGCCGGTCAATACAGGGCATAGGCGGAACCTCCTGCTGTTGTGAAATTGTCGATGCGGGCTTTCCTTTACTTTACCACAGTGCCGTCATGCGGTCAAGCGGTTGCCAGCACTTCCTTTCGCTGCCCATGGCGCGATACCGCCTTGCGATGATGGAGCCCTGTGTGCGATGATAGGAAGGACAAACAATCAAAATAAATCCAGCGTATTGTCCAGATAAATCGCTTCCCTGACCTTCAACTGACATTCGGGCTTCGTCATGTAATAGAGCAGGAATTCCAGCATCAGCGCACTGCCAAGGCCCCGGCCCTCAATCTTGAACTGGGAGAAGCCCATGGGCAGGTAAGTGTTCACAATATCCTGAATGCCGATGAAGCCGGGATTCTCCATGGCCTTGGAGAAACGATAGCCGCCGCTGGCATCCGGTGCGGCACAGCGATGCTCCGGGCCGCTTTCGCCCAGCACCTTGCGGCTGACCGCTTCATAGCACTGCTTTCTGTCCTTGCAGGCGAACCAGCAGCACTCGTTGCACAGGAATTCCACCTTGTCCTTTTCCGGCCCGGACAGCGTGTTCAGGCGGCTGAATGCCTTGTTCAGGCGGAAATCCGGCACCACATAGCGGAACTCCTCGCGCCTGATTTCCTGCCGGAGCTGCTGGAAGTCCGTCAGCACCTTGGTGGTGGAGGATACCCGATACAGCCCCGGATACGTTCGCTGCATGTAGTCCAGCAATAGCTCCGAGTGAAGGATGACGCCGTTTTGCGGCCCTGCGCTGGTTTCAAACAGCCGACAGAGCGCGTTGCATTTCCTGTCGGAGAGATGCTCCTCCCGCAGAAGGGAATTGCTGAAGGTCAGCCGGGCGGAGATGCCATAGGCCTGTGTCAGCGTAAGGGCTGCTTTGGGGTCGCAGGCTTCCGCGCCGATGCGGCCACCGCCCCAGATGCAGTCTGCGGGGGCATCGTAGACGGAGCCAATCTCGCACCAGTCGTAGAAGTATTCCCGGTGCGTGTGCATCAGCGGCAGAAACACGCGGTACAGCTCATAGAACGCGAACAGGCCAGGCAGATGGTAATAGGCAATGCCGTTTTTCGGCCGGAGGGGGACAGAGGTTTCGGTCATTTCAATCATCCTATTCTTGTACAGGGCGGGGAGACGCAGCAGCGTGGCGCAGCAAGCCGGACGCACTCAAAAGCTGTCCGGCTTCGGAATGTGCAGCGGCAGCGGGAACCAGCTGGCGGGTGCCCTGTCCCTGATGGCCTGCGGGACGGCAAAACGATTGCAGCCAAAGAGCAGCATGGCAGCCTGCTGGCCGGACAGTGCCAGCTCCGGTTGCTGGCACGTTGGCAGCACCGAAATGCTTCCGTCCCTGACCGTCATCTCCACAGTACCAGCTTCACCGCAGCCCAGCACAAGATGTCCGTCCTCCAGCGTCTGCCCCCTCGACTTCAGCTGCATGTACGCACCAATCACCCGCTCGGGCTTCAGCATGCGCAGCATGACGGCAGGGGAGAAGGAGAAGCCCTCGCACAGCGGCGCAAGCAGGCTGTTGAGCGCAGCGTCATGCGGCGGGGCATCCACTTGCAGGGTTTTCAGCCCGCTGTCCAGCATGTAGCCCTTGATGGCCGGGAGGATGGACGCGCTGTCCTGCATCACGATTTCGCTGATGCGCTGCCCGTCCTGTGTGGTGACGATGTACCCCAACGGTTCGCCCCGCCGGGTCACGATGTACGGCCTTTCACGGTAGCTCATCGTCACGGCGAGGAAGTTATCCGCCGTGCGTGCCCCGGCTACGCACTGCCCATCGTAGAGGGCATAGGCAAAGGGCACGTCCTCCGGCTGCATCGGCGTGAAGCACAGGCCCTGTGCATCGGCTTGCGCCATGGCATGACGCACGTTCGCCATGCTGATGGTATAGGCAATGGCCGTGCCGCAGCTTTCAAAGCCATGGTAGCCATACCGCTGACGCTGACCGCCCAGCAGCAGCATGTCCAGGCCCATGGCCTTGCCGCGCGCCACTTGCCCGTCCACCAACGCCGCCATGATGCCTTGACCGCGTGCACGCGGATGCACCGCCATGGTGCCCAGATAGCCCACGCGCAACGTTTCTCCCGCCACGCGCAGCGGATAGACCAGCATGCCCAGGCAACCGTACAGCTTCCCATCCTCCTCGGCCAGCAGGTGAATGTCCGCCTGCTGATGCGGCGCAGTGTATACCTTGGGCAGCAGTTCCTCAAAGCTGTGCGGAACGCGCACCATGGAAAAGACCATGTTCGCAAAATCGATGATTCTGTCCATGTCCTGCATTTCAGCAAGGCGGTAATTCATCCTGTGTTCTCCTCCATTCGTGGCTTGTCCGTCCATTCGATGGGACGGTGCTGTGCCGAAAAGGGGGCTGCTGCCTTTCAGCAGCAGCCCCGCAGGGATTCATGGTGTCTGTTTCTTACTTGGAAGCCATGTAAGCGTCCAGCTGGCTCTGCGCCTCGGCCAGAACCTCGTTCAGACCAACGGCTTCCAGCTCGGCCTTCAGCTGCGGAACAACCTCGGCAGGATCGGAGGTGCCGGTCTGCATCTCGTAGATGTACTGCTCCCAGATGTTCTTCATGGCCAGGCACTGGTCGGCAACCGGCTCAACGTTGAACATGAAGCCCAGCGCGGAGGAGGTGACGGCCTCAGCAGAGTAACGCTCGACCAGCTCCGTCCACTGGTGGGGATTGGCGGGCACAGACTCGAAGGCGGAAGCTTCCACCGGGCCCAGCGCGTAGGAGCCCTGCGCATAGGCATTCAGGCTCATGTTGGTGTTGCCCAGGTCGGTACGCTTTACGATGCCCTCGGACACGACTTCGTAGTGCTTGCCTTCGATGCCGTAACGGGCGAGGGTGCGGTATTCGGCATCAGAGTTCATCAGGTTGATGAGCTTCATGGCCTCAACGGGATGCTCGGAATAGGAGGAGATGGCGGTGCAGGAACCAATCAGGCCATCGGTATCCAGGGTGGGGCCGTCATAGCGGGAGATGAAGCAGGCCTTCTGCTTGGCGTTGGCCCAGATGGTCTCGGCACCGAACCAGCCCTGACCGGACTGCACAACACCGGCGATGGAGCGCGGCATGGACTCGGTCACGGCAGCGTCAGCATTGATGTAGCCCTTGGTGTACCAGTCGTGCAGGGTCTCGATGCGCTGGATGAAGGCGGGAATGTCCAGCGCGGACTTCACGGTCAGCTCATCCTCGGTGCCCTTCGCGGCCCAGTCCAGACCGATGAAGTATTCCATGGACACCCAGTCAGACAGGCAGTTCATCCAGGAGGTCACGCCGGCCTTGGAGACCTTCAGCGGCACCTCACCGGGATGCAGCTCGACGTACTTGGCCATGTATTCGCCCATTTCCTCGAAGCCGATGTGCTGCGCTTCATAGGTGGTGGGGTCCAGGCCCAGCTCGTCAACAAAGAAGGACGTGTCAAGAATCCAGAAGATTTCCTTGCCGTAGTCCTTGACGTGCGGGAAGGCGTAGATGGCTTCGCCCTGCGTCACGCCGCCCCAGATGTTGTCGGGGGTCAGGGCAACGGCTTCCTGCGCGTACTGCTCCAGCAGGTCGGAGATGTCCAGGAACATGCCGTTGGCCACGTTGGTGGCGAAGTCGTTGTACCAGCTGCAGGTGAAGGCGATGTCGAAGTACTCACCAGACTGGGTGGCCAGGTTGATCTGGTCGCTGGTCATGTACTTGAATTCGCACTCAACGCCGATCTTCTCACGGGAGATCTCGTTCAGCTTTGCCTCCACCTCGGGCCAGTCGATGGGCGCGTCACCGGTCGTGAACAGCCACCAAACCAGCTTCACCGGTTCGTCGGCAGACGCGGACACCATGCCCATGGACATGAGCATCGCCAGTGCCAGCACAAGAGCAAGCAGTTTCTTCATAGGGGTACCTCCTATTTGTTATTTGCAAACGGACAGTCCCTTGCGGGGCCCTGCTCCGTTTTTGCCATGGATGGTCAGCCCTTGACCGCGCCAACGGTCAGGCCGGAAATGTAGTACTTCTGGAAGAAGGGATAGGAGAACATAATCGGCACCACCGCAATGACCACGATGGCCATGCGCATGGTCTCGCTGGGCACATCCTGCGCATCCGCGCCCACGTTGTTGGCGTTGTTGATGAGCCACTGAATCTTCTGCTCAATGCTGACCAGCACGTACTGCAGCGGAAACAGGTCGGAGCGGTTGGAGGACAGGTAAATGCTGGCGTAATACCATTCGTTCCAGTACGCGAAGGTCAGGAACAGCGCGATGGTCGCCACCGCAGGCAGACAGATGGGCAGCACGAGCTGCACGAAAATGCGCAGCTGGCTTGCGCCGTCAATCTTGCCCGACTCAATCATCTCATCCGGCACAGTCGTGGTGAAGAACGTGCGCATGATGATGATATTGAAGGTTGAACAGCAGATGGGCAGAATCAGGGCCCAATAGGTATCCTTCAGGTTCATGACCTGCGTGTTGACCACATAGGACGCCAGCGTGCCGCCGCGAAAGAGCATCGGAATGAAAATAAACCAGGTGAAGAAGTTGCGGAAGCGATAGTTCTTGCGCGAGAGCGTGTAGCCCATGGTCGCCGTCAGGATGACGCCCAGCACCGTGCCCACCACCGTGATGCCGATGGAGTTGAGGAAGGAACGGCCCACGATGTCCCGCATGTTCCACACATACTGATAGGATGACACGGAAAGCTCTTTGGGGAAAAAGCTGTAGCCGTACATGCCGATGGACTGCTCCGAGGTGAAGGAAATGATGATGACGAACAGCACCGGCAGCACGCACAGTGCCGCAATGAAGATGAACAGCGCGGAGTACAGCACATTGGAGATGGGGGTCACGCGATTGAAGCGGAGCATGCCATCGGAAACGTTGGAGGCGTTCTTCTTGGCATCCAGCTCGTTGTAGGCTTCCTCCTGCTTTTTTCTGCCGAATATTTTGGCCATCGTATTTCCTCCTTTCTCAGAAGAATGCGCTCTCTTTATCGAAGTGACTCACAATGGCATTGGCCGCCACCAGCGTGATGCAGCCGAACACGGACTGCATGAAGCCAGCCGCAGAAGCGTAGCCATAGGTCGGTATCTTGGAGTTGAACAGCGAATTGTAAACGTACACGTCCAGCGTGACGAAAGCATCGTACAGCGCGGAGGAATTGCGCGTCGTCCGATAAAACAGACCAAAGTCGGAATTGAAAATGCGACCCACCGCCATAATGAACATGATGATAATGACCGGCTTGAGCAGGGGAATGGTGATGTAGCGGGTCTGCTGATGCTTGGTTGCGCCGTCAATCACGGCAGCCTCGTAGAGGGAACCGTCAATGCCGTTGATGGAAGCCATGTAAACAATCATGTTGTAGCCCACGGTCTTCCACACATTCAGGAATACCAGGAAGAAGGGCCAGTAGGGCAATGCTTCTTTTTGATACCACTTGACCGGGTCAAGCCCCAGACCAATGAGTATGTTGTTGACCAGACCTTCCTTGGTGGCCAGGAACGCATACACGAAATAGCCCACGATAACCCAGGACAGGAAGTGCGGCAGGAAAATCAGCGTCTGGCAGAGCTTGGCCAGCCGCTTGGAATACAGGTGGGAAATCACAATCGCCAGAAAGACCGGAATCACAATGCCCAGGACGATGAACACGATGTTGTAGCACACCGTGTTGCGGAACATGGCGATGGTGGTCTTGGCGTTGGAGGAGAACAGGAACTGGAAGTTGTCCAGTCCGCACCACTTGCTGTTGTACACCAGCGACCAGAGAAAGCCCTTGCCGGGGGCCACCTTGTATTTCTTGAACGCGATAAGGATACCGAACATGGGCAGATAACAGAACATGATATACCAGATGGTCGTGGGGAGCGAAAGAAGGAAGAGCTGAATGTCATCCAGCGTCAGCTTTTTCTTCTTCTTGGGGATTGCTGGAACCCTGTCCATTTCATGCATGGCATGGCCTCCTTCAAGAAGATTGAATCTATATATGCACGATTCATCATTGAATTATGTTATAAATCATCATAGAGCATTCTGGTTGTATTTGTCAAGCGTTTTTGTACAATTTGACACGGTTCTCCCAAAATATCGCTGTTCAGCCTTCTTGGGTGAAGGCCGCATACAGGACATTGTGCAGCCTGCGGCGGAAGCGGAACAGCCGGTCATTGTTCCGGGTGGGATGCACGCGGTTGGACAGCAGAATCACGAAAAAGCCCGTATGCGGGTCAATGGCCATCGAGGTGCCGGTAAAGCCGGTATGCCCGAAGGATTCCGCCGGGAAGAGGTCGCCCATGAAGTTTTCCGGCGTACCGGCCAGATGGAAGCCAAGCCCCCGGTGAACCTCCGCGTCGCCCGCCTGAAAGGCAATGGCTTTGTTCACCATGCCCCGGGACAGGTAGCCGTTGCCGCCCAGGGCCAGCATCTGTGCCAGGCGAATCATGTCATGAATGTCGGAGAACACGCCCGCATTGGCCGATACGCCCCGCAGGAAGCGGGCGTTTTCATCATGGACGATGCCCTGCCAGGCCACGCCGGTTTCCCCATCCACCTCGGTGGCGGCGATGTTGTCCCTGTCCTGCGGGCAGTAGCCGGTATGGGCCATGCCCAGCGGGACAAAGACCCTTTCATGGGCCAGCTGGTCAAGGGGCTGACCATACACGGTCTCCAGCACCTTGCCCAGCGTGATATAGCCCATGCAGCTGTAATGCACACCCTCCCCGATGGGCGTTGCCAGCGGATGCGCCAGCAGGGCGCGCAGGGCATCCTCCGGGGACGCGGCTTCCTCGCTGAGCCAGAAGGCCGGGACAAAGCCTGCCGTATGCGTCATCAAATGGCGGATGGTGATGCTCCGCTTGTCCTCCGGGCAATCCGGAAAAAAACGGTCCAGCCTGTCCCACAGCGTCAGCTCGCCGTCCTCCAGCGCGCGAAGGGCCAGCATGGTGGGCGCAATAATCTTGGTCAGCGAGGCCATGTCATAACGGGTGTTGTCATTCACAGCGGAGCCGTTTTCTGAAATTTTTCCTGTGCAGGAAATGGCAAAAACCGTGCTTCCGCATCCGCACGCCGCAGCCGCGCCGGGATAGCAGCCTTCCTGGAGCCCCTGTGCAAGCAGGGCATCCAACACTTTTTGCATCTTCATATCCTTATTGTACTTGCAAATTGTGGCATTGTCAAATACAATATAGGCAGTCACATGAACGCCAGCGCATCACGCGACACATAGAAAGGAAGGTATGTATATGCAGGACTACAAGCAGGCTGCACGGGATTTTATCGACCATGAGAAGCAGTTCCATCTGGGTGCGATTCCCACCGAGCAGTCCAACCCGCTGACCCGGGGGCTTTCCGGGCGCATCAAGAAGAACACCGCCGATGGTGTCAGGATGATTCTGGATGCCGACTGCCGGATTCCCGAGGTGTCTGCCCGGTGCTTTGAGAGCGATGCCTTCAAGCAGCTGGTGGCCGACATCCGCCGCTGCATGGATGAACACCGCCGCTTCCACTTTTCTTCCGTGGGTGCTTCCGGGCGCATGGCCTTGCAGCTGGATTCCACCTGGCGGCTGTTCTGGACGGACATGGTGACGAAGCTCCCCCTGCGCGCCAGGGAATGGGTCGCTATGGCCGAATGCTCCAACAGCTTCATGACCGGCGGCGACCGTGCCTGTGTGCGCTCGGTGGAAAACTTTGAGGACTATCAGACCTTCGGTGCCCAGCAGACGGTGGACTCCGGCGCGGTGCCGGGGGATGTGCTGATTGTGCTGGCGGAATGCTCCCTGTCCTCCTCCACCATCGGCTCTGCATGCAAGGGCGCGGACATGGGCATTGCGACCTATTACCTCTACTGCAATCCCAAGGAGATTCTCTGCGAGCATCTGGAGCGCGCCCGCCGCGTGTTCTCCTATGACAACATCACCTTCCTGCCGCTGTATGTGGGCAACATGGCCGTGGCCGGTTCCACCCGCATGCAGGTGACGACGGTGGAGCTGCTGGTGGCCGGTACCGCGCTGGAGCTGGCTGCATGGGATTGGCTCAAGGACAACCTGAACGATGAAGAGCTGGCGGCTGTGGGTGCGACTGCCCTGGAGCCTGCCGAGTATGCCGCGCAGTTCAAGTCCTGCGT
>JBJEUL010000202.1:0-3020 GCA_051883835.1 Aristaeellaceae bacterium
CTTCCATCAGCCTGCTCTCCAGCAGGGTGACCTTCTCCTCGGGGGTCGCCGTCTTGAGCACCTGATGGGCCAGCATGGTCTCGTTGAAGATGGACGCGGTCTCCGCCAGCGGCATGGGCGCATCGGTCATCATGCTGGGCAGACCCGCCATGCAGCGGTTGTGCCAGGCGTGACCCAGCTCATGGGCCAGCGTGCTCACATCGGAGAAGCTGCCCTGGAAGTTGGTCATCACCAGGCTGCGGTCATAGGCATGGGCACCCGCGCAGAACGCGCCGCCGCTCTTGCCGGCATGGGGGAACATGTCAATCCACCGCTGCTCAAAGGCGTTGTCGATGAACTCCGCCATCCGGGGGGTGAACTTGCCCAGCTCCTCCATGAGCTTGCTCCGGGCTTCCTCCACCGTAAAGGTGCGGGTGCTCTTGCCCACAGGCGCGAACAGGTCATAGAAGGGCAGGCCGTCCTCATGGCCCAGATACGCCGCCTTGGCCCGCAGGTAACGGCGGAAGTGGGGCAGATACTCGCCAATGGCCGTCCACATGGCTTCCAGCGTCTGGCGATCCATGCGGCACTCCTGCAGGGTCATGTCCAGCACGGACTCGTAGCCCTTGGCCTTGGCCAGGGTGCGGGCTTCCATCTTGATGCTGTTCAGGCAGTAGGACATGGGCAGCTCAATCTTCTTGTACCCGGCGATCTCCGTCTCGTAGGCCTCCCTGCGCACGTCGGGGTCGGGATCGTAGGCCTTGCCGCGGATGGCGGACAGGGGCAGGGTCTCGCCCCGGAATTCCACCGTGTGGGTGGAGTCCAGCCGGTCACGCAGCTGGGAGAAGGCGTTGCCGCCGGAGAGCTGCATCTGCAGCATCCACGGCTCAATGGCCTCGGGGATGGTGTGCGCCGCTGCCTTGGCATCCTCCCGCAGGGCAAAGGCCACGCTTTGCAGCTTCTCGGAGGACGCAATCAGCGCGTCCAGATTGCTCAGGCCGCCTACATAGCGGTTGAAGGCGGAGCCGAAGAGCATCACATCGTTCATCAGCACGTTCAGCTTGTCCTCGTACTGGGCGGCAACGGCATTGCCGGCATCCACAGCCAGCGTCAGATTCGTGAACAGGAACAGCCGCTCCAGCAGTGCGCTGAGCTCCTCCTGACCGTCCACCAGCTTTTCCAGACGGGTCAGCTCGTCCATATCGGCGGACAGCAGGGCACGCAGGGCCTCCACCTTGCCCGGCACAGCAGCCACGTCCGTCAGGAACGCTTCATCCTCAAAGCTCTTGTACAGGTACGAAAGATCCCATGTCCAGTCCATGTGTCATTCCTCCATCATCATGATGTATGCTTGATTATTCCGGGATGACCAGCGAATCCAGCAGATGATAGCCCAGGGCCTTCACCTGCCCGACGGCGGTCTGCCACAGCTCCGTATCCCGCAGCTGCGCAGGGTCGTGCGCATCCACGCCAATGATAACATCGTTGTCATACTTGCGGGCGTATTGCCAGAAGGGCGCGGACGGATAGCCCCGCCCGTTGCCGTCCAGCATAGAACGCAGGCCCAGCAGGTTGTACTCGATGGGCATGCCCTGCTCCTTTGCAGCCTGACAAATCATGTCCGATGCGGTTTCGCAGGCGCGGTTGAACTGCTCCGCCGTCCTGTGCCGCATGAACAGGTCAGGATGCGCCACATACAGGAAAAGCCCCGTGCGGATAGCCTTCACCGTGGCCTCTGCGTAGCGCAGCACGCCTTCATCCGTTTCGCATTCGATGCCGGTGTAGGGGGTATCCTCCTCGCTGTCGGCGTAATGCTGCCCCAGGACATAATAGGTGATGCCCATGTCCCGCATGCGCAGCAGGTGGTCGTGGTAGCGGGGGAAATACTCGCTCTCCAGCCCCAGCAGAATGGGCAGGCGGTCAGCGTATTGGGCTTGCAGGGATTTCACGGACGCGATATATCCCGGCAGCTCCGCCATCCCCATGCGGATGCCGCTGACGAAGCCATTGGCAAAGGGCCAGGGCGCATGGTCGGCAAAGCCCAGCAGGTCAAAGCCCGCGTCCATGGCGGCCTGCACATAGTCCTCATCCAGCCCCCTGGCATGGAAGCAGCGGGTGGTATGGGTGTGATAATTGCACTTCATGTTCCGAGTACCTCTTACAGATTCTGCCGGGCGCGCTGGGCTGCCAGTGCCTCCAGGCAGCATTCCTTGCTGCGCTCGATGTGACGGTTCATCAGCTTCTGGAAATGCTCCAAATCCTTGCGCTCCACATATTCCACCAGCTTGTAATGCTCCTCATGGGCCTGCGCCAGACGGTCCTCCTGCCGGATGGCCATGGCGGAGAAGCGGGTGATGAACTCGTCCTGCCCCTCGATGACCCGCAGGATGCGGTGCTGTCCGCACAGGCTGGTCAGCTGGCGGTGGAAGCCGCGGGTGATGGGGGACAGCTCGTCATAGTTGCGCTCGGTCATCAGCCTGTCCATTTCATTGAGACGGCTGCGCAGGTCGGCAATGTCGGCGGCGGTGGCGTTTTGAATGATGGCGGGCAGGGTCAGCATCTCCAGGGCATTGCGGATGGTATAGATTTCCTCCACATCGGCGATGGTGAAGGCGCGCACCACCACGCCCCGGCGCAGCACATACTCCACCAGACCATCCCGCTCCAGCTTGCGCAGGGCCTCGCGCAGGGGGGTACGGCTGATGTGAAGCCGCTCGGCGTAGTCGGTCTCTACGATGCGCTCACCTGCGGGGATATCACCGGTGATGATGGCGTGCTTGAGAACCTCGTAGGCGATTTCGCGGATAGGCCGGCTTTCCATCATGGGCTGGAAGGACAGGGTGCTCATGGTAACAGCTCCTTTGCATCGGGTTCGGTGGGGGAGGGACAGGCCAAAGCGCAAATTGTCCATTGTTTGCACTTTGTATCCAAGAATAGTACAACAAACCAACCCTCATGTCAAGCCCCAAAATGACACCATACGACACCCCCAAGGGAACGCGCCAGCGTCGAAGGGGTCAAGGGGCGATGCCCCTTGTGGG
>JBJEUL010000203.1:0-3006 GCA_051883835.1 Aristaeellaceae bacterium
GGCGCCACTGGTCAGACCTCCCATGATCTGCTTTTGCATGATGATGTACAGGATGACGATGGGCAGGCACGTCAGCACCAGGCAGGCGAAGGCCGAGTTGTAGTCAACGCTGTACTCGGAAGAGAAATTGTTCAGGTAGATGGTCAGCGTCCACAGCTTGGAGGAGCGGTTCAGTGTGATCAGCGGCAGCTGGAAGTCGTTCCAGATGGCCAGGCCCTCGCGAATGACCACGGTGGAAAGGATGGGCGTCATCAGCGGGAGAATGACCCGGCTGTAGATCTGGAAGGTGGACGCGCCGTCGATGTAGGCGGCTTCCTCAATGGTGGTGGAGACGGTGGCCAGGTAGCCCACGTAGAGGAACATGCTCTCGCAGGTGGCGTGGGCCATGTACAGCAGCGTGATCCCCAGGGGATGAAGCAGGTTCAGCCAGCTCATCAGCTTGACCACGGGCATCATGCGCACCTGCCAGGGCAGGAAGATGCCCATCAGGAAGAAGAAGTACAGCCCCCGGAACACCTTGCTGCGGCCCATGGACCGGGACAGCGCATAGCCCATGGGGGGCAGGAGAATCAGCTCGCCCACCAGCGACACGGCGGTGATCAGGAGGGTGTTGCCGTAGGCGTAGTAGAGCTTCTGATCCTGGAGGACGGAGAGGTAGTTGCCCAGGTACAGGGACTTGGGCAGGGTGAAGAAGCTGACGCTGCTCTCCGAGGCGGTCTTGAAGGTGGTGGCCAGGGTGATGTAGATGGGGAAGAGAATCAGCAGCGCCCCCAGGGAGAGGATCAGGTAGGTGAAGATACGGCTGCGTTTGCTCAGGCGCACTCACTCCACCTTCTTTCTGTTGGACAGCTGAATCTGCACGAAGGAAATGGCGGCGATGAGCAGGCCCGTGGCGATGGCCTGGGCGATGGAGTAGCTGTACTTGTTGCGCTCAAAGCCGTTGGTGTAGATCAGCAGGGCGATGCTCTGGGTCACGGTGCCCGGGCCGCCGCCGGTCATGGACTTGACGTAGTCGAAGACCATCAGGCCCTGCTTGACCACCAGCACCAGCACCACGCTCAGGGTGGGGATCAGGTAGGCCACGGTGATGGACTTGAACTGCTGCCAGGCGTTGGCCCCGTCGATGGCCGCCGCCTCGTACAGTTCGCTGGGGATGGTTTGAAGTCCTGCCAGGAACAGGAGCGTGGGCAGCGCCACGCCCTGCCACAGGTGGACGAACAAAAGCCCGTAGATGGCCAGCTGCTTGCTGGCCAGGATGTTGGTGGACAGGGCGGCAATGCCCAGGGCCTTGCCCACGGCGGGCAGCACGTAGAAGAAAATCTGCTTGAACACCAGGCTGACGGTGAGCATGCTCAAAACCGCCGGCAGGAAGTACAGCGTGCGGAAGAAGCCCCGGCCCCTGAACTGCCGGTTGAGCAGCAGCGCCAGGATCACGCTGATCACCACGATGCCGATGACCAGCATCACCGTGTAGCGCAGGTTGAAGGTGAGCGCCGCGCGGAACTTCTTGTCCGTGAGCAGGGACTGGTAGTTCTTCAGCCCCACAAAGTCGTAGTGGGGGCTGATGCCGTTCCAGTCCATCAGGCTGTAGTAGATGCCCAGCAGGATGGGAAAGATCAGGAAAACGCAATAAATGGCAAAGCCTGGCAGGATGAACGCCATGTAGGTCAGCGTCTGCTCCCTGCGCAGGCCGGAGTGATGCCGTTTCGGGGCTGTGGCAATCATCAGGTCCATCCGCCTTTCTGATGGGTCATGGGGCGCGGATACGCCCTGAAAAAAGAGCGGGGCCGGTCACCTTCGCAACGCAGCCCCGCCCGATGGATACGGATCAGTTGTTGTAGTACTCGTCGATGACCTCGGCAGCCGCCTCATAGAAGGCGTCCAGGTCGCCGTCGATGATCAGGTCGGTGGCCACGCTGCCCAGAGCCTTGCGGAAGCCGCTGGGCCAGATGGCGTTCTGGCTGATGCAGACCTGGCCGCCCGCCACCACGTCGTTGATGTAGGACAGCTCAGGCACGTTCAGCACAACACCGTTGACCACATTGGGGCTGCCCTCGATGTCGGTGTAGGTCTGGGCGTTCTCGGGCTGGGAGAGGAAGTCCAGGAACTTCAGGCACTCGTCGGGGTGCTTGGTGGAGGAGGAGATGCAGAAGCTGGTGTCGATGCTGATGACCACCTTGCTCTCGCCCAGGGGATTGGGCAGGGGGATCAGGGCGATCTTCACGTCGGGGTCATAGTCCTTCAGGGTGGTCAGGGACCACTGGCCGTTGATGGTCATGGCCGCCTGGCCCGCCAGCAGCTGCTGGTAGCTCTCGGTGTACTCGGCGCCCAGGGACTCCACGGTCATGTTCTCCGCCAGCTGCAGGGAAGCCTCGGCGTAGGCCTTGAGCACCACGGAGTCCTGCGCGGCCAGCTCGCCCGCGGCGATCTGCATGAACTCGGTGTCATCCTCGGACATGTAGCTCATCATGCGCTCCATCCGCTGGTAGACGAAGGTCTTGTCCGGCAGGGCGAAGGGGGTGATGCCGGCGTCCTTCAGCTTCGCGCACACGTCCATCAGCTCATCCCAGGTGGTGGGATAGGCAAGGCCCTGCTCCTCGAAGATGTCCGTGCGGACATACAGGCCGTAGTAGCTCAGGGAGTAGGGCAGGCGCCAGTTGCGGCCCTCGTAGGCGGCCAGCGCCAGGGTGGACTCCTGCACGTTGCTCAGGAAGGGCTGGCCGGTCAGGTCCAGGATCATGCCGTCAGCGAACATGATTTCATACATGGTGCTGGTGGCGCAGCTGAACATGTCGGGCATCTCGTTGGTCTGGGCGCGGGTCTGCATGACGGTCTCGGTGTCGGGGATCTGGTTGAGCACCACGCGGATGCCGGGGTTCTGGGCATTGAAGGCGTCGATGACGGCCTGCAGGCCGCTGATGGCGCTGGCCTCGGGCTTGTGGAACACCAGCTCCAGCTCCACCACGTCGTCCGCCAGGGCGAAGCTGCACAGGCTCAGCAGCATCG
>JBJEUL010000204.1:0-13016 GCA_051883835.1 Aristaeellaceae bacterium
CCCCACAAGGGGCATCGCCCCTTGACCCCTTTCCGCTGGCGCGTTCCCTTGGGGGTGTGCGAATCAGTCGATTTTCAGCACCCACGCATGCTCGCAGGGCTTGCCCTCAGGTACATCCACCTCCAGCGCGTCTGCCGTCTGCCGGAAGCTCAGCGGGCCTGCGCCCAGCAGCTCCACCGAGGTCACATCGCCCCGTTCGCCACCCTTGCGCAGCGTGGTCATGCGCCACGCGCCATCCTGCGGCCAGCCCATGGCAATGGCATACAGATGCCCTTCCCGCGTGGTGAAGCGGAAGTCCTGCGTCCCCAGGTCGGTATCCTCCATGTGGGCCTCGCCGCCGTTGCGCAGCTGGTCATTCAGCTTGTCGATATCATACTGGAAGTCCCCGCCCACGCTGGGGCCTTCCCCGGCCACGGTGAAGGGCCGCGTGCCATAGATGGCCTCGCCGTTGAGGGCCAGCCAGTCGCCCACGCGCTCCAGCTCCCGCACCGCGTCCGGGTGGAAGGAACCGTCCGCCTGCGGGCCGACATTGAGCAGCAGGTTGCCGTTCTTGGCCACGATGTCGCACAATTGATGGATGATGGCGGTAGCGGACTTGTACTTGGGATTCTGCACGATGCACCAGGTTACGTTGTCCTCCAGGCGGTCATCGCTCTGCCACACGAAGGGTCGGGGCTCGGCAAAGCGGCCGCGCTCCAGGTCATACACGCCGATGCCCTGCGGGAAGTCCTCCTGCTTGTAGGTGATGACACCGGCGTCCGGGCCGGTGTGGCGGTAGTAGTATTCGGCCACCTGATGGCGGTAGTCCTCCCCGATGATGCAGCTCCGGCTGTCGAAATACACCGCGTCCGGGCTGTACTTGTCAATGACCTCCAGTACCTTGTCCCGCCAGGTGGCATTGAAGCGGTCATCGGGCAGGCGATAGGGCATGTAGCGGTTGGTTTCCAGCGGCAGGGCGGGGCCGTAGAACATTTCGTTGGCGGGGTCGTACACATCCGCTTCATTGTCCGTGGACATGAACCAGCCCCACAGCCACTGGTGATGGAAGGTCGCCAGCACCTTGATGCCCCGTCGGCGCAGGGCCTGCGCGCACTCACCGAACACGTCCCGGTGCGGCCCCATGGCCATGCTGTTGACGGGGTTCACCTGACTGTCCCACATGGAGAAATTGTCGGCATGCTCGGTAACAGGCCCGGCGTATTTCGCGCCGGAGCGCACCACCAGCTCGGCCCAGGCTTCCGGGTCAAAGCCCTCGCCCTTCATCATGGGGATGAAGTCCTTGTAGCCGAAATCATGCAGGCTGCCGTAGGTTTCCTCGTGATGGCGGTTTTGCGCCAGGCCCTTGCAGTACATGTTGCGGGAATACCACTCATTCATGCAGGCAGGGACGCTATAGGGCCCCCAGTGGAAGAACAGGCCGAATTTCGCGTCCCGGAACCATTCGGGGGTTTCATGCTGGACGTCCGACCAGTCAATGGGCTGCTTGTAATCCATAGGCGTTGTATCCTTTCTGTGTAGCTTGAACCTGCGAAGCTGGGCTGCCGCCCAGACCTGCGCAGGGGCGTTGCCCCTGCACCCCACAAGGGGCATCGCCCCTTGACCCCTTCGACGCTGGCGCGGTCCTTTGGAGAGCGTGTAATCTGTTCAGTCTAAGGCACGGTGGTAGAAGGAGAGGGGGGGAAGGTAGGTGATTTCGTCGACCAGGGGGAAACGGATGGGGTTGGCTTGCCAGGCGAAGGAGAGCTTTGCGTCCGCGCCGGGGGTGCGGGCGGGGGTCAGGTAGACGTGGTTCCGGTCTTCGCGGGCGGCCTGGAAGGCGGTCAGGGGGATGTCGCCCTGTGCGTCCTCCAGCGTGAAGCCACACTGCGCCGCGTCCCCGGTGGAGCAGGCAAAACCCAGCGTCATGTTGTCGAAGGTCAGGCACAGCCGCCCATCCTCCTGCATGACTGCGCTGGCAAAGGAGGGAGCCTCGAAGGGCGGGAAGCCCGGCAGCAGCACATGCGCCGCCTGACGCGCCAGCTTTTCGCCCAGCATCATCTGCGCGTGGGCACTGTTATGGATGCCGTCGGACATGGCACAGTTGGTGGTGGAGAGAATGTGCACCCCCGGTAGGGTTTGGGCCGCGGTGAGCTGCGCCTGACGCACCTGTCCCCATGCGTCATCCTCCTTGCAGTCCACAAAGCGGTTGAGCTGGAAGGTGAAGAAGGGAATCTCATAGCCCAGCTCGGCCCGCAGGGCCTCCACCATGGCGGTGAAGCGTTGCAGGTACAGCGGCGCGTTCACCGGGTCGCCGTCCGAGCAGCCCTGGTACCACAGCACACCGGCATAGCGGCCATGGGTTTGCTGGATTTTGTCCAGCATGTTCTGGTACAAATCGCCCTCTCCGGGCAGCCAGCGGGCCATAGGCGAGCCGCCCAGCGCGGTCTGCACCAGCCCCACCGGGCAGTGGGACATGTCGCTGAAGTTCTTGGCAAAGGACAGGTAGGGCGATACGCCGGGAATGCCCATTTCCTCATTGGGCAGGGAACCGGCAGCGGTGCTTTCGTTCATGGGATGGGTGGCCAAATCCCAGCGGCCCCGGTTGCGGTAGAGATGAATGCCCAGCCGGGGAGGGTCCATGGCATAGTCCCACGCATGCCCGGCGGAGTTCGACTGGCCCGCAATGAGGAACACGTTGCCCACGCCCAGATGCAGTGCGCAGTCGCCCCGGTACAGCCATGTCAGGTTGGGCAGGGTGCTTTTCGTTTCCAGGCTGGTTTCGATGCGGTACAGGCCGCCGGCGGGGATGCGCACGCGCTCCTCAAAGGTACCAGTGAAGTCCGCGTTCACCTGCGCGGTCATGGGCGTCCAGGGAATCACGGCGGCGTTGTCGTCCTCCCGCACCACCCGGTAGAGCGGCGTGACCTTCTCCACGCCCACCTGGATGGCCGCCGGGTGTACCTGGAATGCACCGGCCAGCACCGTGTCGGCCCAGCCGCCCTCCTGCTGAAGAATTTCCCAGTCCGCGGGAGCTGATGTCAGGGTAATACCATGCATGGGCTTACTCTCCTTCTTTTGTCTGGCTCAGGCTGAGCCTGTAATGCTCGTTCTGTCTGCTGATATAGTCCTCGATGCCTTCCTCGCGCATGCGGTCAATGACCCCCTGCCACATCACGCGGGGATCGTCCTCCCCCAGGATAACCTTGACAAATTGCTGAAACGCCGTGGCGGTGGAGAACCGCTCGGAGGATTCCTTGGGATAAATCATGAAGCGTTCCGGCCGCTCCACCGGCGTGGCTGTCCGGGCCAATGCCACGCTCCTGTTGGCCAGGCGCACGCAGCTCTCGCCGTAGCGGGTGAAATTGATGTCCGTCAGCGCGAAGTCCTGGTCGGAGCCGCCCCAGGTGGCCAGACCCGCAAAGAGCGTCAGGGAGGGATACTTGCTGTCCAGCGCGTCCCGCACGGCCCCGGTTTCCGCTTCCACCAGCAGGGTGCAGCTGCCGTCCTCATGGCGGCGGTAGTCCACATTTTCCAGCCCGTACTTGCCCAGAAAGACCCCTTCCTCCGAGAGCAGGTAGTCATACAGGCGCAGGATTCTGTCCAGCTTTTCCGCGTCCACATGGGCGGAGATGAAGGACTCCGACCAGAAGGGCAGGCTGCTGTTGCAGTAGACAACGCCATCGAAGGCCGGGAACATGGGCAGAATGTCCACGCACTCCTCGAAGGGAGTCGTTTGATACTGGTACCACACCTCGGCCAGCTCCTGCATGGCGGAGGGGGAGGATTTGTATTCCAGCGCGCCCAGCCGTCCGGCGGCAAAGTCCGCCAGCACCTCCTGCGGGTTCTTGACGTAGAAATCCGGGTCAAGGCCGCCGGTGGTGTACATGGTGCGGTAGGCCTCCACCACACGGGTGAAATCCTCGCTGTACCATGAGGGGATATAGCGGCCCTCCCGCTCAATCCAGTCATAGGTGTTGCAGTCCGGGGCAATGCCCAGCATCACCCACTTGCCCAGTGCGGACAGGTTGTTCACATTGTAGCCGATGGTATCATCGATGCCGTTGCCGTCCGGGTCATCCCGGGCAAAGGCGGCAATCAGCTCGATGAACTCCGTCAAATTTTGAGGGTCATCCAGCTGCAAATTGTCCATCCAGTCCCGGCGCACCACCATGGCCGCGTCCGTGCTGGACAAAATCGTATCCAGAAAGGAAATGCGCGGGATGGCGTAATACCGTCCGTCCTTCCAGGCGGTGTAATCCACCAGGGCTATGGTGCGCTCCAGATTAGGGTAGGCAGACAAATCCTCCGGCAGAGGCTGAATGCGGCCGCTCTGGATGAGGTTCTCATAGAAGGCGGTATCGTTGGCATCATTGGAGGAAATGGTCAGGGTGGTGAACACGTCCGGCAGGCTGTCGGTCGCGCTGAGCATCTGGTAATATTCCTTGTAGTTTGTCCAGTCCACCGACACGGGGGTGACGGTGATGTTCAGCCTGTCCTCCACATACTGGCGCATGGCATCCTGCTGCACATCGTTCATCCTGTCGATGTTCCAGAAGCCAATGCTGATGTTCAGGCGGGGCTCCGTCTGCCTGACGGGTTCCTGCACGGTGCAGGAGCACAGCAGCGTCAGCAGGAGCAGCAGGCACAGCAGGCGCAGGACTTTGGTCATTGGGCAGGCTCCTCCTCATGGCGATAGCTGCTGGGTGTTGTTTGCGTGGTCTTTTTGAACACCCGGGCAAAGTAGAAGTAATCATGGTAGCCCACCATGGCTGCCACCTGGGCCACGGGCAGGTCGGTGGTGGTGAGCAGGTCGATGGCGTGGCGGATGCGCAGCTCGGTCAGGTAGCTGTTGAGGGTCTGGTTCATGGTCTGGCGGAACAGCTGTCCGGCGTAGTTCAGGTTCATGTGGCACAGCTCCGCCAGCGTCTGCATGGAGATATCCTCCATGTAATGCTTGTCCAGGTAGGCCAGCATGGTATTGACAGCCTTGTTGCGGGTGGGCGCGGCGTTGACGGGCTTCTCCGGGGGCGTGCCGCGCTGCTCCAGAATGCCCCGGGCCTTGTCCACCACCCGCGTCAATTCCTCCCGGCTGAAGGGCTTGACGCAGTACCCCAGCGCGTTGTAGAGCATGGCTGACTGGGCATAGGCGAAATCCGCGTAGCCGCTGATGACGATGAACAGCGTGGGCAGCTTCTCCTCCTTGGCCCTGCGCAGCAGCTCCAGTCCGCCCATGCCGGGCAGGCGCACATCCACAAAGGCCAAATCGGGCCTGCTGTCCCGCAGATACGCATAGGCGGACAGGCCGTCATAGAATTCGGCGGTGAAGTCAACATCCTCCAGTCCCTTCAGGGTGGCCTTCAGGCTCTTGATGACCCATTTTTCATCATCAACAATAATAGCGGAATACATGGCTGCTCCTTTCTCAGCCACCGGGCGCAGCGGTGGGAATGCAAATATGGATATCGGTGCCTTCTCCCTCCCGGGAGTCGATGGTGATGGCGTACTCCTTGCCGTAATACAGCACGATGCGGCTGTTCACGTTCAGGATGCCGATGCCGGTGTGATGCTTGTCATCCAGCGTGCGCAGGTGGTCGGGGGCATTGCTGGCGCGGTGGACGGTGGATTCGCTCAGCCCCTCCCGGATGGCCGCCAGCCGCTGGGCGGACATGCCCACGCCCGTGTCCCGGATGTCAATCATCAGCCGCTCCCCTTCCATGCGCGTGGCGATGGTCAGCTCGCCGGGCCGCAGGCTGGGCTCCAGCCCGTGGACGATGGCGTTCTCCGCCAGGGGCTGGATAATCATCTTGGGGATGCGGCAGCTCAGGGTGCTCTCGTCCAGGTCAAGGCGCATGCGGAAGCGGTCCTCGAAGCGGTGGGACTGGATGCGCAAATAGGCCTCGACCACGGTCATTTCTTCATCCAGGGACACCATGTCGCTGCCCTGAATGCTGTAGCGGAAGATGCTCGCCAGCGCGCCTGCCACCTCGATGACCTCATCGTTCTGCCCATCGGCGGACATGCCGCAGATGACGGTGAGGGTATTATAGAGGAAGTGCGGGTTAATCTGACTGCGCAGGAAAGCAATCTCCGTCTGCCGGTTGTTCAGCTCCAGGTCGACCATCTTGGTGTAGTTGTCGATGATGACCTGATTCTGCCGGTCAATCTCCTTGAGCATGTCGTTGAAGAAACGGAAAATGTCGCTGATTTCCGAGCAGCTGTAATGGCCGGCAGCCAGCTCCACCGCCTGCCGCTTGGACTTGCGGTTGCCCTGGGAAATCTGCTGCATGATGCGCGTCAAATCCCGCAGGGAGGAGGACACCGGGAAGCAGGTGGCAATGAAGCAGGTCAGCATCAGCACCAGCATGACCAGGATATAGGCATTCATGCGCAGGCTGACCACGCGCAGGGCGTTGAGGTCATGGGCCACATCAAAGAGGACATACAGCCTGCTGCCCGAATCCGTCACCGAATACATGCGGATGAAGTAGCGCGTGCCGTGGATGGTCACGTCCGCCTGCTCATCCCCGGGATTCAGGCCGTCGGGGAGCTGCGCAAAGAGGGTCTCACTGCCGTGGATGAGGCTGCCGTTTTCATCCGTGAGGATGATTTCCGGCCTGACACCGGAATAGGGGCTGGCGTCGGTATTGAAGAAGCGGCTGTTGTTGATGGCCAGGAACACCATGCCCAGATAGCGGTTCTGCCCGGTCACGGACAGGCGGTGGATGGGAATGGACAGGATATGGCATGCTGTGCCGCCCACGTTCAGCACACCCTGGCTCTCAAAGGCGTAGCTGGAGGTCTGGATATCCTCGCTGTAGCGTTCATAGGCGCGCGGCGTGGTGTTCAGGGAGATGGAATTGCCCTCGGGACTGATGACGGCAATGTCCATGAGGTTGGCATTGAGGGCGATGGTGTTGTTCAGCAGGTTATAAATCTGCTGATAGGCCTCGTAGCGTTGGGCCGCGTCGGTCAGCTCCACATAGTCCTGCACCGCGTTGTTGTAGGCCACGGAATAGGCGATGTTCTTGTAGGACACATAGGCCTGGCGCACGGACTGGGCCATCTGGGCAGCATACATGGCCTGATAGCTTTCCAGATTGTCCTTCTGGGTGCGGGTATAGCTGGCATTGCTCCACATGAGGATAATACATATGCAGGCCACCGCGATGCACATGACCATCACAAGCTGTCTGCGCAGCGTCACACGGCTGCGCGAAATACCGCGATTGGGCATAAGTCCTCCCCTGGGCAGGGCAAAAACGACATTTTCTGCCTTCATTGTAATACAAAATGCCGTCCTTTGCAAGAATGCTTTGCGCAAAAGTGCGTCTGCAAAGCGTATTCCTTGCGTGCTGCACGTTTACTATTTGTGCGAAATGTCCTTTTTTTCCTGCGCAGACTGAAAAATTTGCATAAAGCAAGAGAATTTCTCCATGGAAAAATCGGCCTCTATTCGGTAAAATTTAGACAACATCATTGCCGAGAGGATGAATTTTCATGACAGCCAAAGGAGCGGCGCGCGCGCCCGTCATCAACCGTCATCAAAAAACCATCTGGCAGCGGATGTGGGATCAAAAGCTGCTGATTCTCATGTCCCTGCTGCCCATGGCCCTGCTGATCATCTTCAAGTACGTCCCCATCTACGGTGTGCTGATTGCCTTCAAGAACTACAAGGCCTCCCGTGGCGTGTGGGGCAGCGCGTGGCTGGATCCGTTCTACAAGAACTTCCAGACCTTCTTCAAGAACGTCAACAGCGGCTACATCATCTGGAACACCTTCCGCGTGGGCGTGCTGACGCTGATTTTCACCTATCCCCTGCCCATCATCTTCGCCCTGATGCTCAACGAGCTCAAGGCTCCCCGCTTCAAGCGCGTGGTGCAGACGGCTTCCTACATCCCCCACTTCATCTCCGTGGTGGTCATCTGCTCCATGCTCAACAGCTTCGGCTCCATCAACGGTCTGTTCAACGACCTGCGTGAGCTCTTCGGCTTTGCACGCATCAACATGAATGACGGCGATACCTACTTCCTGCTGGAGTACATTGGTTCAGCGGTCTGGCAGGGTACAGGCTGGGGCTCCATCATGTACCTGTCCGCGCTGTCCAACGTGGATACCTCGCTCTACGATGTGGCCAACCTGGACGGTGCCAACCGCCTGCAGAAGATTCGCCACATCGCATGGCCGGCCATCCTGCCCACCACCACCACGCTGCTGATTATGAACGTCGGCTCCGTCATGAGCGCGGACTTCACCAAGATCCTGCTCATGCAGAACGACACCAACCGCTCCGCGCTGGAAGTGCTGTCCACCTTCGTGTACCATCAGGGTATCGAAAACGGCAAGTTCAGCTACTCAACGGCTGTCAACCTGTTCTCCTCGGTCATCTGCTTTGCGCTGGTGTGGGGCACCAACATGATTGTGCGCAAGATGAACCCCGAGAACAGCCTGTGGTAAGGAGGAAGCAGCATGAGCAACACGACGCATCAGCTCCGCTTCAGCGGGGCCAAGCAGAAAAACAAGATTCAGGTCGGCAGCTTTGCTGTGGACGTGGCCATTGTGATTTTCTTCATCGTGGCATCCATCATCTTCGTGTATCCGTTCCTGAACGTGGTGGCCGTTTCCTTCTCCAGCAACTCCATGATTACCACCGGTCAGGTCTCCTGGTTCCCCAAGGAATTCACCACCATTGGCTATGAGCTGCTGTTCAAGGAGGCCAACATCTGGGGCGCGTACCTGAACACCATCATCATCTGCCTGGGCTTCGCCATCGTGAACCTGACAATGACCTCCCTCCTGGCGTATGTGATGAGCATCCCGGATTTCGTCTTCAAGAAGCTCTACTCGCTGCTGCTGCTCATCACCATGTTCTTCTCCGGCGGCACCGTGCCTACCTACCTGCTCATCAAGAATCTGGGCATGCTCAACTCCTG
Source organism: Aristaeellaceae bacterium (assembly GCA_051883835.1). Taxonomy (GTDB): domain Bacteria; phylum Bacillota; class Clostridia; order Christensenellales; family Aristaeellaceae; genus UBA11524. The sequence goes on from JBJEUL010000204.1 coordinate 8,910, forward strand.
GTGGGCCCTGATTCTTCCCAATGCCCTGAGCGCGTACAACGTGTTCGTGTACCGTGCGTTCTACAAGGGCATCTCCCCCGCCCTGCGCGAATCCGCCCGCATTGACGGCGCGAACGAGCTGCAAATCCTCGTCAAGATTTACGTTCCTCTGGCCAAGGCCCTGTATGCCAGCTTCGGTCTGTTCGCGGTGGTGGGCATGTGGAACAGCTACTACGATGCCCTGCTCTACATCAGCGACGCGGGCAAGCAGCCCATCCAGATGATTCTGCGCAAGATTGTGTTCACCTCCGCAGGCTCGGACATGCAGGAAGTGACCAACGCCATGAACAACGGTCAGCTCAACCGCCTGAGCGTGCAGTACGCCTGCATCGTGGCCACGGCCCTGCCCGTGATGATCATCTATCCCTTCCTGCAAAAGTACTTCGCCACCGGCGTTCAGGTCGGCGCGGTGAAGGGCTGATATTCCCTCGTTTTGCATGGCAGGCAATGCCATCAAATAAACAGCCGTCCTCAACGGGCGGCAAGTAACAAGGAGGTTTTCCCCTATGAAGCGCATCCTTTCCGCGGTTCTTGCGCTGGTCATGATGCTCAGCATGGCGTCCTTTGCCACGGCTGAAATCACCGATGACCAGTGGACCATCGACTTCTCCACCTGGGCCACCGCTGCCGACAACGGCATGCAGCTGCCCGAGATTCCCGGCGGCGTGCTCAAGCTCAAGGCGAACATCGCCCTGTTCAACCAGTCCGGCGCGGGCACCAAGATTCAGGCCCTGTGGGAGCAGGCCATGGAGCACTACCTGGGCGTTGACATCGAGGTTGAATTTGCCGAGACGCCCTGGGCCGACTTCCGCGCCAACGAGCTGACTAAGCTGGCTGCCGGCAGCGTGGCTGACATCAACAGCTACTCTCAGGGCGGCGCGATTCAGGAGTACGGCGAGGAAGGCATCGTGCTGAACCTGGCCGAGTACGAGGATTACATCCACTACTACAAGGAGTACATTGCCGGCCATCCGCAGGGCAATGCCTACCACTACAACGCTGACGGCTCCGCCTACGTTTTCTGGAACGGCAGCCAGAACACCGAGAACATCATGGGTGCTCAGTCCTTCACCGCTTATGCCTATCGCTTTGACGTGATGCAGAAGCTGGGCCTGACCCCCGCCACCACCCTGGATGAGTTCACCGCCCTGTGCGCCACCCTGAAGGAAAAGATTGACGCCGGCGAGATTGACGCGCAGTACGTCATGATGAACTCCACCAAGGACTATGCCTTCTACCGCGGCTTCGTGGGCGCGTACCACACTTGGGACACCCTGTACTGGAACGGCACCGAGTGGTCCTTCGGCCCCATCGAGGACAACTTCCGCGAGATGCTGACCTACCTGGCTGAGCTGTATGCGGCCGGTTACATCGACCCCGAGCTGGCGACCTCCGACTACAACGCCTCTCAGGAAAAGGCTGCCAAGGGCTACGCTGTGATTTGCCCCAACCTGTGGGCCGGTTCCGCCGCTGGCTGGAACACTGCTGTGCCTGCTGACTCCGATGTGGAATGGGGTCTGGCCTACCTGCCCTCCAACACCAAGTACGGTACCGCCTGGAAGTGGGGCTCCAAGCTGGGCGGCAAGTTCTTTGACAACGCGCTGCTGGGCACCTTCATCGGCGGCGAGACCGAGTATCCCGAGTACTGCGTGGCCATGATCGACTACCAGTATTCCGACGAGATGGTCACCCTGATGAACTGGGGCATCGAGGGCGTGTCCTACACCGTGGCTGAGGACGGCTCCAAGACCTATGTGGACGAGATCATGAACGCGCCCGAGGGCTCCTCTCCCGCGCTTGAGTCCGCCAACTACGGCCTGATGGCTTCCTCCGTGTGCCGCTCCGGCATCCCCTTCATCCCGATCAACTTCTCTGCCATGGTGCAGGTTTCCTCCAATCCCGAACCCTGGTGGAACGCCGAGGATGGCTACTACATGGGCAAGTACTGGATCGAGTCCGACCGTCTGGGCGGCGAAGCTTCCGTGTCTCCCTATGACCGTCCTGCCGCGCTGTCCCTGGATGCTGATCAGTCCGCTGCGAAGTCTCAGCTGACCTCCGCCTGCGAGCTGTATGCCCGTGAGGAAGCTCTGAAGTTCATCACCGGCCAGTACGATGTGAACGACGACGCTGCCTGGGAGAAGTATGTGCAGGGTGTCAAGTCCCAGTCTGACGAGGACTTCGACGAGACCATCGCCATGCTCAACGCCAACTCCATCGTGGAGTAATATTCTGACCAATCATCACTGATACTCCTTGAAGGAGGCGGGGAAGGGGCAGCACAGCGCAGTGTCCCTTCCCCTGTCTTTGTGTGGACGTGGAACGCTGGGCTGCCGCCCAGACCTGCGCAGGGGCCTTGCCCCTGCACCCCACAAGGGGCATCGCCCCTTGACCCTTTTTCGCTGGCGCGGTCCCTTGGGGAAGTGCCAGGCTGATGTGCCCTTGGGGGCAGGAGGAGACGCTTGTGGCTTATCTGATACAGCTTCGGACGGAAAACCGAATGAATCCTATCAATGTTGATACGGGGCGGCCCGTCTTTTCATGGCGGGTGGAGCAGGCTGCGCCCAACTGGATGCAGGACAGCTGCCGCCTGCTGGTATGGCAGGGCGATACGCTGATGTGGGACAGCGGCGAGTTGGGCACGTCCCGCATGAATCAGATGGAATACAACGGCGCGCCGCTGGCCGCCGAGACCGCCTATCGCTGGCAGGTGTGCGTCACCGCCCATTCGGACGCGGGCCGCGAAAGCATCACCAGCAGCGATGCGCATTTTGTGACCGCCATGCTGACCCCCGGAGACTGGAAGGGGCAGTGGGTCGGTGAAACACAGGATGAGCATTATCATCTTTTCCGCAGGGCCTTTCAGGTGGACAGGCCCCTGCGCTCCGCCCGGCTGTCGCTGTGCGCGCTGGGCCACGGGGTGTGCATGGTCAATGGGCAGCCCGTCACCGACGCGGTTTTGGAGCCGGGCTGGACGGATTATCGCAAGACCTGCCTGTATACCACCTATGACGTGACGGCCCTGCTTCGCACCGGTGACAACGCCCTGTGCGTCAAGCTGGGTGACGGCATGTACAACGTGCGCGGCGGACGGTATGTCTACTTCCCCCGCAGCTATGGCCAGCGCAAGCTGCTGATGCAGCTTTGTCTGGACTACGCGGACGGCACCCGGGCCTATGTGCTCAGTGACGGCGCGTGGCGCATGGGGGAAAGCCCGGTGCGCTTCAGCTGCATTTATGGCGGCGAGGATGCGGACGGACGCATTCCCTTCGCAGAAGCCTCTCTGCCTGATTTTGATGACAGCGCATGGCAGGCCGCGCCCCTTGTTCCGGCCCCGGCGGCGGTGCTGCGCGCACAGGCCATTCCCCCGGAGAAGGTCATGCAGCGTTACACCCCCGTGAAGGTCACGCGCCTGCCCGATGGCCGCGACCTGTACGACCTGGGGAAGAACTTCTCCGGCTGGGTGCGCATTCGTCTGCGCACCAATGGGCAGATGGCCGGACAGAAGGTCGTCATGACCCCCGGCGAGATTCTCGGCGCGGATGGTCTGCCCGACCAGCGGGTCACGGGCAAGGGCTATGCGTGGACGTACTTCCTCAATGGGGATGAAACGCAGGAATTCGCGCCGGATTTCACCTATACCGGCTTCCGCTATGTGGCGGTGGAAGGCGCGGCTCCCGCAGGCTCGCCCCTGGCGGACAAGCCCGTGCTGGAGAGTCTCACGGGTGAATTCATCTACCCGGACATGGAGGAAACCGGCAGCTTTGACTGCTCTGACCCGCTGTTCAACAGCATTCATGCCATCATCCGGCAGGCCATGCTGTCCAACATCAAGAGCTATTTCACCGACTGTCCCCACCGGGAGAAGCTCCCGTGGCTGGAGGAAACGCACCTCATCGGCCCCGCCATGCTGTGCAGCTGGGATTTGCAGGCCCTCTACGAGAAGGTGGAGCAGGACATGGCGGATGCCCAGCGCGACAGCGGACTGGTGGCGGACATCTGCCCGGAATACGTCACAGGCTTCGACAAGTGGCACAAGGGCTTTGTGGATTCCCCGGAATGGGGCAGCGC
>JBJEUL010000205.1:0-12624 GCA_051883835.1 Aristaeellaceae bacterium
GCATGATCTGGTCGCGGACGGTGGAAGCCAGGGCGCGGTAGATCTGCTGGTTGGAGGCCTCCTCGATGGTGCGGCCGTTGTAACGCTGCAGCTTGCCAATGATGGACTGCTTGATGGACTCTTTATCAAAAGAAGTCGTAGGCATGGTGGTCAAATTCCTCCTTCATGCTTAGAGTCAGGGAGAAAGCATCGGCGGACGGTATACAAAAAAGATACCGTATGCAAAACCGGCGGGGTATAGTATACCCTATTTTTTCCGACTTGACAAGAGATGAAGCGGCTTGAAATGCGCTTTTCGTCCTTCCTACCATGAAAATGCGAACAAAAACCAGCGTTTTTTGACGAAAAACAAGGAAAATACAAACAATCAGCCGTCCGCTGCAAACAAAAATTCCCCTTCATGACCATGGCGCAAGGTGCATACTTGCTGTATACTGATGAAAACACCATGCAGGAGGTATGCACCATGGCAGAAAGCCCCATCACCCTGACATTGCTGACCCCGGAGAACTTCACCCTGACCTCGCTGGATGACTTTGACCGCTTTCAGGCGGTGGAGGAGGTCTGGCGGCTGATGGATGGAGCGTATCAGCTCGTGCGCCGTCCCTTCACGGAAACATGGTCGCCCCAGCGACGGCGGGAAAAGGCCGCGGAAATCCTCAGCGGGGCGTATATCGTCTATGGTGCGATGCTGTCGGGCCGTGTCGTGGGGGAAATCATGCTGGAAAAGCAGCTGCGTGGCACCCGCCTGGTGGTAAGCAGCCTGCATGTTGACCAGGCCTGCCGTCGCATGGGTATCGGGAAGCTGCTCTTTCACCGCGCCATGGAGGAGGGCCGCCACATGGGTGCAGCCGAGCTGTACCTATCCGCATGCAGTGCCAAGGAGAGCATTGCCTTTTATCAGGCCATGGGCTGCGTACTGGCAGAGCCTGTCATCCCGGAGCTGGCGCAGGCAGAGCCCTTTGACCTGCAAATGGTCTGCCCTATATAATAAGGAAGAAAAACAACACAAATCGTCCATGGATGGACGCAGAAACGCCTCTGCCGGGTCATGCCGCGCAGAGATTTCGCGCTGCGGCTGGACAGGGGACATCATGGCTTGTTCCCTGTTCACGGGCGTGTTTCCCGGACGTTATTTGATTTCCGGCGTACCGGGGGTTACAGCGTCCCGTCCGAATCGGGTGCGCAGCTGGTCAACAGCCCGCTCCATGGCGGCACGGCGTGGGTCGTCCGGCGTGACCTCCGTCAGGAAGGACAGCTGTGCCGGGACGGCTTCGTCCTCGCTGCACAGGTTGCCTGCCGTCACCGTCATCAGGCGGATGGGCGCATCCTCCGGCCAGCATGCGTCCAGAATGGCGCAGGCTTCCCGGTGGATTTGCCGGGTCAGGCTGGTGGGCATGGGCAGGGTTTTTTGCCGGGAAATGACCTTCAGGGTGGGGTCCTTGATTTGCAGGGTAATGGTGCGGCACTTCAGCCGCTGGGCGCGGAGCCTGCTGCCCACGCTGTCGCACAGGGGCATGAGCGCATCATGACAGGCTTCCCGGCCCGTCAGGTCGTGGGGGAAGGTCATGCCGTTGCCCACGCTTTTGACCGGGTCGCTCTCGCCCCACAGGCGAATCGGGCTGTCGTCCAGTCCGTTGGCCATGCGCCACAGGCTGCCGCCCTGCTTGCCCAGATAGCGCACCAGCAGGCTCTCCTGGCATCCGGCCAGTGCGCCAATGGTGGTGATGCCATGGCGGCGCAGGACAGCGGCTGCCGCGTCCCCAACGAACAGCATCTCGCTCACGTCCAGCGGATAGAGCAGCTCTGCCACGTTTTCCCGGGTGATGAGGGTGGTTGCATCAGGTTTTTTGTAGTCGCTGCCCATTTTGGCCCAGTAGCGGTTGTCGCTGACCCCCACGGAAATGGTGATGCCCAGCTCTTCCTGGACGCGGCGGCGCAGCGTGTCCGCGATGGTCACGCCGTCCCCGAACAGTCTGCGGGAGCCGGTCACGTCCAGCCAGCTCTCATCCACTGAGAAGGGCTCCACCTGGTCGGTGTATTCCCGGTACAGCGCGTTGATGCGCTGGCTCATGGCTTCGTACTTGGCATGATGGGGCGGCAGGAGAATCAGGTCGGGACACTTGCATCGGGCCTGCCAGATGGTTTCCGCTGTCTGCACGCCGTAACGCTTGGCGATCATGTTTTTCGCCAGAATGATGCCGTGCCGCCCCTCCGGGTCACCGGCCACGGCCACGGGCTTGTCCGCCAAATCGGGCCGTTCCAGCAGCTCCACCGAGGCGAAAAAATTGTTGCAGTCACAGTGGAGGATGGTGCGGTCAGTAGGCATCATCCGCTTCATCCTCATCTCGGTCAAAGGAGCGGGCGAGGTTTTCCGGCTGGAAGCGTGGGTCAAAGGCCAGGGCCCGCAGGCTGTCCCGGCTCACCACCGTGTCTGTGCCCAGACAGTCATTGCAGCGATAGCCGCACTCCGGGCACACGCAGCCCAGATGGTCGCTCTCTGCCTGCACCATGTAGATACCGCATTCCTTGCAGCTGCACCGCATGAACATCGAACATCCTTTCGCATGGAAGATAGCCTTATGATAACAGGTTTTCCGGGAGATTGCAAGGGGCATGCTGCGTGGGCAGGCCCTTTCAGCCAGAGAAAAACCTCCCGAACCCCAAAGCCGTTCGGGAGGTGCATTTATTTGGTGAAATCCCGCTTCTTCATCGGCACAAAGGCACGCAGCAGCGTGAGCCGCACCGCTTGGTGCCATTTCAGGCCCGCCGTCAGCTGGCGATAGGCTTCCATGGCCATGGCGGTTTCCTCCGGCTCCGGGTCAAGCCGTCCGTAGAACACCAGCGATGCGCACTCACCCAGCGGGGCCAGCGGCATACTGATGCGACGAAGCATGTCCAGGCGGCGCATGTGCGCCATGGGGGATTCGCTGGGCTGCCGGGACAGGCCCATGATCGTCAGGCAATCGCTGACGGCCTGCATCCACACGCTCCAGCGGCCCAGCTCGTCCTTGGCACGGGCGGCCATGTGCCGGGGCTGCGTGAGCAGGATGCGCACTGCTGCTGCGATGACCGCTGCCAGCAGCAGCAACAGCAGCCACAGCCATACGGGCGGCGGTGGATTCTGCGCATCCTGCGGCGGGGGCAGGGGATGGTCGCTGGGCTCGGGGGTCGGGTCGTTCTCCGGCAGGGGAGAGGGGGTAGGGGTGGGTTCCTCGCTGGTGTCGGGGGTGTCATCCTGCTCCGGGGGTGGCGGCGTGGGCAGCTCGTCCGGGGTGTCATCGGAGGAGGAATCGCTCTGGCCGTCTTCTCCGGCATTGCCATGCTGCTGCACAGGTGTTGCATCAAAGGTCAGCCAGCCAAAGCCCTCGAAATAGACCTCCGTCCAGGCGTGGCCGTCCAGCCCTGTCACCCGGGCAATGCCGCTGGCATCCGGCTGGGCCAGATAGCCCTCCACATATCGCGCCGGAAGGCCGACCATGCGGCACAGCACCGTCATGGCAGAGGCAAAATAGGTGCAGTAGCCTTCCCGGGTATTCAGCAGGAAGTTGGCCACGAAGTCCACATTCCCCGGCTGGATTTCCACATCCAGGGCATAGCGGTAGGTGCGGCTCAGGTAGGTTTGCAGGGCATAGGCCTTGTCGTAGGGGGTGACGGCATCGGCGGTGATGCGGGCGGCCAGCTCGTACAGCTCCGTTTGCAGATGATCCGGCAGGCGGGTATAGGTCTGCACCATGGTGGCGTAGGCCGCATCATCACCATCGGCGCAGGCGGTCACCAGCGTGCCAAGACCGGCCTCGCCGCCGAAAACCAGCGGCGCGTACACGGTGTAGGTATCGCCGGGCTGCAGGTCACGGGTGGCGAACACCTCGCTGGAGGCGTTGAAGTATGGCACCAGGTCGCCACCGGGCTGCAAGTCGCGGATACGCTGGGGGACGAACATGCTGCTTGCGCTGGAGGCCACCATGCGTACCGTGACGGGCTGCACGGCCATCAGGCCGGAATCCTCGCCCAGTGCGCCCTCCGGGAGCAATGCGTCAAAGGCGGCGATGCGCTCGCTGCGCCACTGGGGCGATACCCACAGGTACCGCCGTCCGGAGAGGGTGTCCACCCACACGCGGCCTGTGTATTCGTCCTTGATGGCGGCGCGCAGGTAGGTGCGCTTGGGGGTTGTGACCAGCATGACCGGGTCATCATGGGGCGAAGCGGGGCCGCCCAGCTGGGATTGTCCCTGCGGGTAGTAGCCCTCGGTGGCGAGGGTAAACACATTGCGCGGTTCGGTGAAGAACAGGTAGTCGAAGATGGTCTGCCGCAGCTTGTCGGCTGCGTCCTTCAGGGGCTCGATGACCACGCCGCCGCTGGGTACCAGGAAATAGGCAGCCAGGGCCAGTGCGGCTGTCAGGGGGAGAATCCGTCTCAGGGCCAGCCCGGCATGCTGGCTGCGGATGAGCAGCGTGACAGCTGCCACCACGGCAGGCAGCAGGTACACCATGGTTTCCGGCCGGTTGCCCAGCCACAGCAGCAGCAGAACCAGCACCAGCACCAGCAGCGCGGGATATCCGCCCGAAGCGCGGCTGGTCAGCAGTGCGGCCACAGCGGCACACAGCACCGCCAGCAGCAGGGCCGTTTCCAGGCCTATCAGGGGCAGCGCGGCATGCAGGCCGGTCATGTGCAGCGTGACGGCCCGGAGGATATCCAGGAGCGTTGTCATGCCATCCATGACCGTCAGCCACGCGCCGATGCCGACTGCCGCTGCGCCGGTGAGGGTCAGGGCCGACCACCGCCGCGCGCCGCATAGGGCGCACACCGCCGTCACGCCCAAGGTCAGCGCGACGGCAGGCAGGGCGTAGGCCATCAAATCCAGCACGGCCAGCAGCGTCAGCGTCAGACCGCAGCCAAAGAGAAAGGCCATCAGGCCATGAACGAGAATATCCTTCCAGAGCATGGAGGGAGCTTTGCGCCTGTTCAGCCGGACGACCTCCTTTCATCATATCACTGCGCCTTCCATCGGCGCGGGAAGTGGACAATCCAACGGGGATATGGCACAGTGCAGCGAGGATGGATGAGGGCGTTCCTCGTGCAGTCCCAGGAACCTGCCGTTTCCGACGCGGATGAACTGCGTCGTCTGCTTGGAAACTCACGTTTTTTTCGATGCCTTTTTGAGGTTTAAACGTGGTGCGCTGGGCTGCCGCCCAGACCTGCGCAGGGGTTTCACCCCTGCACCCCACAAGGGGCATCGCCCCTTGACCCCTTTCCGCTGCGCGTTCCCTTGAATATTGTCTTACATGGGGGCGGGGGTGACGTAGCAGACCTCGACCTCGGCTTGTTGGAGCTTGCTTACCATGCTCAGTACCTGCGGGTCATCGGGGGCAAAGGTCGCCAAGTACAGCCGCACCGTGGGGCCCATCCGCTTCATGCGAATCATCGCATCCACAATCCGGCCCGACAGCCGCGCGCAGATGATAACCGTCGCGCCCACACGCCGCATCCGCCGTGCCTCCAGCAGCAGCACCCGCTCAAACTTGTCCGTCTCGGAAAAGTCCATCCGCGCCAGGTTTTCCAGCATCATCGGCAGGCCCATGTTCTTGTCCAGCTCAATGGGATGCGCCCCCATCAGGGGCAGGCGCACCGCATGGTCGGAGCCTGCTTGGCTGCTCATGATGGATGCGGCCGTTTCCAGCAGCGTGTCACGGATATCCGCCTCGGCTTCCGGGTGCCCGAAGGAGGGCGGCGCGGAGCAGTCCAGCAGCACCAGCGCGTCGGAGAGCACCGGCTCCTCGTAGCGGCGCACCATCAGGTCGCCTTTGCGGGCGGAGAGCTTCCAGTGAATCTTCTTCATCGCGTCCCCGGGCTGGTAATTGCGGAAGTCCGCAGGGTTGGATACGTCCTCGGTGGCCCGGGCCATCACCTCGGAGCCGGGGTCGCCCGGGGCAAAGACCAACGCTTCCACCGGGAAGGTGGTGGGCAGCACCAGCAATTCCTCCGCGCCGGTCTTGGGCGTGACGGTCTTGGAGAAAATGCCGAACACATCCTCCACCGTACAGCAGCGTATGCCGGGGCAGGTCACGCCCACATGGGAGGCGTGGAAGGGCAGCGTCAGCCGCTGCGTCCGTCCAGGAGCATCCTGGAGGCGCATCTGGCGCGGGGGCGCGTCCGGCGTGGCGGACAGCTCCAGCACAATGGGCGCAATGGGAATCAGCCCCTGATGGCGCACCGTGATTTCCAGCGTAACGTCCTCTCCGCGCTGCACCGCCCGGCCGGACAGCCCGGAGGAAACCGTCATGGTTCGGGCGGCCCACTGCACGGCGATGAGTCCGCTGATGATGACCAGCACCAGCAGCACGCCGCCAAAGAGAAACAGGGGACTCCCCGTGGAAAAGGCCGCCAGCAGCAGCGCGAAGGCCACCGTCAGCGGCAGGGCAAGGCGTGCTTTCATAGCTTGACAGGCACCTTCACATATTGAAGAATCTTCATGACCACCTGCTCGGGGGTGATGCCCTTCATGCGGGCCTCCGGGTTGAGGGACACGCGGTGGCACATCACCGGCAGGGCCATGTGCTGCACGTCCTCGGGGAGGATGAAGTCCCGGCCGTCCAGCAGCGCGCAGGCCTGCGCACCGTGAATCAGCGCGATGGCTGCACGGGTGGAGATGCCCAGCTGCAGCGCGGGATCCTTCCGGGTGGCGGCGGCGATGTTGGCCACATAGGCGCGCACCTCGGGGGAGCAGTACACCTGCGTGACCATCTCCTGCAGGGCAATGACATCCGCGGCGGTGCACACCGGCTCGATGGTTTCCATGGGCTTGACCGCGCCGGAATAGCGTTCCAGCACGTCCATTTCCTGTTCCACCGTGGGATAGCCGATGGCGATGCGCAGGAAGAAGCGGTCCATCTGCGCCTCGGGCAGGGGATAGGTGCCCACGAACTCGCTGGGGTTCTGCGTCGCCAGGACGATGAAGGGCTGGGGCAGGGGATGGGTGATGCCATCCACCGTGACCTGGTGCTCCTCCATGACCTCCAGCAGGGCGGATTGGGTCTTGGGGCTGGTGCGGTTGATCTCGTCCGCCAGCACCACCTGGCTCATCACCGCGCCCTCCTTGAACTCCATCTGCCCGGTCTTGATGTTGATGAGGGTGTAGCCCGTCACATCCGAGGGCATCAGGTCGGGGGTGAACTGAATGCGGCGGAAGGAACAGTCCAGGGACTTCGCCAGGGCGCTGGCCAGGGTGGTCTTGCCCACGCCCGGCACATCCTCAATGAGGACATGGCCCTTGCACAAGAGGGCGATCAGCGCATATTCGATGGCCTCCTCCTTGCCGACGATGGCCTTGCCGATGTTGCTTTGCAGGGCCTGAATCATCCTGCGGGGCTGCTGCTGCATACCTGATGCCTCCCAAAATCTGAATCGAACATGGTATTCCGAAACAAGTATAACCAATCTGTGACGATAAATCAAGCACAGGCGCGTGGATTTCCTTGCTAAGCGGGGGGCTGATGCGCTACAATAGCAAGGCAGAAGGCGGGTTTGCGGCCTTTGGAGAAGTTGTAACAAAATTGTCATAAAGTGAGGAACGGGCGTATGAAAACCATTCTGGCGATGCTGTCCTCGGGTCAGTACGTCTCCGGCGAGCGGATCAGCCGGGAGCTGGGGGTCAGCCGGGCGGCGGTGTGGAAGAAGATTGACGCGCTCCGGGACATGGGCTGGCAGATTGAATCCGGGGGGAAGCGGGGCTATCGCCTGCTGGCCGGGGACACCCTGGAGCCTGCCCTGTGGGAGGGCAGCCTGACCACGCGGCAGATGGGCCGGGGCGAGAACCGCGCCCTGCGTGAGACCACCTCCACCAACACCCAGGTCAAGCAGATGGCCCTGGCCGGTGCGCCCCATGGCAGCCTGTGCGTGAGTGAAATGCAGTCGGCAGGCAAGGGCCGTCTGGGCCGGGCGTGGGTGTCGCCCGAGGGCAAGGGGCTGTGGGTATCGGTGCTTTTGCGGCCTGCGCTGCCCCCGGAGCAGGCACCGCTCATTACCCTGTGCGCCGCCATGGCCATGGCCCGGGCGGTGGAGGAAACAGCAGGCATCGTGGCCCACATCAAGTGGCCCAACGACCTGGTGTATCAGGGGCGGAAGCTGTGCGGCATCCTGCTGGAGGTCAGTGCCGACCCGGACAGGGTGGAATATGTGGTGGTGGGCACGGGCTTGAACGTGCTGCGCGGCGCGTATCCCCCGGAGCTGGCGGAGCGGGCCGCGGCCATCGAGGAGTTTGTTCAGCCGCCCCTGCGCCGGGATATCCTGACCCATTATCTGGCCGCGCTGGAGGATGTGCTGGACAAGCTGACCGCCTCCGGCATGGCAGGCATCGCGGCGGAATATACGGCCCGCTCCTGCACGCTGGGCAGTCAGGTGAACGTGGTGGGCGCGGTCAACCTGACGGGCCGTGCCGAGGCACTGGACGAAAGCGGTGCCCTGCTGGTGCGAACCGAGGACGGCGTGCTGCATCGGGTTTTGTCCGGGGATGTGTCGGTGCGCGGTGTGATGGGCTATGTGTAAGGGACTGGGGCTGGATTTGTGCGCCGTCAGCCGCATGGAGCCGCTGCTGGCCGATGACCGGTTCCTGACGCGCTGCTTCACCGGGGAGGAAGCAGCCTACATCCGCAGCCGGGGCGCGGTGGCCGCGCAGTCCATGGCGGGCATCTGGGCCGCCAAGGAAGCCTTGCTCAAGGCCACGGGCCGGGGGCTGTCCCTGCCGCTGAGGGAGATTGAGGTCTGCCATGACCCCGCCGGACAGCCGGGCTATCGCCTGCACGGGAGCGCGGCACAGGCCCTGTCGGGGACATTCCTGCTCTCCATTACCCATGAGGGGGACATGGCGGCAGCGGTCTGCCTGTGGATGGTGGAGTGAATGCAATTTTCCTGTGCTTTTTTGACCTTTTTGTCAAAATACGCATTGCAATTCGGCAGCAGTTCATGTATCATTACACTGAATGGATTCCGCGTATTTTGCCCCTGGCGAAAGACCGGAACCGGATAGGATTCTGGCAAAGTGATGAAGGAGGACAAGCATATGGCTCATTTTATTCTTTCGGCCTTCGCGGATGAGGCCAGCCCCTCCCTGGATGAACAGCTGCAAGCCCTGAAGGAAGAAGGCATCACGCGCATTGAGCTGCGCGGTGTGGACGGCAAGAACTGCTCCCAGCTGACGCTGGAGGAAGCTGACGCCGTCAAGGCCAAGCTGGATGCGGCGGGTATCGCCCTGTCCGCCCTGGGTTCTCCCTATGGCAAGGCCCCGCTGGACGAGCCCTTTGACGAGCATCTCGCGCTGTTCCGCCATGGCCTGGAGCTGTGCAAGCATCTGGACTGCAAGCGTATCCGTATGTTCAGCTTCTTCCCGCCGGCGGGCAGCAATCCTGCTGACTGGCGCGAGGAGGTCATTCGCCGCCTGACCATCATGCTGGACCTGGCTGAGGAAGCCGGCATTCAGCTGGTGCATGAGAATGAGAAGGAAATCTACGGCGATGTGACCGAACGCTGCATCGACCTGCTGGATACCTTCGGTGCGCGCATGGGCTTTGTCTTTGACCCGGCCAACTTTATCCAGTGCGGCGTGAATCCCCCGGAGGCCTATGAGAAGCTCCATGACCGCATTACCTACATGCACATCAAGGACGCCATCATGGCGGACGGCGCGGTGGTGGCAGCCGGTCATGGCGACGGCCATCTGGCGGAGATTCTGGGCAAGCTCAACGCCGAGCGCGAGGGCGACGTGATTCTGACCGTGGAACCCCACCTGACCGTGTTCGCCGGTCTGGCCGATTTGCAGGGCGAGGCTCTGACCCATCATGAGTCCTATCCCGACAGCCGCACGGCCTTCCATGCGGCCTGCTCGGCCATCAAGGAGATTCTGGCAAAGCTGTAATGCGCCCTGGAAAAGGCGCAGAGATACAGAACAACGATGGACATAGTTGAAGGAGGATATCAGGCATGCTGAAGCTTGGCATGATTGGCGCGGGCAACATGGGCTCGGGCCATATCAGGAATATTCTGGAGGGCAAGTGCCCTGAGGTTGTCGTGACTGCCGTGGCCGACCGCAAGGAAAGCCGCCGCGCGTGGGCGAAGGAAACCCTGCCGGACGCGGAGATTTTCACCGAGGGCAGCGAGCTGATTGCCAGCGGCAAGTGCGAGGCCGTGCTGCTGGCCGTGCCCCATTATCAGCATCCGCCGCTGGCCATCGAGGCCTTTGAGCATGGCCTGCATGTGATGTGCGAGAAGCCCGCGGGCGTGTACACCCTGCAGGTGCGCGAGATGATGGCCGCTGCCGATGCGCATCCCGAGCTGACCTTTGGCATGATGTTCAACCAGCGTTCCAACTGCCTCTATCGCAAGATGAAGGAGCTGATTGAGCAGGGTGCCATCGGCGAGATGAAGCGCATGAACTGGATTGTGACCGACTGGTACCGCACCCAGTTCTACTATGATTCCGGCGCATGGCGTGCGACCTGGGCCGGTGAGGGCGGCGGCGTGCTGCTCAACCAGTGCCCCCATCAGCTGGACCTGCTGCAGTGGCTGTGCGGCCTGCCCGTGAAGGTGCATTCCTTCATCCATGAGGGCAAGTGGCACGACATCGAGGTCGAGGACGACGTGACGGCCTATCTGGAGTTCGCCAACGGCGCGACCGGCGTGTTCATCACCACCACCGGTGATGCGCCCGGCACCAACCGTCTGGAAATCACCGGCACCAAGGGCCGCCTGATTTGCGAGAATGACCAGCTGATTTTTGACCGGCTGGAGATGGACGAGCGCGAGTGGTGCGCCACCTGCAAGGAGGGCTTCAAGAAGCCCGGCGTGACCCGCGTGCCCGTGGAGACCGACGGCCTCAACCTGCAGCATGTGGCGGTGCTCAACGCCTTTGCCGACCATATCGAGCATGGCGGGCCCCTGGTGGCCGACGGCCGCGAGGGCATCAACGGCCTGATGCTGTCCAATGCCATCCACCTCTCCGGCTGGACCGGCGAGACCGTGTCCCTGCCCATTGACGAGGAGAAGTTCCTCCAGCTGCTCAACGAGCGTCGTGCCACCTCCCGCCACAAGGAGGATGTGGACGTGGTGATGGATACCTCCTCCAGCTACGGCAGCAAGGTGACCAAGTAATCCAGCGTAATCCAGCTGAACAGCAACCATCCCCGGGCCGGCGCGTTCGCTGCGTCGGCCCATGGCTTGGGATGGGGAAGAAAGGCAAGAGGTGAGTGTGATGTCAGCGATACGGACAGCGGTGATTGGCGTGGGCAACATGGGTACGGCACACGCGGTCTGTCTGTCCCAGGGCCGGGTGGAGGGGATGACCCTTGCGGCCCTGTGCGATGTGGATGAGAGCCGCCGGGCTTCGCTTGCGGAGATGTTCCCCGGCGTACCCTGCTATGCCAGTGTGGAGGAACTGATTGCGGCAGGTCAGGTGGATGCGGCCATTATTGCCACGCCCCATCCCTGCCACAGTGACATGGCCGAAAAGACGCTGGCGGCAGGCCTGCACACGCTGGTGGAGAAGCCCATTGACATTGCCGTATCCCGCGCCCAGCAGCTGTGCGCAGCAGCGGACAGGAGCGGGCGCGTCTTTGCGGTGATGCTCAACCAGCGTACCAATCCCCTTTTCCGCAAGGCGCGGGAGCTGGTGCAGGGCGGCGCACTGGGCAACTTGAAGCGCACGGTGTGGATTATCACCAACTGGTACCGCACGCAGCACTACTATGATTCGGGCGCGTGGCGTGCGACCTGGGCTGGCGAGGGCGGCGGCGTGCTGCTGAACCAGGCCCCCCACAACCTTGACCTGTGGCAGTGGATTTGCGGCATGCCCGAGAGCGTGACCGCCTACTGCGATGTGGCCAAGTATCACAACATTGAGGTTGAGGACGATGTGACCATCCTGACCCGCTATGCGGATGGGGCCACGGGCGTGTTCATCACCTCCACGGGGGAAAGCCCCGGCACCAATCGTCTGGAAATCACCGGCGAGGAAGGCAAGCTGGTGCTGGAAAACGGCGTATTGAAGTGGTGGCGGCTCAAGGAAAGCGAGCGCACGGTACGCTTTGCGTCCGAGGAGAACTTCGCGCAGATTCCCTACGATTATGAGGAAATCGTGCAGGAGGACAAGGAAACCGCCCATGCAGGTATCCTGCAAAACTGGGCCAACGCGATTGCTCATGGCGAGCCGCTGCTGTCGCCCGGTCGGGACGGCCTGAGCGAGCTGACGATTTCCAATGCGGCGTATCTGTCGCAGTGGACGGGGAATCAGCCTGTATCGCTGCCGATGGATACGGCGGCGTTTGACCGTCTGCTGGCGGAGCGTGCGGCGACCTCCACCTTCAAGGAAGGCAAGCGGCAGAAGGCCCCGGAGGGCAAGTACAGCCAGCGGTGGCAGGTGAACTGGTAATTCCGGCATACGGAAGGCCCGCGGATCATGATGAATGTCCGCGGGCCTTTGCTGTTGAAGGAGGGGGGAGGGTTTTGGTTTGGGGGTGCAGGGGGGCTGCTCCTTTGCAGCTCTGCGGAGGGGGGGCTTTGTTTGGGGGTGGGAGTAGACTGCTCCTTTGCAGCTCTGCGGAGGTGCGAGGCGTTCTTTCCCTCTCGGGGGAAAGA
>JBJEUL010000206.1:0-12583 GCA_051883835.1 Aristaeellaceae bacterium
GCGCCGTTGGACAGGAAGGTCTCGGGGCTGGTGCCGTAGGTGCCCTCCTCCAGGCTGTTGTAGAACTCCTCGTTGATGGGGTAGAAGGTGGGGAAGTACATCAGGGACGGGAAGAAGGAAACGGGAACCTCCAGCTCCACCACGAAGGTCTTGTCGTCGGGAGCGGAAACGCCCAGGGTGGTGGGATCCGCGCCTTCATAGATGATGGCGTCGGCGTTCTTCACGCAGCCCACGGAGGTATCGAACAGGTAGGCGTACTCGCCAGCCTCCTGGCAGATGCGCCGCCAGGCGAACACGAAGTCGTTGGCGGTGACGGGGGTGCCGTTGGACCACTTGGCGTCGCGCAGGTGGAAGGTGTAGGTCTTGCCATCCTCGGACAGGTCATAGCTCTCGGCGAGGGCGGGAACAGCCGCGCCGTCAGCGTCCATCTGGGTCAGACCGTCGATGCAGTCGGCAATCACTTCAAAGGACTCGCCGTCGGTGGCCAGGTTGGTGTCCAGGGACATGACGTTTGTGCTGAGCATAACGCCCAGATACCGCTCGTCTGCCATGGCCGTCACGCTCAAGCAGCTCAGCAGCATGACCATGGACAGGCACAGTGCAATCCACTTTTTCATTGGGGGTTTCACCCTTTCTGCGATTCAATATTGCAGGAATAGCTGCGCAATCCTACAATATTGTGGTATGCATCATACACCTGTTTTCTGAAAAAATGAATAGATATTCCGAAAAAAACATGAAATGTGCAATTATATCTGCCGCACGGAAGGAATGGAAAAATATGCATGGAGGATGTGGCTGATAAATGAACCAAATTGGCATTTTTGAAATTTTTGGTGCAAACGGTGCAAACCGCTGCAAGTCCTGATCGGCTGGACAAGCGGAAAAGCGATACGATGCTTCTATATGGAAAAAACCCTGCACAGACCGGGAAAATCCGTGCAGGGCAGGCTCCTGAACCATCCATGGGCAAACGGCTTTCGCGCCGCTTTTCGCTTTCGGTCAGTAAATCTTCTCCAATTTCGCTGCGTCCACACCGTAGGTGTGGCAGAAATCCTCCAAATCGCCGGGCGTGCGAATCAGGGCAATGTCCTCAAACCTGCCCGTTTCCCTGTCCCGGAAGCCCGCTACCTGCTCCCCTGTGCAGATGCTGCACCGCAGGGCCGGAACCTGCCGCGCCGGGTCATAGCGCACGGCTGACGGCTGATGCCGGTGAAACCAACGCATACACAACGCCTCCTTGTGCTGTGAGCTGTCATGCTCCCAGTGTATACCCACCGGCCCCCCTCTGACAACCCTCCCATGCAAAAAATACGAATTTTGCGCCATTATTCTTCTCTGTCCTGCGGCCCGCGCATACCCTCTTTTCATCCGCCTGCTCACCCCTGCCTGAGCGCAGAATCTCCCCCCTTTCCAGCAGGAGCTGCCCCGCGCCTTGTCGAATTTCTTCCCCGTCGCGGCCACAGGCCGCCCGTAATGAAGCATCAAAGGAGCGCGTATCCCATGGAGGCTACCTTTCACGCAGGCAACCGGCAGCTGCTCTACAGCCGCATGAAGCCCTCGTCCCTGCTGCTCATCTTCTCCGGCGAATCGGTTCGCAAAACCAATGATGAACACTATCCCTTCTTTGCCGAGCGGAATTTCGTCTACCTGACGGGCCTGCGCTGCAAGGAAGCCGCCCTGCTGGCCGTCAAGGATGAAAACGGCGATACCCGGGAGCGGCTGTATATCCTGCCGCCGGATGCTATGGCCGAACGCTGGACGGGCCGCCGGGTGAAGCCTGCCGAGGCCCGCGCCATCTCCGGCGTGGAGGATGTGCGCAGCACTGAGCAGTTCCGCAAGGATGTTCACGCCCTGCTGGCCGGCGGACATTATTCCCTGCGCGTGGGCCATTTCGCCCACCTGTACCTTGACCTGTACCGGGCAGAGCCCACAGACCGGGACCGCCCCGCGCAACGCTTCCTGCGCCTGGCCCAGCAGGAGTATCCTTTCCTGACGGTGGAAAGCGCAACCACGCTGCTGCGCCGTCAGCGGCTCATCAAGGCCCCCTGCGAAATCGAAGCCACCCGCAGGGCGGAAGCCATCACCCGGGAGGGCATCCTCGCCATGATGCGGGCCTCCCGTCCCGGCATGTACGAGTACCAGTACAAGGCGGAATTCGACCATGTGCTGGGCCAGTACAGCCCCGATGGCCCGGGCTTTCCCTCCATCATCTCCGCAGGCGCGAACAATTTCTGCATCCACTATGACAGCTACACCGGGCAGGCACAGGACGGTGACATGGTGCTCAACGATGTGGGTGCCCAGTGGGACGGCCACATCACCGATGTGAGCCGCGGCTGGCCCTGCAACGGCCGCTTCACCGACCGTCAGCGGCTGCTGTACGAATGCGCCCTGGCCACCTCGAACCACCTGTTCTCCATCATCCGACCCGGCATGCGCATGGCCGATGTGGACGGTACCATCCGCCGCTACAACGCGCAAAAGCTGGTGGAGGCCGGTGTGATGAAGTCCGCTGACGAGGTAGGCACCTACATGTGGCACGGCGGTGCGCATCATGTGGGCTACGATGTGCACGATGTGGTGGAAACCCCTGAGGTGCTGGCCCCCGGCATGATTTTCTGCGTGGACGTGGGCATCTATCATGAGGCATGGGGCATCGGCTTCCGGCTGGAGGACAACTGTCTGGTGACGGAGGACGGCTGCGAGAATCTCTCCGCCGCTACGCCCCGCACCATTGCGGACATCGAAGCCGCCATGGGGCATTAAGGGGCTGGACATGGAACAAATCATCATGATGGTCATGGCCGTGGGCGCGCTGCTGGGCGGTGTGGATCGCATGCTGGGCAACCGCATGGGGCTGGGGGACAGGTTCGAGGAGGGCTTCCGGCTGCTGGGGCCGGTGGCACTGGCGCAGGCGGGCATTATCTGCGTGGCCCCGGTGCTGGCCAATGTGCTGGGCCCGGCGGTCAGCGGCATTTATCACGCCATGGGGCAGGACCCCGCCATGTTCGGCAGCATTCTGGCCATTGATATGGGCGGATACCAGCTGTCCGCGCTGCTGGCGGACGACCCGCTGACCGGCGGCTTTGCGGGGATTGTGGCCGCGTCCATGCTGGGGTGTACGGCATCCTTCACCATCCCGGTGGGCATGGGCTTTCTTGACCGGGAACGACAGGATGCTTTCGCACGGGGCATGCTCTGCGGACTGGTAGCTCTGCCTGCCGCGCTGCTGGTCGGTGCGCTGCTGTGCGGGCTGCCCTTTGTCCGGGCGGTGTGGGTATGCCTGCCGGTGGTGGTGCTTTCCGGCGCGCTGGGACTGGGCCTGGTGAAGGTGCCCGGGGCCATGCTGCGGGGCTTCCGGGTCTTTGCCGCGGGCATCCGCATCCTGACCACCATCGGCCTGACGCTGGGCGCGGTGCAGTACATGACCGGCTGGGTGCTTCTGCCGGGCCTTGCGCCGCTGGAGGAAGCCATGCAGGTGGTCTGTTCCATCGGCATGGTGATGCTCGGCTCCCTGCCCATGGCGGAGCTGGTGCAGCGTCTGCTGCGCAAGCCCATGGCGAAGCTGGCCCGGCTGCTGGGCCTGACGGAGCGCGGCACGGTGAACATGCTGGTGTGCTATGTATCCTCCACGCCTGCGCTGGCCGCGCTCAAGGACATGGAGCAGCAGGACGTGACGGTCAACGCCGCCTTTGCCGTATGCGCCGCCTCATGCCTGTCAGCCCATCTGGGCTTTGCGCTGGCCACCGAGCGCGCCCTTGCCCTGCCCATGGCCGGAGCCAAGCTGCTGGGCGGCGTGCTTGGAGCAGCCCTTGCCGTGGGCCTGAGTCTTCATATGACTCGCAAATCTCCCTAACCCCAAGGGCTCGCGCCAGCGTCGAAGGGGTCAAGGGGCGATGCCCCTTGTGGGGTGCAGGGGTGAAACCCCTGCGCAGGTCTGGGCGGCAGCCCAGCGCAGCACGCTCACACAGCAAGAAAGGAGAGCCTTCCCCATGAAAAAACGCATGCTTCCTGCCATCGAGGCCAACATCGCTTCAGGCGTTGATTTTGTGCAGCAGTCCCTGCAAGGATGGAAGCTCCCGCCCAAAACTATCGCCGCCACCCTTCTGACCATTGAGGAGCTGCTGGCACAGATGGTTCGGACTTCCTCCGCAGAGGGGGAGATGAGTATCAAACTGTACCGGGCCTTTGGTGCCGTTGACATCCAAATCACCTGCCTGGGCAGTCCCTTTGATGCCTCCGATTTGGAGAAGCAGCTTTCCTTTGACGGTGAGCTGACCCCGGATGAGGCATTGGCCATTCAAAACTTGACCAGCCGTGTCAGCGGCAGCCACGTTCACATCGCCCATCGGCGGGGGCTGAACATCTGCACAGTCGCTGTCAAGCCCTCTGAATACAAGGGCCTGATTTCGATTCTCTGTGCGCTGTGTCTGGGCATTGTCTTTGGCCTGCTGATGAAGCTCCTGCTGCCGGAAAGCTGGAGTCTGGCTCTCGTCAATCATCTGCTGGCACCGGTATCCACCATGTTTCTCAACGCCCTGAAAACCGTTGTGGCACCCCTTGTCCTGTTTTCGATTGCGTCCAGCATTGCGGACTTTGACAACCTGAAGGCACTGGGCAGGATTGCAGCAAGGGTCATGGGGCTTTATGTGCTGACATCGCTGCTGGCCATCGGTGTGGGTTATCTGGTCTATCAGGTGTTCCCCATTGGCGACCCTGCCCTGCAAAGCATGGTGACGGATGCGGCTTCTGCCACCATTGCCAAGAGTGCCAGTGTTTCCCTGTCTATTCAGGACACCATTGTCGGCATCATCCCCACGGACTTCATCACCCCCTTCCAAAAGGGTGATATGCTGCAGGTCATCTTTCTGGCGGTGCTGCTGGGGCTGGGTGCAGCCATGCTGTCCGGAAACGATTCCCTGTTTGCCAAGGGGCTGAAAAGTGCGAATGCGGTCTTTTCCAAGGTCGTGGGCATCATCATCTGGTTTATGCCCGCAGCGGTATTCTGCTCGATGGCCAAAATGATGCTGGGTATGCAGCTGTCCAGCCTGCTCAATGCGGCTGCATGGATACCAGTATGCTATGCGGGCCATTTCGCCATGATTCTGGTCTATTTTGTGCTGCTGTTTGTCCTTGCCGGACTGAATCCGCTGCGTTTTCTCAAAGGCTTTGCGCCTGTCATGGCCGCGGCCTTCTCCTCCAGCTCCAGCAATGTGGTCATGCCGCTGTCCATGAAGCATTGCGGGGAAAAGCTGGGCATCTCGCCCAGAATTTATTCCTTCTCCATTCCGCTGGGTGCCACCGTGAATATGGACGGCAGCTGCATCACACTCATCATCACGGCCCTGTTTGCGGCAAAAATTTTTGGCCTGCCTGTGACGCCTTCCATGCTGGTCTCCATGGTGATTACCATCATCGCCCTGTCCCTGGGCTCTCCGGGCGTGCCGGGCGGCAATCTGGTGTGCATGTCCATTCTGCTGCCCACCATTGGCATTCCGGCGGAGGCCATCAGCATTGTCATGGGCTTCTACTCCCTGATTGGCATGAGCCAGACCATGACCAACGTGACCGGTGATGCTGTTGTGACCAGCATTGTGGCCAAATGGGAAAAGGCCATGGACATTGAAAGGTTTGGCAAGTAAAACGAGCTGCATACACCAATGGCCGGGAAGCTCTCCTTCCCGGCCATTCGTCTGTCGAGCAACATCCAAGGAATCGCGCCAGCGTGAAAGGGGACAAGGGGCGATGCCCCTTGTCCTGAGGGAGACAGGCCCATCCAGGCCTGCCTCCCCATTGTCGGCTTACTTCACCGGGATGCTCTGAACCGTCAGCACTTCATCCCCATGTTCGCCGCTATGCGCATACACCGGCACCAGTGTAAGGCCCTCCACACTGCCCAGATGCGGATACAGCAGATGATAGACAAGCGTGTTCTCATTGGCGCATGCAAGGCTCTGGGTGCCTTTCGTACTGACCAGCTGACCATGCTGATACAGATTCCAGGACAGAATCATATCCGAACCATCCTTTTCCCAGCTGGTCATCTGTGTAACCCACAGGGCGGGACAGCTCACGGTGATGGTGCCCGTCAAATCGACCTGCCCCTGTTCCAGGACAGCCGTTGCCTGATAGTCAGCAGCGGCATGGCTGCCCGTAAGCTGGATATAGTGCTCGTTTCGGGCCAGCGTAAAGGCGATTTCCGTGTTTTCGCCCCGGGTATGACTGGCGCGATAGGTCGTGCCATCCTGCCATGCGATGGTGTTGCTGCGGGAAAGCACAGCTTTGAAGGTCATTTGGGCTGCCAAATGCTCCTGCGGAATCACGCATTCCTTCCAGCCAATGACGCTGCCATCGGCCTGTATCACCTCATCACCGCCGATGATGTTCAGATAGGTTCCATCCTGCAAATACAGGCCGTCCTGGATGCTGATGACCTGCATTTCAGCCCAATGCGGGGCTTGACCGTCCAGCCATGCATTGGCCTTCTGAATCTCGGGATAGTCGCTTTCCCATTCCTCGGCACAGATGAAGCCTTCCAGCTCGGTATCCCAGTCAATGCCCGTCTGGTCAGGCTCACCCTCATGCAGCTCGGCACGGGTCAGCGTGCCGGTCAGCCGATAGGAAACAAAGACACGGTCACCTTCATAGTAGGCTTGTCCGATTTCAAGGGTCACATGGTTGTCCGTGGCCATTTCAACTGCCACGCTTTGAGCAACCTGCTCCAGTTCCGGCAGGCGGTCATCGGCGTGATGGTCGGAGGATAGCTGCCCAAACAGACCCAAACCGGCGGCCAGTGCGGCACTGGCCATTGCAAACACCAGGACAACGAGAAGAACAAAACTGACAGAGAGCTTTTTTTTCACAACGATTTCTTCCTTTCCTTTGGCCTGCGCAAGCACGCGCTGGGCAAGGAAAGGGTTCCCTTCCAAAGAGGAAAGCCCTCGGTCAATGGATGCGCGGACAAATGCCCTGTCCCTCTGATCACGCATCGAAGTACGCTCCTTTCAGCGCAACGCGCAATTTGTCTTTGGCTCTCCTGAGCCTTCCTGATACCGAGGAAGGGGCGATGCCCAACACTTCGGCAATTTCATTCACTTGCATGTTCTGATAGTAGTACAGCAGAACTACTTCACGCAGCTTCAGCGGGAGGGAGGCAATTTCATTGTTGAGCACCATGGCATCATCAGGAACTCCTTCCGTCCCCTGCATCAGCATCAGCATATCCAGCGTCACATGGCGGCTGATGTGTTTTGACCACCATGAACGCTGCATATCCCGACAGGTATTCACTGCGATTCGCATCATCCAGGTCTTTACGCTGCATTCATCGCGGAAGGTGTGGTATGATTTCCAAACCTTGATGAATGTTTCCTGAACAGCATCTTCCGCCAGCACGCGGTCATGCAGGCACAGATAGCACATGCGCAGCAGTGCCGTCTGATAAGTGCTGACAAGCTCACAGAATTGCTGTTCAGCAGTTGGATCAGGCGCCTTGATCCCTTGCATTTGCTGTTCACCTCCTCACCATCATAGACGGAGCCGAGGCCTGCTATTTCGCATATGCATGAATGAATTTTTGCCACAATCGAATACCTTCCTCACGTTTCCGCTGGCGCGAGCCTGGAGAGGGCTTTCCATTGCTTGCAATTTGTCTACCGATACATTATAATGAGTAACAGCATTTGGCGTTGTGATACGCAGGACAGACAGAAGTATTTCCATCAGCAAGCATCGAGGAGGAGCATGCATGGCAACCGAAAATATCAACGGTATTGCCTATGACTGCAGCGTTTCATCGGGCTATACCGTGTGTTTCCCAGAGGACTGGCAGGGAGAGATGACCGAGCTGCGCCTGCCTGAGCGCATCAACGACAACATTGTCCGGCTCATCACCATCCCCCAATTGCCCGCCTGCATCCGCAAGCTGTCTATTCCTCAGGGCATCAAGGAAATCCGGCTGGCTCGCAAGGCATGCGATGAACTGGAGGAAATCGAGGTGGACCCCGCCAGCAAGTATCTCGCCTCGGATGGGTACGCCCTGTATTCGGCGGACAGGAAAACACTGATTCGCTTCATCCATCCGCGCCTGGAAGCCTACACCGTGGCCGAAGGAACGGAACAGCTCGGCATGGACGCATTCCAGGACTGCAGGCATTTGAAAAGCATCACCTTTCCTGCCAGCATGCAGCCCGTCTATCCGGAATTTGCCAATGGCTGCCTTGCGCTGGAAGAAGTCGTCATCAGCCCGGACAATCCCTCGATGGTCTCCGACGGCAAGGCGATTTATTCCAAAGATGGCAAGATGCTGCTTTGCGTGGTGGACAGCAGTCTGGAAGCCTACGCGGTACGGGAGGGTACCCAGCAAATGTCTGAGGAGGCATTGTCCGGCTGTGCAGGACTCCGGCATGTGATGCTGCCCGATTCGTTTCAGGGAACGCTGACATCCATTTGGGGCGAAAGGCTTCATGTGGCCTGTTACAGCCACCAAACACCCCCGCAGTTTACGGTGGCGCAAGGCAATCCCTATCTTTCCTATGAAAACGACACCTTCTATTCCGCCGACAAAAAGACGCTGCTGCAGGCTGTGAAGGATGTGACGCACTATCAGGTTCATCCGGCAACAGAGGTCATTGCCTCCCACGCCTTTGACCGCGTGCTGTCCCTGCAGCAGCTGATACTGCCGGAAGGGCTGAAGGTTATCGGTGAATATGCTTTCTGGCATTGCCGCTCGCTGGTCAGCATCGCCTGTGAGCCCAACGCGGAGAATGCGCGCTATCTTTTCCCGTCCTCGCTGGAGGAAATTGGTGAGAGCGCATTTCGCCTGTGGACATCTCTGGATGAGATTCGTCTGGGCGAAAACATCCGCACCATCGGCGAAAAAGCATTTGAAGATATGCGGGTGAAGAAGTTCATCGCCCTGGGCTGTGTTGACATCGGAACAAGGGTATTCGTCACAGGGGATTACTTCAAGCTGCCCGTTGAAACCCTGCTGCTTCCCGCCATGAACCCCTCCAAAATCAAGAAATCCCTGGTGGAGCTGGCGGTATCCAGCTATTGCAGGGAAGCCCTTGCAGGCAATCCGCTGTGTGAAGCAGGCAAGAAAGCCTATCAGGCCTATTTGAAGCGCAACAGGAAGCGGTACATGGAGCAGGTGTCGGACAACATCGACATCATCCGCTATATGATGGTCTGCGGCTTGATTGAAGATACGGACATTGACAGCCTCATCGAGCAGGTGGATGGCGAAAAGCACATCGAGCTCAAGGCGGAGCTGCTTGAGTACGCCCGCCGTTTTGCTGCCGATGGTCTGGATCGCACCATGAAGCGCATGGACCAGGAACTGGAAAAGGAAGAAAAAAAGCAGAAAAGGGCATTGGCCAAAGAGGAATATGAAGCCCTGCCCCTTTCTGTCCGCGCAGGCATGAAGTACAAGCTCAGCCCGCAGGCGAAGGTGGAGCTGCTGGAAGAAGCCGTGCTTTCCGGCACACTGGCGGATTTGCGGCAGGTATGCAGGGTGCATGGCCCCTTTGAGTTTACCGCACGGGCACTGGGCATGGCGGTTCGCTGCCGCACGGCAGATTTCACACAGGAACTGCTGAACAGCGGCGCGACCTTTGCCTATCAGGCTTCCGCTGCTTTTTCCCGCAAATACGGCTGTATGGTGAAGGAGACCAATACTTACAGCTATGCTGTCAATTTCGCGCTGCTTGCCCTTGAGCAGGTCAGGTACAAGGAGCGGCTTGAATCGTTGAAGGCCATGCCTGTCATGCCTGCCGAGGAGCGCAGCCGCAGCATTGCGCTGATTTGCGGGGCCGGAACGTGTGCGCTGGAGCTGCAGGGCCTGCTGTACCATGCCATTCTGCGTGATGAACAGGCCATGGTGGACACGCTGATGGCCAACGGTATCCAGCATCTGGATAACAGCGGACGGCAGGACGGCAGCATAGCCTTTATCGACTACTTTACGAGCATGGATGCCGCATCCATCGTACAACGCAACCACTTTATTTGGTCGCTGCCCTTCAAGGAGCAGGATAAGCTCTACCGGATGTTGAAGGCTCTGCTTGCGGCAGGCAATGGGAGAAAGATTGCCTTCTCCGGCCCCGAACTGGACAATCGCCTGCTCTATCTGTGCCAGGATCCCGTTTTTGATTTGGCGATGGAGGGCGGGCTGGATTTGTCCAGGGCCAAGCCTGCCGAACAGATCAGGGCCTGCATGCAGGCGGGCAATATCAAGGGCCTGCAATATGCGCTGGCGCAGGGTTGGGCCAAGGACAAGAAGGCCCTGATGAAGCTGGCCGAGAAGCTCGGCGTTGCTGACGCTGCGGTGCTTCAGTGGCTGAATCAGCCGTAAGAACAAAGCCGCTCTGCTGACGGTATCAGGCAGAGCGGCTTGTTGGTTGGGGGACGCTGGGCTGCCGCCCAGACCTGCGCAGGGGTTTCACCCCTGCACCCCACAAGGGGCATTGCCCCTTGACCCCTTCGACGCTGGCGCGGGCCGTTGTTTATTGGTCTAAGTCGCCGATAAAGGCACGCAGGGCGGCGATTTTGCCGGACATGACTTCCTCAGGAGTGCCTTGGGCGGCAATGATGCCCTCGTGCATGAAAACCATCCGGTCAGCGACTTCACGGGCAAACTTCATCTCGTGGGTCACAATCAGCATCGTGCGCTTCTCCTGCGCAAGGCTGCGGATAACCGTCAAAACCTCCCGCGTCAGCTCCGGGTCAAGGGCCGAGGTCGGCTCGTCAAAGCAGAGAATCTCCGGGTCAAGGGCCAGCGCACGGGCAATGGCCACCCGCTGCTGCTGCCCGCCGGAAAGCTGGCAGGGATACGCATCCCCACGGTCGCCCAGCCCCACGCGGGTCAGAAGCTGCCGGGCCTTCTGCTCCGCTTCGGGACGCTTGCGGCCCAGCACCGCCGTCTGCGGGATGCACAGGTTGTCCAGCACCGACCAGTGCGGGAACAGGTTGTAGCTCTGGAACACAAAGCCCATTTTCAGGCAGAGCTTGCGCAGCTTCTCCGGCGATGCGTAAACGGCCTTGCCGTCCTGGGTCGTGACCAGGGCATCCTCGTCAATGCGAATCTCGCCGCTGTCCACCTTCTCCAGATTGTTCATGCAGCGCAGCAGCGTGCTTTTGCCCGAGCCGCTGCGCCCGATGATGGCCACGACTTCCCCCGTCTGCACCGACAGGGAAACGTCCCGCAGCACCTCCTGCCTTTCAAAGGATTTGCGAATATGGCTGGCTGTCAGCATGGCGTGCTCCCTCCCCGTCAGTCATGATAGTAGTCGAAA
This sequence comes from Aristaeellaceae bacterium, assembly GCA_051883835.1. Lineage (GTDB taxonomy): Bacteria > Bacillota > Clostridia > Christensenellales > Aristaeellaceae > UBA11524. Next base: position 11,298 of record JBJEUL010000206.1, read on the forward strand.
CGCTTGATGAGCCTGCCGAACAGGAAGGTCACCACCGCGTTCATCAGCAGATAGAACGCACCGGCCAGGAACAGCGGCTCCACCGAGCCGGATGCGCTGGTGGCGTTCTTGGCCGTGAGGAACATTTCCGACACGGCAATGGCCGTTGCCAGCGAGGTGTCCTTCACCAGCGTGATGACCTCGTTGGACACGGGCAGCAGGATGCGCTTGATGGTCTGGGGCAGGATGATGCGCATGAACGTCTGTCCCTTGGTGAAGCCCAGCACCTGCGCGGCCTCGTACTGTCCCGGCGGGATGGACATGATGCCGCCGCGGTAAATCTCCGCGAAATAGGCGGCGTAGTTCAGCCCGAAGGCAATGTAGGTTGCCGTCAGCCGGGGAATCGGCCCCACCAGTCGGGGCAGGAAGAAATACACCGCGAACAATTGCAGCATCAGGGGTGTGCCGCGCATGATGAGGATATACAGGCTCACCGGCGCGGCAATGACCTTGCGCTTGCTCATGCGGCCCAGCGCGATGACAAGGCCCAGGGGCAGGGAAATCAGCAGCGTCATGGCAAAGATGGACATCGTGGTGCCAAAGCCCGTGGCCAGCTGGCTCAGGAGCTTCATCAGCCGCTCGGGATTATTGAAGTACTGCACGCTCAGGCTCCTTTCGGGGTGAATCGGTTTACGGACAGCGTGAAGGGCGGCCCTCTGTGCGAGAGCTGCCCTTCATGGATGCAGTTGTCCTTGTTACTCCGCCGCGACGATGGAGATATCCTGACCGAACCATTCGGTGGAAATCTTCGCCAGCGTGCCGTCCGCCGCCAGCTCCTTGAGCAGGGCGTTGACCGCATCGGTCAGGGCCACGTCAGCCTTGCGGAAGCCGATGGCATAGAATTCGGGAGCCAGCTGCTCCTCCAGCACGCGGTAGTTGGCCTGCTTGGCGGTGATGTAGTAGTTGGCCACAATCACGTCCATGACCACGCCGTCCACGCCCTTGTTGTCCAGGTCCATCAGGGCCATGGCATAGTCAGCGTATTCGATGGGTGCACCGGCAAGAGAAGCCTTGAATTCCTCGTTGGCCTCCACGGCCTCGGCAGCGGAAGAGCCGGACTGCACTGCGATGGTCTTGCCGGCCAAGTCTGCCAGCGTGGTCACGGGGCTGTCGGCCAGCACAACGACCACCTGCGCGTTTTGCAGGTAATTGACGGACATGCTGTAGGTCTGCTGACGCTCCTCGGTGACGGTCAGGCCGTTCCAGATGCAGTCAATGTTGCCGTTGGCCAGCTCCATGTCCTTGGC
>JBJEUL010000207.1:0-2882 GCA_051883835.1 Aristaeellaceae bacterium
CTGCTGGAGCAGCGGGTGGACTTCTCCCCCTGGGTGCCGGAGGGCTTTGGCACCTGCGACTGCATCATCATCCAGGGAGACACGCTGACCATTATCGACTACAAATACGGCCAGGGCGTCCCGGTCTCTGCCGTGGATAACCCGCAGATGCGGCTGTACGCCCTGGGGGCTCTGAACGACTACGGCATCGCCTTCGACGTGACAAAGGCGGAGCAGCACATCTACCAGCCCCGCATCAACAATATCAGCGTGGACGGCTGCCAGGTGGAGGACCTGCTCAAGTGGGCAGATGCTACCGTCAAGCCCATAGCACAAAAAGCGATAAAAGGCAAGGGGGCCTATTCTGCGGGGCCGCACTGCAAGTTCTGCCCCCACGCGGGCCGCTGCCGGGCGCTGGCAAAGACCTGCACGGAGTACGTCGAGACACACAGCCTCCGGGTGGCCGTTCCGGCCCTTGCCCCGCATGAAGTGGCCGAGGCTCTACAAATGGAGCCGCTTGTGACACTGTGGCTCAAGCGTGTCAAGGACCAGGCACTAGCCACGCTGCTGGACGGTGGAGAGGTCCCCGGCTACAAGATCGTGGAGGGCAAGCCCGGCAACCGGAAATGGACAGACGAGCTTCAGGTGGCCGAAGCGCTCAAGGCCGCGGGCTATCAGCTGGGCGACATCACGGAGGCCAAGCTGCTGACCCCGGCCAAGATGGACAAGTCCATCGGCAAGAAGCAGGTGGCTGAACTGCTGGACAGTCTGATCGACCGCAGCCCCGGGGCCCCCACCATCGTGCCTGCATCAGACAAGCGCCCGGCCTATGACAGGCTGGCGGAGGCGGTGAAAGACTTTGACTGACCAAGACGTGTGGGTCATCAAGTACGGGGATTTTGAGGCCCGGATTGACGTCAGCCAATTGGGACAGCTGCCGCTGGCAAATGTCAGGAAGCTGCTCAAGCTGTCCAGGATGGCGGACAACCCAGAAAGCCTGGAGAGCTTCGGCCCATTGTTAGAACGTGCCAAGGCTAAGAAGCCGCAGGACATCATTCGGGGCGAACTGACTAAAGACCAAAAGCGGGCCATCGCCCGTTTGGACAAAATCAAATACATCTATGAAAAGGAGTTTAAAAATTATGTCTACTAAAGTTGTAACCGGAAAAGTGAGATTTTCTTTCTGCCACATCTTCGAGCCGCAGGAGCCGCAGGGCGGTGGTGGCCCGAAGTACAGCGTGACCCTGCTCATCCCTAAGAGCGATACGGCCACCCTTGGCAAAATCAAGACCGCTATGGCAGAGGCCAGGGAGAACTTCTGCAAGAAGAATGGGTCCAGCGCACTGCCCGCCAAGCCCAACCACACCCTGCACGACGGGGACGGTATGCGAGACAACGGCGAGGCGTTCGGGCCTGAGTGCAAGGGCTGCTATGTCATCACCGTAAGCAGCAAGCAGAAGCCCATCATTGTGGACAACCTGCGCAATCCGATCACCGACCCCGCCGAGGTCTACTCCGGCTGCTATGGCCGCGCGTCTATCAACTTCTACGGCTACAGCAAAAACGGCAAGAAGGGTATTTCTGCTGGCCTGCTGTCCGTCCAAAAGCTGCACGATGGCGAACCGTTTGGCACTGTGGGCAGCGCGGACGACTTCGACGATGACTACGCGGACGCCGAGGGTGCGGACGATGACTTCATGTCATAAGCCAAGCCGCACGGTGGTCCTGGACCTGGAGACATACAGCAGCGTCGATCTGGCGCGATCTGGCGTCGCCAAGTACACGGAGGCGGAGGACTTTGAGCTTCTGCTTATGTCCTACGCTTTCGACGATGACCCGGTGCAGGTCTGGGACTTCACCGCGCAGGGGACGCCAGAGTGGCTGCATGATCTGCTACAGGACCCGGACGTCCTCAAGGTGGCCTGGAATATATCCTTCGAGCGCACCTGTTTCAACGCCGCTCTTGGGGGCTATACGCCCCCTGAGCAGTGGCGGGACGCCATGACCCTGGCAGCAATGCAGGGCCTACCCATGGGCCTGGAAGCGGCAGGCGCGGCGCTGAATATGGAGCAGCAGAAGCTGGCAACCGGCAAGGACCTCATCCGCTATTTTTGCAAGCCATGCGCCCCCACAATCGCCAATGGGGGACGGACGCGGAACCTGCCGCAGCACGCGCCGGAGAAATGGCGGAAATTCATCGAATACAACCGGCAGGACACGTCGGCAGAGCGCGGCATCTACAAGCGGCTGCTCCGCTTCCCTGTTACGGACTTTGAGCGCAAGCTGGAGGCCCTGGACGCCCGCATCAATGAGCGCGGCGTGCTGGTGGACACGGAACTGGTGGAGGCGGCCATCGCGGTGGACAAAGCGTTCACGGAGGAACACGCCGCAGAGATGCAGCGCCTCACCGGTCTGGACAATCCGAACAGCGTGGCGCAGCTCAAGGACTGGCTGGATGTGAAGGGCGTACAGGTCGAGAGCCTGAACAAGGCGACCGTGGCCGATCTGAGGAAAACCGTCACAGACCCGACCACGCGCCGGGTGCTGGAGCTGCGGCAACTGCTGGGCAAGACGTCCACGCGGAAGTACCAGGCTATGCAGGCCGCCGCCTGCCAGGATGACCGCGTTCGTGGCCTGCTCCAATACTACGGGGCGGGTCAGACGGGGAGATGGGCCGGGCGTCTGGTCCAGGTCCAGAACCTTCCGCAGAACCACCTGGAGCAGATAGATAAGGTACGGGAGCTGGTGCGGGACCGGGACCTGGAGACCCTGGAGCTGATCTTCGACAGCGTGCCGGACGTGCTCAGCCAGCTCATCCGCACGGCGCTCATCGCCAAACCGGGGCACACCTTCCTGGTCTCTGACTATGCGGCCATTGAGGCCCGTGTCATCGCCTACCTGGC
>JBJEUL010000208.1:0-2877 GCA_051883835.1 Aristaeellaceae bacterium
TGTCCCGGTAGGCCTGCTGACCGAGCGTGAAGGCGTCCTGCCCATAGCAGTCCACCGCCACCACTAAGGGCAGTTCCTTCACCGTCAGCCGCTTGACCGATTCCGGGCCGAGGTCATCCCAGGCAATCACCTCCAGCGAAGTGACGCACTGTGCCATCAGTGCCGCCGCACCGCCCACCGCCGCGAAGTACACCGACGGATGCTCCTGCATGGCCTTTACCACGCTGTCCCCCCGCAGGCCCTTGCCAATCATCCCGGCAAGACCACGTTCCAGCAGCGGCGGCGTGCAGGCGTCCATGCGGACGGAGGTCGTGGGGCCAATGGAGCCAACAGGCTTTCCCTCCGGCGCAGGTGTCGGCCCGGCGTAGTAGATGACCTGCCCTTCCAGCGGCATGGGCAGCGGTTCACCCTTGGCAATGCAGTCCATCATCCTCAAATGTGCCGCATCCCGGGCCGTGTAAATCACACCCGTGAGTGTTACCTGCTCGCCCGCATGCAGGGAGCGGACGACCTCCTGCGTCAGGGGTGTTGTAATGTTGCGCATGATTCGTCCCTCCTTCACAGCACAGCACTTTGATGCCGGGTCACATGACAGCTCACGTTCACGGCTACGGGCAGCCCAGCAATATGCGTCGGGCCAGTTACGATATGCAGGCCCAGACAGGTGGTCAGGCCGCCCAAGCCCTGCGGACCGATACCGGTCTCATTCACCAGCGTGAGCAGTTCCTGCTCCAGTGCGGCATAATAGGGATCGGCGTTGGCTGTATCCAGCGGAAGCATCAGGGCTTCCTTGGCCATCTCCGCCACACGCTCGAAGTCGCCGCCAATACCAATACCCAGCACCATGGGCGGACAGGGATTCGCGCCAGCCAGCTTCACTGTCTCCACCACAAACCGCTTCACGCCCTCCACACCCGCAGATGGCGTGAGCATCGCCAGTCGGGACATGTTCTCACTGCCAAAGCCCTTGGGAGCCACCGTCAGCTTCAGCTGCTCACCGGGAACCAGTCGGGTGTGCAGGATGGCAGGCGTATTGTCACCCGTGTTGACGCGGCGGAGCGGGTCACCCACGACGCTTTTGCGCAGCAAGCCCTCGACATAGCCACGGTGAACGCCCTCATTCACTGCCGCTTCAAAGTCACCGACAATATGAACCTCCTGCCCGATCTCCGCAAAAACCACCGCCATGCCGGTATCCTGACAGATGGGCATGGCCGTCTCCCGGGCGATACCCTCATTCCTGACCAGAATATCCAGCAGCTCTTTGGCCGGGGCAAAGGATTCCTGCGCCGCAGCGGTGCGCAGGGCACAGGCTACATCCCCGGGAAGGTTCCGATTGGCTTCCACGCACAGATGGGCCACTGTCTGGGCAATCACGGACGCGCTGATGTCTCTCATGCTTCATCCTCCGTAAACAGTCGTTTCAGGCTGAGTGCCGCCGCCTTGACGGCATTCTTCTTCTCTCCCTGCATAACCAGCTCGCTCTGGGCATCCCGCAGGGTCATACCGACCAGCATTTGCTCCACAAGCCGCGCCTCCAGGGAGATTTCTGCCATGGGTGCAGGTTCCTCGGGCAGCTGTACGCCGTGGAAGTCCAGCACAAGGCAATATTCGCCCTTTTCAGCCTTGGGATTGGCCTTCAAATCGGCCAGCACACTCGCTGCCGTGCCGCGAATGGTCTTTTCGTGCAGCTTGGTCAGGTCGCAAGAGGCAGACACCTGACAGCCCGGCAGTGTCTGTGTAATGACCTCCATCAATTCCACCACCCGGAAGGGCGACTCATGCACCACGGCCACCGCCACCTGACGGGCCATGGACAGCAGCTTTTCCCGCAGTTCCTTCTTCTCCCGAGGCAGGAAGCCATAAAACGCGAATTCCCGCGTATCAAAGCCACTGACCGACAGGGCCGACACGGCCGCACAGCAGCCGGGTATGGGAATGACCTCAATACCCCGCGCCACTGCTGCCCTGACCAACCCATACCCCGGGTCAGACACGCAGGGTGTCCCTGCATCCGTGGTCAGGGCTACGTCGATGTTCTCATTCACCATGCGCTCCGCCAGATACGTGCCCTTGCCATCCTCATTGTACTGATGGCAGGAGGTCAGGGGCGTGTCCAACTGAAACACATTCAGCAGCTTCTTGGTCACGCGGGTATCCTCCGCCGCGATGAGCGCGACATGCCGCAGCGTTTCCACGGCCCGGGGGGACATATCCTGCAGGTTGCCAATGGGCGTTGCCACCACATAGAGTGTCGGCATCACTCCACCTCCAGCTTCTGCGCCACACGCAGCTTCGCACTGCGGGCACGGGGATTCCGTGCAACTTCCTCCTCCGTGGGGGGAACGGCTCCCTTGGCCAGCACCTTCACCAACGGCTTCCGGCCGCAGGTACAAATCGGAGCTCTTGGCGGGCAGGTGCAGGGATTTTGAAGCCGCTGGAAGCACCGCTTTACCAGCCGATCCTCCAGCGAATGGAAGGTAATGACCAGAATTCTCCCGCCGGGCTTCAGGCAATCCACAAAGTCACACAACGCCTGATCCAGCGGGTCAAGCTCATCATTGACAGCGATGCGCACCGCCTGAAAGGTTCTGCGGGCAGGATGTCCATCATCCTTACGGCGCACAGCCTTGGGGATGGCTGCATCCACCGCATGCACCAAATCAAAGGTGGTTGCAAGCGGCTTCTTCGCCCGATGCTCACAGATGATGGCCGCGATGCGTGCCGCCCATTTTTCCTCGCCATAGTCGCGTATAATGCGGCATATCTCCTTCTCCGGCAAGGTGTTGAGCAGCTCAGCAGCCGTCATGCCCTGCGTGGCATCCATGCGCATGTCCAGTGGCGCGTCCTCATGGTAGGAAAAGCCCCGCTCCCCCA
>JBJEUL010000209.1:0-2874 GCA_051883835.1 Aristaeellaceae bacterium
TCCACCTTGATGAAGGGCGCGGCGACCAGCTTGGCCAGACGGCGGGCGATTTCGGTTTTGCCCACACCCGTGGGGCCAATCATCAGGATGTTCTTGGGGCTGATTTCCTCGCGCATACTTTCGTCGACCTTGGAGCGGCGATAGCGGTTGCGCAGGGCGATGGCCACGGATTTCTTGGCTTCCTCCTGGCCGATGATATAGCGGTCAAGCTCCCGGACAATCTGCCGGGGCGTCAGTTCTGCCATGGTGCGTTATCCTCCTCAAACATCCTCGACAATCACGTTGTCGTTGGTAAACACGCAGATGGACGCGGCGATGTGCAGGGCCTTTTCTGCGATTTCATGGGCGGAAAGCTCAGTGTTCTGCACCAGTGCGCGGGCCGCGGCCAGCGCGTAATTGCCGCCGGAGCCGATGGCTACCACACCGCCGTCAGGGTCGATGACCTCGCCCGTGCCGGAGAGAATCAGCAGCGTGTCCTTGTCTGCAACAATCATCTGCGTTTCCAGCTGGCGCATGGCCTGATCGCCGCGCCACATCTGCGCGATGGCTACAGCGGCGCGTTCCAGATTGCCGCCGCACTGGGTCAGCTTCTCCTCAAACTTCTCACACAGGGTGAAGGCATCCGCGACCGCCCCGGCAAAGCCAATGACCACCTGACCGTTGTACAGGCGGCGAACCTTTTTGGCCGTACTCTTGAAAATAACGCTCTCCCCCATCGTGACCTGTCCGTCACCGGCAATAGCGGTCTGTCCGTTGCGGCGCACGGCACAGATGGTGGTTCCTCTGAATGGACTGCTCATGGGCTTTATTCCTCCGTTGTCAGCATAAAGTCTGCGATGGTATGAACGATTTGCGCATCCACGCTGCAGGGTACCTGGTATTCCATGGCGGTGCCCGCCACGGATGCGTCCACCTCCGGCTGCATCAGCAGGTGGTTGACATCTGCCCACAGGGTGTGCAGCCAGGGCGCATCCATGGGCAGGACAGTCTCCCAGGTCTGACGGCCTTCTTCTTCCGTGACCTGGAAATCCCGGCTGCCGTTGATGATGAGCGTAGGCAGGCCAAGCTCCGTCAGGTAGGTCGATGGCGTGGGATGCTTGGCCATATCCCAGAAGTAGAAGCCGGGCTGGCCCAGGATGGTGATGGTCTTTGCGGTGTCTCCATCCATGGCGGACAGCTGTGCCTGCTGAGCGCGGGCTTCCTCCAGCATGGGCAGGTAGGCGGCTTGCTGCTCGGCGGGCATCGCGGCAATCGCATCCGCATTCTGACGAATCATGATATCCAGCAGGCTGCGTTCCGTACCGCAGGCAAGAATCATGCCGCAGAACAGGCCATCACTCTCTGCCGCAATGCGCGGGGCCAGCATGGCACCAAGGCTGTGACCCAGCACAAAAATGCGGCTTGCATCAATGCGGGCATCCCCTGCCAGCAGACGACCGGCAGCAATGGCATCCTGAATGGTTTCTTCCTCCACGGTGAAGGTGATGATATCCGGCGACGTGGCGATTTCCTTCCCGTAGACATAGGTTCGCTTGTCATAGCGCAGGGTGGCAATGCCATATTGGGCCAGCATCTCCGCCAAATCGCGGAAGGGTGCGACGGCACCGACGGTTTCATTCCGGTCACTGGGGCCGGAGCCCTGTACCAGCACCACAGCGGGAACCGGGCCGTTGGCATCCGCAGGCAGTGTCAGTGTGCCGGGCAGCTGCCACGGCTCCTCACCTACCGTGATGTCCTCTGTCACCACACCCTCCGCGGCTGCAACAGGCTGCACCGCCTGCTGCGCTGGCGTGAAGTTCAGTCCGCAGATGAACCCGTCACTGTCCAGAACCAGCTGGCACACAAGATTGAGCCGTTCAAAATGAAGTGTACGGCGATACACCACATACCCGGCGGATTCCGTGACCGCTTCATCCGCTGCAAAGCCAGTGAAGGCACCGCCCAACGCCATCAGCTGGGGCCAGACAGACTGCACCGCACCCAGCGGCATGGCAGATTGCATATCCGGGCTCATACGCTCGATAAGCTGTGCCGCGCCATTCTCCGCAGACAGCAGTGTGACTACCTCCGCCACAGGCGACGGAGCTTCTTCTGCCATGGCAAAAGCCGGAAGCAGCAGTGCGATAACAAGAATCAGGCTGATCATTCGTTTCATGCCAATCCCCCTCCTGTTGTCTATCATAGCACACTCATGTCAACGCAGCATGAACTTGTGTCCGAAATCCCCTGCTCGATGACCCAATCCCGCATAAACGCGAGCGAACGCGCAGAAATCGTCTCGTAACGCTGCTGCTTGTTGCGAATCTTCTTGTGCTGCTTGTCAATAGGCAGGCTGTCAATCAGCCCGAAGGAGCAGTTCATGGGCTGGAAGCTCTTGTTGGGCGTGGCAATGTAGCGGCCCATGGCCCCCATGGCGGTGATGCCCGGCAGCTCCACCGTGCCCAGCCCCCGCAAATCATGCCCCAGCGAAAGTCCGCAAAGAAGCCCGCTGGCTGCACTTTCCACATAGCCCTCCACGCCGGTCATCTGTCCGGCGAAGTAGCACTGCGGGCGGCCAATCATTTCAAAGTGCGCATTGAGGAATCCCGGGGAATGCAGGAAGGTATTGCGGTGCATCACGCCATAGCGGGCGTAAGCAGCATTTTCCAGGCCCGGAATCATGCCGAATACACGCTTCTGCTCCGGCCACTTGAGCCGCGTCTGGAAGCCCACCAGGTTGTATAGCGTACCAGCCTCGTTGTCCTGCCGAAGCTGGACAACGGCATAGGGTTCCTTTCCCGTGCGAGGGTCACGCAGACCCACCGGCTTGAGCGGCCCGAAGGCCAGCACCATGCGTCCGCGCCGGGCCATGGATTCCACCGGCATGCAGCCCTC
>JBJEUL010000210.1:0-12515 GCA_051883835.1 Aristaeellaceae bacterium
GAAAGTACTTGGCTGGACACGGCCCGGGAGGATAGGTCGCTGCCGGATTCCATATTCCTCAGTAGCTCAATGGCAGAGCACTCGGCTGTTAACCGAGTTGTTGTAGGTTCGAGCCCTACCTGGGGAGCCAAATCATTTCCGCGCCCTGTATCCTATCAGGATCACCGGGCGTGGTTTTTTTCTGCCATGGATTGCTGAAGCACAACAGGCCCTGCGCATGGATGTCAAGGGACGGTCGCCGTTGTCTATACAACAGGATCATACCTGCGTGCTAACCAGCCGATGAAGGCTGTCTGCCAAATCCAAATCAATGCAGATGCTCCGAGGAGCGATTTCGCAGGGGCAGCATACCTCACCCTTGTTCAGGCAGGCATAGCAGGCATTCGGGTTCTCTTGCGTCATCTGCCAGAAAGGCAGCTTGATGATGCCGGGTGTATTGAAGCCGACACCCAGCTCCAGCAAAAGCATATTCGCGTGCGCATGGGTCTGGAGAAAATCCTCATAACGCTGACGTGCTGCATACCAGCCCTCATCCTGCACAAAGGTCTCGTCACAGCGCAGGTTCATGGTCATGGGTGCGCCGCAAAGGGGGCAATGCGGTATCAACTCGGAGGGAATCCGCAAGTCCTTCTGCTGGCAGACCATCTGGCGCACGGTCTGCTCGTTGTCATAGGTCTTGTGATGGCAGGGCTTTGCGCATTGCCAAAGGCCATAGTCCCCCTGCATGTAGAACAGACGCGCCTTGTCAAAGCCCGCCAGCTGGAACTGATGATCCACATTGGTTGTCAATACAAAATAGTCCTTGCCGTCAACGAGCTTGAGCAAATCACGATACGGTTTCCCGACTGGTGCATCGTAGCGGTTCACGACAATGTGCCTGCTCCACCATGCCCAATACTCCTCCAGCGAGGGAAAGGGGTAAAACCCGCCGGAGTACATGTCGCGGATACCGTATGCTGCCGCAAAATCAGCAAAGTATTTCATAAAGCGTTTGCCGGAATAGGTCATTCCTGCTGCGGCGGAAAGTCCCGCGCCTGCACCAATCAGCACAGCGTCCGCGCTCTGCAAGGCTGTGCCAAGCTGGTCAATTTGCTGCGCGAAGGAGCTGCCTGTAGATTGTTTCATCCTGCTCTTTGAAAACATTGAAAATCACCCTGATTCTGCCCTTTCGGACGGTTTCGTGATGGCTGACGGTGTCGATGGCGATCTGCGCCGCCAGCGCATTGGGAAAATGAAACTCGCCTGTGGAGATGCAGCAGAAAGCCACACTGCGCACACCATGGGCATCTGCCAGATGCAGGCAGGCACGATAGCAGGAGGCCAGCAGCCTTTCATCCTCGCCCGTCACCTGTCCGCGCACAATGGGGCCAACGGTGTGCAGCACATAGCGGCATGGCAGGTTGTACGCAGGCGTGAGCTTAGCCGTACCGATTGGTTCATCATGGCCCTGTGCGTCCATGATGGCTTTGCAGGCCAGCCGCAGCTGCAGGCCGGCATAGGTATGGATGGCGTTGTCGATGCAGCCGTGGTTGGGGCAGAAGCAGCCCAGCAGCGCACTGTTGGCCGCGTTGACAATCGCGTCGCACCGAAGCGTCGTGATGTCGCCGCGCCAGAGACTGATGCCCGGCGCAAGCGTTTCCAGCGCATCCGCGTCCGTGATGCCCCTTCGGGACAGCTCGCTTTGCAGGTATTCATTCTGCGTCCGAAGCAACTCCGGCGCGGCGGGCATCGGCTCCCGGAGGTTGAGCAGCGCACGCAGAAGCCTGCGCTGCATCACCTCCCCCGTAGGCACGGACAGCTCCCGATAACGCAACGGCTGCTCAGAAAGCAGCATCCGAATCAACGCTTTTCTGCGTTCTATTTGGTTCATTCAAGGGGAACCTCCTGTCCTCATTTTAGCTATCATTCATGAATGGGGCGGGAAACGCTGTCTCTCCGCCCCATTCCATTCATCCGCGTCAGAACTTTCCGTTCTCGTTCTGCCAGGTTGCCTCATCCGCGATGGTTTCCATCACGTCCCAGTGCTCGGCAATCTTGCCGTTCTCCACACGCCAGAGGTCGTAGTAGCTGGTCGGCACGCCGCCGAAGGTGCCCTCACTGACAGCCAGCACATAGTTGCCCTGAGCGAGCACCATGTGAACCTCGTCGTAAATCATGTCGATGCCCTGCCCGGCAAGTGCGGCCAGTGCCTCGCCCAGACCGGAAACGCCGTCCGCAATACCCGTATTGTGCTGGATGTAAGCGTCACCGTCGAAATAGTCCGGGGTCTTGTCCGCGTTATGGCCCTGCATCACATCGTACAGGAAGTCCTTGACCAGCTTGCGGTTCTCCTCTGTCTTGTCAAGATCCGTCAGCTCCATCGTGCCGTCGATCTGCGTGTGACCGGAAGGATTGGCCTCGGCCAGAGCAGCCAGATTGTCCCAGTGCTCCGCAATCTTTCCGTCCTCATCAAAGCGGAAGATGTCGAAGGCAACCTGCTCACCCGCACCGGCGAAATTGTAGACCGTCTGGAGGAAAACGTACGCTCCGTCCTCGAAAGCACGAATGTTGTTGACCGTCGTCTTGACCGGCGCGGAAGCCAGATACGCGACAGAGCCGACAAAGGCATCACGGCCGGTGCCGTAGGCCAGGTTGTGCTGGATATAGTTCTCATCGAGCAGGGAAGCAGCCAGCTCGGTGTCACCGGAGGCAAAGGTGCCAATCAGCGCAAGGGCCTTGTCGGTTTGGGTCTGGGGAACAGCTTCGGCCAGAGCAGATGCGCCGGTCAGCAGCTGCGCGGCGGTCAGGATGAGGGCAGTGAGTTTCTTCATTGTGGGATTCCTCCTTGGGGGGTTGCTGCGCAGGTCTTGCGGTTTTTCTTGTCTTTCCTGCCTGCGGTGACAGCATAGCACGGCGGAAAGAACCTTACAAGTACGCACCTTTTTGTGCGTATTTTGGGGCAAAGAAAAGCGTCCAGACGAGGGCATCGTCTGGACGCGGGGATGCTTGGGGGGATTACAGCAGCTTCTTGTACAGCTCCTTGATTTCCTCCACAGAGGTGTCGCGGGGATTGCCGGGACGGCAGGCATCCGCGAAGGCGGACTCTGCCAGGAAGTCCAGGTCGTCGGGGTTGACGATGGCCTTCAGGTCAGCGGGAATGCCCACATCCATGGACAGCTGCTTCACAGCGTCGCAGGCAGCCTTGCGGTACTCGTCCACGGTCATGGTCTCGGTGCCTTCCACACCCATGGCGGCGGCGATGTACTTGTACTTGTCGCCGGTCACGGGAGCGTTGTACTCCATCACGGTGGGCAGCAGGATGGCGTTGGCCACGCCGTGGGGGGTGTCATACACCGCGCCCAGGCAGTGCGCCATGGAGTGAACGATGCCCAGGCCCACATTGGAGAAGCCCATGCCCGCCACATACTGGCCCAGGGCCATGCCGTCGCGGCCCTCGTCGGTGCCGGCCACGGCGCCGCGCAGGCTCTTGGCGATGATCTCGATGGCCTTGAGGTGGAACATGTCGGTCAGCTCCCACGCAGCCTTGGTGGTGAAGCCCTCGATGGCATGGGTCAGCGCGTCCATGCCGGTGGCGGCGGTCAGGCCCTTGGGCATGGTGGCCATCATGTCGGGATCGATCACGGCCACCTCGGGGATGTCGTGCACGTCCACGCAGACGAACTTGCGCTTGCGCTCCACGTCGGTGATGACGTAGTTGATGGTCACCTCAGCGGCGGTGCCGGCGGTGGTGGGCACGGCGATGGTGAACACGGTCTTGTTCTTGGTGGGAGCCACGCCCTCCAGAGAGCGCACGTCCGCGAACTCGGGATTGTTGATGATGATGCCCACGGCCTTGGCGGTGTCCATGGAGGAGCCGCCGCCGATGGCAATGATGTAGTCCGCGCCGGAAGCCTTGTAGGCCGCCACGCCGGTCTGCACGTTCTCAATGGTGGGGTTGGGCTTGATGTTGGAATACAGCTCGTAGCTCAGGCCAGCGGCGTCCAGCACGTCCGTGACCTTCTTGGTCACGCCGAACTTGACCAGGTCGGGGTCGGAGCAGACGAAAGCCTTGTTCAGGCCACGGGACTGCACCTCGGGCACGATGGATTCAATCGCGCCGCGGCCATGGTAGGAAATGGGATTGAGCACAATACGGTTCGCCATGGGAAACTCCTCCTTTTATTCTCAGCCAGCTGGCAGGCGGCAGGGGCTCTGCCCCTGCACCCCGCCAGAGGGGCATTGCCCCTCTGGACTCCCGTTTTGGGGGAATGCCAGTTGGTTCCTTCGGTGCGGGGGTCACGGCGCACGATGGGTGCGCCGCGACGCGGAACCTGCGGCAAGGGGGCTTGCGGCAGGGTCGCGGCATTGGGATGCTGGTTTTTCTTATTCGACAGGGGGCTTGTTATTTCCTTCACGAGGGGGTATGGATTATTCCTCGTTCATATGGACTTTTACATGGCGGCAGATGGCCTCGAAGGACTGCTCGGACAGGTCATGCTCGATTTTGCAGGCATCCTCCAGGGCGGTTTGTTTGTCTACGCCCAGGGCCTCCAGGAAGGCCGCCAGTGTGCGGTGACGCTCCAGCATGCGGCTGGCAATGGCCTCGCCCTGCGCGGTCAGGGTGATGAGGCTGTCCTCGGCCATGAGGATGTAGCCGTTTTCCCGCAGCCGCTTCATGGCGATGCTGACGGAGGGCTTGGTCACGTTCAGCATGGCGGCGATGTCCACGGAGCGGACGTAGCCCTTCTGCTGACGGAGCATCAGGATGGCTTCCAGATAGTCCTCGGCAGACTCGTGGATGGTCACGGGAAATCCCTCGCTTTCACTTCATGGTGATGGAACGGTATGATGGCTCTATCTTACCATGTTTGCGGGGGATTGGCAAGGCAGGAATCGGAAGGACGGCACAGACGGTGGAGTTTGGCTGGCTCGGAAGCACAATGGCTCATCCCGGCAAATTGGAATTTGACGACATCATTTCAAACCGCACATCGCATACAATTCTTTAATGCAAGGAGACTTATACTCAATATATTTCTCTATGTCGTTGGGAAATAGCTGCGCTGCTTTCTCCTTGACTGCACCATATCTTTTTGATGCTTCAGGGTTTTCTCGAAGGAAGTCCCTAAAAGTAATATGACGATATAATTCTTCAGATTGTTGTGGGCATACATACAAATGATGCTGTTGCAAATGTGGTTTATCTGTATATTTGAATGCTTCCCTATCTTTAATTCCAAGGTTGCCTTCGTGAATATAGCCAATGGTTTCCAATTCATCAACGACAGCATCAAATATTGAGTAATCTTCGATGATTACATCAATGTCAATGCAAGGTTTAGCAGACAATCCTTCCACAGATGTGCTGCCAACATGCTCAATGCCAATAATCAATTCACCAATTGCACTTTCGAGTTCTTTCTTTATTTCTTCAAAAGCAGATTTCCATGTTTCATCATAAGGCACAACTACCACTTCTTTGGTTCGCACCTACAACCTCCATCAATTCCGCTTTGCAGGGCCGACACACCATTCCTTCTGCCGGATTACTTTTTGCGCAAGCACATGACCGTTTCTACATGGCTTGTAGCGGGGAACATGTCCACCGGCACCGCTCTTTCCGCCACATACCCGCCCTGTACCAGGAACGCCGCGTCCCGCGCCAGCGTCTCCGGGTTGCAGGATACGTACACGATGCGCGGCGGCATCAGCGTCAGCAGTGAGCGCAGGAACGGCTCGTCACTGCCTGCCCGGGGCGGGTCCATCATCACCACGTCCGGCACATGCCCTTCACGCGCCATCTTCACCATGAAGCGGCCCGCGTCATCACAGTGGAAGGTCGCGTTGGTCACACCGTTGCGCCGGGCGTTCTCCCGGGCATCCTTCACCGCTTCGCCGTTGAGCTCCACGCCAATGAGCCGTTTTAGCCCGTCCGCCGCGCACAGGCCAATGGTGCCTGTGCCGCAGTAGGCGTCCAGCAGCGTTTCGCCGCCGGTCAGGCCTGCCATGGCGATGGCTGTGCGATACAGCCGCTCCGTTTGACGGGCGTTCACCTGATAAAACGAGCGGCTGGACAGCCGAAACCGCTTGCCGCACAGCTCGTCCTCGATGAACCCTTCGCCATACAGCACCGTTTCCTTGTTGCCCAGGACCATGCTGGTTTCCCGCTGGTTCAGGTTCAGCACAATGGTCGTAATCTCCGGGTGCTTGTCCAGCAGTGCGGCGATGAAGGCCTTGCGTCCGGGAAATTCCAGACTCGTGGCCACCAGCGTCACCATGATTTGCCCGGTGGTGGCACTGGTGCGCACCACCACATGCCGCAGGAAGCCCCGGTGCGTGTACTCATTGTAGACCCGCAATTTGAAGGGCCGGAGCATGGACACGATGCTTTGAATGATTTTGTCGGCCCGGGTATCCTCAATCAGGCAGTGCTTCACCGGCACCACCCGGTGCGTCCCCTGCGCGTATACGCCGGAAATAGCATCGCCCCGCTTGTCCACCGCCAGAACGGCGTGAACCTTGCTGCGGTAATGCAGCGGATTGTCCATGCCCATGATGGGCTCCACCGGGCACAGACCGCCCAGCAGCTCCTCGACGTGACGCTGCTTGAGGGCCAGCTGCTCGCGGTAGCTCAGGCGGGACAGCTGACAGCCGCCGCAGCGGGCGGCCATGGGACAGTTGAAGCGGATATCGCCCCGGGGGGCAGAATGCTGCTGCATACGTGTTGCTCCTTTGCTCATCGGCGGTAGAGACTGCGTTCATTATACGCCTGCACCATCGGGCGCGTCAATGCGGAATGCTTGCCATGGACGGCAAAGCGCGGTATAATAGGATGGAAAGAACGTTCCCGAAGGACAATCGCCGCCCTGCGGCAGCAAGGAGGAACAGCGTGAGCAGAGCAGATGCCCTGTTGCAGTACAACTATGCCCTCAAGCAGGGGCTGAAATATTACAACAGCTGCGTGATACGCGGCACCTATCCCTATCCCCAGGTGCTCGACGAGGTGTTCACCGAGGATATGTGCGCCGGCAAGACACAAATCGGACTGGTGGATATCCCCATGGATCAGATTGTCGGCACCACCACCGCAGGGCGCAAGACGGCCTTTGCGGGGAATTTCATGCCCCTGCTGGACCCGGAAACCGAGTTCGGCTCCAAGTGGATCAACCTGTGCTATGCCCATCTGGGTACGGTGGGCATCACGGACCCCATCATCTGCAATGAATACATGGGCCGTTTCTATGTCACCGAGGGCAACAAGCGCGTCAGCGTGATGAAAAGCTATGACGCGGCCACCATTCCCGGCATTGTCACCCGGCTGATTCCTGCCTATTCGGATGACATCGAGGTGCAAATCTATTACGAATTCATGGACTTCTACCAGCTTAGCCGCCTGTATGAAATCAGCTTCCGCCGTCTGGGAGGCTTCCCCCGCCTGCAGGGCGCGCTGAACTTCGCTCCGGGCCACAAGTGGACGGAGGAGGAACGCCGGGATGTCCAGAGTGCCTATCGTGCGCTGCGCACAGTCTTTGACAAGCTGAACACCGAGCAGCTGCCCCTTGCCGCCGGTGACGCGCTGCTGGCCTGGCTGGAAATCTACCCTCTGTCGGAGCTGGAAACCTGCTCCGCTGCCGAGATTACCCAGCGGCTCAATGCCATGTGGCCCGACCTGCGCGTGCTGGCCAAGGGAACCCCCATCACCGTCAGCACGGCCCCCCAGGAAGCCGCCGAGAAAAAATCCCTTCTGCAAACGCTGGGCATTGCCAAGCCGCCCCGGCTCAACGTGGCTTTTGTTCATGCCTTTGACCCGCAGAAAAGCACCTGGAGTGCGGCCCATGAGCTGGGCCGTCAGCAGCTGGAGCAGGCCATGGGTGAGCGCATCAGCGTGACCACGCAGGTATGCAGCCCCGCCGAGGCTCCCGAGGTGATGGACAAGCTGGTGCAGGATGGCGCACAGGTCATCTTCACCACCACGCCGCCGCTGATGGATGCCTGCCGCAAGGTTGCCGCCAAGCACCCCGGCGTGCGGATGCTCAACTGCTCCCTCTCCATGCCCTATACCGGCGTGCGGACGTATTACAGCCGCATGCACGAGGGCAAGTTCATCACCGGAGCCATCGCGGGTGCCATGGCGAAGGAGGGCCGCATCGGCTACATTGCCAACTATCCCATTGTGGGCACCATGGCGTGCATCAATGCCTTTGCGCTGGGTGCGCGCATGACCAATCCCAATGCCCGCATCGACCTGCGCTGGAGCTGCCTGCCGGGAGACCATGTGGCGGACTTCCTGGGGGATGGCGTGTCCGTCATCTCCAACAGGGACAACGCTTCGGGCGAAACGCATTTCGCCTGGGAGTGGGGTACCTATCAGGTGCTTGACAACGGCGAGCTGACCCCCCTGGCTTCCCCCGTGTGGAACTGGGGCAAGCTCTACGAGCAAATCATCCTCAGCATCTTCAACGGCAGCTGGGATGCCGTGGGCAAGGGCAGCGAGCAGGCAGTCAACTACTGGTGGGGCATGAACAGCGGCGTGATAGACGTGCTACTGAGCGACACGTTGCCCGCCGGTGTGCGTCAGCTGGGCGATATCCTCAAGGAGGGCCTGAGCAAGGGCGTGATTGCGCCCTTCCATGGCGAGATACGCGACCAGCAGGGCCAGGTGCGCAACGATGGCACCGCATGGCTGACCCCCGAGGAAATCATGAACATGGACTGGCTGTGCGAGAATGTGGACGGCAGCATCCCCGCCTATGAGGAGCTTCTGCCCGCATCCCGTCCGCTGGTGCGCCAGCTGGGCATTTACCGCGACCAGCTGCCCATGGAAGCGGAGGGCACACCATGAAGCTGCTGCTGATTTCCGATGAGGAATCCCCCTTCCTGTGGGAATACTTCAAGCCCGGCATGCTGGATGACATTGATGCCATCATCTCCTGCGGCGACCTGAATCCTCATTACCTGAGCTTTCTGGTGACGATGGGCCGTGCGCCGCTGTACTACGTCCACGGCAACCATGACGGCCGCTACGAAAAAACGCCGCCGGAGGGCTGCGTGTGCATTGAGGACAGGATTGTCAAAATCGGCGGCCTGCGGGTGATGGGCCTGGGCGGCTCCCTGCGCTACAGCCCCGGCCCCCATCAATATACGGAAAGCCAGATGATGTCCCGCATTCTGCGCCTGCGCTGGCAGCTGATGCTGCATCGGGGCGTGGACATCGTGGTCAGCCATTCGCCCGTGCGGGGCATTGGGGACGAGGAACACATCTCGCACCGGGGCTTCGAGGCCTTCCAGTACGTGCTGAAACGCTACAATCCGCGCTACTGGTTCTTCGGCCACGTCCACACCCGCTACGGCGGCCAAAAGAGCCGCGTCTACCACAGCGGCGAGACCGTCCTCATCAACGCCTGCGAACGCTTCATCCTGGAATTTGACCCCACCACCCGAACCTAAAAGGGCTCGCGCCAGCGGAAAGGGGTCAAGGGGCGATGCCCCTTGTGGGGTGCAGGGGCAAGGCCCCTGCGCAGGTCTGGGCGGCAGCCCAGCGCAGCACACAGGATTCACTCAAAAGGAACCGTAATAACGTGAGTTTCCAAGCAGACGACGCAGTTCGTCCGCGTAGGAAACGGCAGGTTCCGGGGACTTAACGAGGAACGACCTCATCCGACCTCGCTACGCTCTGCCACCTTCCCCAGAGGGGAAGGCTTTCCCGTTGGCATTCTGTGCGCTCGGAAGCCTGTACCAAGGGAACGTGCCAGCGGCCCCCCAAAACACACAAGCCGCTCTGCCTGACACCGTCAGCCGAGCGGCTTGTTGCATTTACAGCGTAATGATATCAATCCCCATGTCCCTGAGGTCGGCATCATCCGCCGGGCTTGCCACCACAAGCACATTGATGTGCTGGGCGCGAATGGCCTGCCGAAGCTCCTCCCGCGTGTCCACCGGAATCACCGCGTTCACAGGCCGCAGTTCCTCCAGACAGACGCGCCGCTGTGCCAGCGTGTCATCCGCCCCCTGCAAGGCGACTGTCAAATGGTCGCCCAAATCATGAGCGCGGCGCAAAAGCGCAATGACCTCGCTGCTGAGTTCGTCAAAGCGGCCCTGAATCATCACCCGGCGGTGAAGGCCGCTCATGTAGTTGCGGCGGCGCAGCAGCGCGGATTCAAAGCGCACGGCCATTTCCTTCCGGCTGACCTCGCTGGTCTTGCTGCGGGTCATCAGGGCCGGCGCAATATCCTGCGGCGGGATGCCGCCCTGAATGATATCGCTCATGGCCTGGACAATGGGCATGTCCACCTGATACCGCTGCGCCAGCTGCACGGCGGCCGGCAGCGCGTTTACACCCTCGACCACCATGCCCACCGCCTTCACGGCCTCCTGCGGACGCATGCCCTGCCCGATGAGCTGTCCGCAGCGGTTGTTGCGGCTGTGTACCGAGGTCGCTGTCACAATCAAATCACCGATGCCTGCCAGCCCGATGAAGGTCTGCTCCGCACACCCCATCGCCAGCCCCAGACGCGATATCTCCGCCATGCCCCGGGTGATAAGCGCGGCCTTCGCGTTGTCCCCGTAGCCCATCCCGGCGGAAACGCCTGTCGCCAGGGCCATGATGTTCTTCAGCGCGCCGCACAGCTCCACGCCCAGCACGTCCGTGTTGGTGTAGGTGCGCATGCAGCTGTCCATGAACACATCCTGCACGGCTTCGGCCACCTTCATGTCCGTGCAGGCGGACACGATGGAGGTGGGCATGTCCAGCGCGACCTCCTCGGCATGGGTCGGCCCGGAGAGGGCCACCAGCTTGATATGGGCGTGCTGACCGTCCTTTTGCAGCTCGTCCCGGATGACCTCGCTCATGGTCAGCAGCGTGTCCGGCTCAATGCCCTTGGCCACGTCCACAATGATTTGTCCGTCCGGGATGAAGGGACGCATCCGTGCCGCTGTGGCCCGCACATACACCGAGGGCACGGCAAAGAGCAGGATGATCTTGTCCCGGCAGACCTCCTGCGGGTCTTTGGTGAAGCGGATGTCCGGGGAAATCTCCATGCCGGGGAGATTGGGATGCACGCGCCGGACGGACAGGTCGTCAATTTCCCGGTCAATGGCCGACCATACCGTGACCCCGTGTCCATTGCGCTCCAGCACCCGGGCAAGGGCCAGAGCCCAGGTTCCCGCACCCAGAATGCCGATTTGCTGTTGGCTTGATTTCATGTTATGCGCTCCTTGCGCCGTTCTTGGCTATGAAAATGGCGGGCCGCGTATAGCAGCCCACCTTATCCCTATTCAACACAAGAGCGGGATTCCCTTCTTTCAGGCAGCTGGGAACCTGCCGTTTCCAACGCGGACGGGCTGCGCCGTCTGCTTGGAAACTCTCGCTTTCTCTTTTCCTTGGTTTCTATGTGAACATGTTGCGCTGGGCTGCCGCCCAGACCTGCGCAGGGGTTTCACCCCTGCACCCCACAAGGGGCATCGCCCCTTGACCCCTTCGACGCTGGCGCGTTCCCTTGAGGGTAGGCGTTAGTGGTAGGTCGGGAGCCAGGAGCCGTGGGCCTCAATCAGGTCGTCGCACAGGCTTACGATGTCGTCTATGGACAGCTCGCTTTGCAGGTGGGGGTCCATCATGGCGGCTTGGTAGATGGTTTCCTTCTTGCGGGTCATGGCAGCTTCAATGGTCAGCAGCTGCACGTTGATGTTGGTACGGTTCAGGGCCGCGCACTGCTCGGGCAGGTCGCCGATGAAGCACGGCGTCACACCGCTGCGGTCTACCAGACAGGGTACCTCCACGCAGGCGTTGCGGGGCAGGTTGGTAATCAGCCCGGTGTTGAGGACGTTGCCGCCAATTTTGTAGGGCGTGCCGGTTTCCATGGCATCCATGATGTAGCTGGCGTATTCGCGGCTGCGGGTGTGGGTCAGGTGCGGGTCGCGGGTCAGCTCGTCGCGCCGCTTCTCCCACTCCGCGATTTGACGGATGCAGCGGCGGGGATATTCGTCCAGCGGAATGTTGAAGCGGTCAATCAGCTCGGGGTACTTGTCCTTGATGAAATAGGGCATGTATTCGGCGTTGTGCTCACTGGACTCGGTGACGTAGTAGCCGAACCGTTTCATGATTTCCAGACGCACCATGTTATTGTGCTTCTCGGTGAGGGCGGCGGCGCGGGCCTTGATTTCCGGGTACAGGTCTTTGCCGTCCTTGGTGATTTCCAGCAGCCAGGCCATGTGGTTGATGCCGGCGATTTTCGTCTGCACATCCGGGTCATTTTCCATGCCCACGGAGCGGAACAGGCTCTCGGCGCACACCTGCACGCTGTGGCACAGGCCCACGGTCTTGATGCCCGTGTAGCGCAGCATCGCGCCGGTGAGCATGGCCATGGGGTTGGTGTAGTTCAGGAACCAGGCATCCGGGCAGACCTCCTCCATGTCATGGGCAAAGTCCATCATGACAGGAATCGTGCGCAGGGCGCGGAAGATGCCGCCAATGCCCAGCGTGTCCGCGATGGTCTGGCGCAGGCCGTACTTCTTGGGCACCTCAAAGTCGGTGACGGTGC
>JBJEUL010000211.1:0-12392 GCA_051883835.1 Aristaeellaceae bacterium
CGCTGATGGGCGGCGGCGGCTTCCGCGGGCGCAACAAGCTGACCACCGGCATGATTGGCATGCACGGCTCCCAGGCCTCGAACATGGCCGTGGATGCCTGTGACCTGCTCATCGCCGTGGGCTGCCGCTTCTCTGACCGTGTGGCCCTGAAGCCTGCCACCTTCGCCCAGAACGCGAAAATCGTGCAAATCGACATTGACCGCAGCGAAATCAACAAGAATGTACAGACCGACCATCACATCATCGGTGATGCCCGGCGGGTGCTGGAGCTTCTGCTGGAGCGTGTGGATCAGCTGCACCATGATGAATGGAAGGACTACGTTTTCTCCTTCAAGACGGAAACGGAGTATGACGAGGCCGATGACCGCCTGACCCCCGCGCAGGTGCTGTCCACCATTGCGGAGGTACTGCCGCAGGACACCATTGTGGCCACGGACGTGGGCCAGCATCAAATGTGGGCCATCCAGCACTTCCACTTCGACTATCCGGGTCAGCTGCTGACCTCCGGCGGCTTTGGCACGATGGGCTTTGGCCTGGGGGCGGCCATTGGTGCCCAGGTGGCACACCCGGACAAGTGCGTGCTGCATGTGACGGGTGACGGCTCCTTCCGCATGAACTGCAACGAGCTGGCCACCGAGCAGGCGTACAATCTGCCGGTCATCACGGTGCTGTTCAACAACGGCACGCTGGGCATGGTTCGTCAGTGGCAGACGCTGATTTACAAGGAGCATTATTCCCAGACGACGCTGGATCGCGCGCCTGACTTTGTGAAGCTGGCACAGGCCTATGACCTGGGCGGCAAGCGCGTCTCCAACGTTGACGAGCTGAAGGCTGCACTGACCGAGGCTCTGGAGAGCCATCGCGGCTACGTCATTGACTGCGTCATCGACATTGACGAAAAGGTCCGTCCGATGGTTGGCGGCGGCAGCCACATCACCCAATTCATGCTGGACTAACCCCCAAGGCATCGCGCCAGCGTCGAAAGGGTCAAGGGGCGATGCCCCTTGTGGGGTGCAGGGGCAAGGCCCCTGCGCAGGTCTGGGCGGCAGCCCAGCCCCCCACGTCCGCACAACGAACATGAATAGGAGAAAGCAGCTTATGAACGAAATCAACCGTCAGACCCTGGCCGTTCTGGTGGACAACGAGGCCGGCGTGCTGTCCCGCGTGGTGCGCCTGTTCTCCGGCAAGGGCTACAATATCGAGTCCCTGGCCGTGGGCACCACGGACGACCCGAAGGTGTCCCGCATCACCATTGAAATCATCGCCACCGAGACGCAGACGCACCTTATTTCCAGCCAGCTGCGCAAGCTGATTTGCGTCCACTCCGTCAAGGCTCTGAACCCCGGGCACGCCATCCGCCGGGAACTGGTGCTCATCAAGGTCATGGCCAACACCAGCGAGACCCGCAATGAGGTCATCCAAATCGCCAACATTTTCCGTGCGAGCATCATTGACGTGTCGGTGTCCTCCCTGACCCTTGCTGTCATCGGCGATGAGAGCAAGGCTGAAGCTATCCAAAACCTCCTCAAGGAGTTTGGTATCCTCGAGCTGGTGCGTACCGGCATGGTCGCACTGGAGCGTGGACAATTCACCATTGATGAACAGACGAAAGTGAAAGGGGAATACGACTATGGCAAAAATGTACTATGAGAAGGATTGTGACCTGAACAAGCTCACCGGCAAGACCGTGGCCATTGTCGGCTACGGCTCCCAGGGCCATGCCCACGCGCTGAACCTGCGGGATTCCGGCGTGGATGTGGTGGTTGGTCTGCGCAAGGGCGGCAAGAGCTGGCCTGTGGCGGAGAAGGACGGCTTTGAGGTGCTGACCGTGCCGGAAGCCACCAAGCGTGCGGACATCATCATGATTCTCATCAACGATGAGAAGCAGGCAGACATGTACCGTCAGGACATCGCGCCCTATCTGACCGAGGGCAAGGCCATTGCCTTTGCCCACGGCTTCAACATCCGCTACAAGCAGATTGTGCCTCCGGCTGGCGTGGACGTGTTCATGGCGGCCCCCAAGGGCCCGGGCCACACGGTGCGCAGCCAGTATGTGGCTGGCAAGGGCGTGCCCTGCCTGGTGGCGGTGGAGCAGGATGCTACCGGTCACTGCTATGACATTGCGCTGGCCTACATTGCGGGCATCGGCGGTGCCCGTGCCGGTATCATGGAGACCACCATGCACGACGAGACCGAGACCGACCTGTTCGGTGAGCAGGCTGTGCTGTGCGGCGGCGTGGTTGACCTGATGCGCTGCGGCTTTGAGACGCTGGTGGAAGCCGGTTACGAGCCCGAGAATGCCTATTTCGAGTGCATCCATGAGATGAAGCTCATCATTGACCTCATCAACAAGGGCGGCGTGGCTGCCATGAACTACTCCATCTCCGATACGGCCGAGTACGGCGAGTATGTGTCCGGCCCCCGCGTGCTGCCCTACGAGCAGACCAAGGCTAACATGAAGGCTGTGTTGAAGGACATTCAGGACGGCACCTTCGCCGGCCGCTGGATTGCCGAGAACAAGAACGGCCGCTGCTTCTTCAACTCCAAGCGCGAGCAGCTCGCCCAGCATCCCATGGAAATCATCGGCCGTCAGCTCCGTGAGCAGATGCTCTGGAAGAACGACTCCAACCTCGACAACGCCAGCAACTGACGGGGATGGACGAGTGAAGGGGGCGTTGCCCCCTTCACCCCCACCAGAGGGGCATTGCCCCTCTGGACTCCCTTTCGGGTGGGGTGTTGGTTGGTCTTTCCTTTGCAGGGGTCACGCCGCGCGGAGGGCGCGGCGCGACGCGGTGGTGCAGCTTGAAGGGCGCATGGCCCCCTTGACCCCCCGCCCCCATTTTTTATATCGCGTTTCCTGGGGAATACCCGGGTGAGGCGTTTGTGATGGTTTCGTATCTGGAGAACTATTGGAGGGATACAGTATGCAGTCGGATCAAATCAAGCAGGGCGTGGAACGGGCACCGAATCGTAGTTTGCTTTATGCGCTGGGGTATACGGATGAGGAGATTCGCAGGCCGCTCATTGGTGTGGTCAGCTCCTACAATGAGATTGTGCCGGGGCATATGAACCTGGACAAGATTGCCGAAGCGGTCAAGGCGGGCGTTCGGGCGGCGGGCGGTACGCCGGTCATGTTCCCGGCCATTGCGGTGTGCGATGGCATCGCCATGGGGCATATCGGCATGAAGTATTCCCTTGTGACCCGCGACCTGATTGCCGATTCCACCGAGGCCATGGCCATTGCCCATCAGTTTGACGGACTGGTCATGATTCCCAACTGCGACAAGAACGTTCCCGGCCTGCTGATGGCGGCGGCGCGGCTGAACATCCCCACCATTTTCGTATCCGGCGGGCCGATGCTGGCGGGGCATCTGACCGATGGCCGCCGCACCTGCCTGAGCCACATGTTTGAAGCCGTGGGTGCCTTCAAGGCTGGCACGCTGGATGAGGATGGTGTGCGCAATTATGAGGAGAACGCCTGTCCCTCCTGCGGCAGCTGTTCGGGCATGTACACGGCCAATTCCATGAACTGCCTGACCGAAGCCTTGGGCATGGCTCTGCCGGGCAACGGCACCATTCCCGCGCCTTACTCTGCGCGTCTGCGGCTGGCCAAGCATGCGGGTATGCAGATTATGCAGCTGGTGGAGAAGAATATTCGGCCCCGGGACATCATGACCCCTGCGGCCTTCAACAATGCCGAGACCGTTGACATGGCCCTGGGCTGCTCCACCAACACCATGCTGCATCTGCCTGCCATTGCGCACGAGGCGGGTGTGGTCATTGACTTGGATCACGCCAACGAGATTTCCGCCAACACCCCGAACCTGTGCCATCTGGCCCCGGCTGGCGACACCTTCATGGAGGATCTTGACCGGGCAGGCGGTGTGCTGGCGGTCATGAAGGAGCTGACGAAGAAGTCCCTCCTGGACACCTCTGTGATGACCTGCACGGGCAAGACGCTGGCCGAAAACCTGACCGGCGTGGTGAACCGTGACGAGCATATCATTCGGCCCATTGATGCCCCCTACTCTGCCAATGGCGGCATTGCGGTGCTCAAGGGCAATCTGGCCAAGGACGGCTGTGTGGTGAAGCAGAGCGCAGTGGCTCCTGAGATGATGAAGCATGAAGGCCCTGCCCGTGTGTTCGATTCCGAGGAAGAAGCCATTGCCGCCATTTATGACCGGAAGATTATGCCGGGCGATGTGGTGGTTATCCGCTACGAGGGCCCGAAGGGTGGCCCGGGCATGCGGGAGATGCTGAACCCGACCTCCGCCATTTGCGGCATGGGGCTGGGTGAGAGTGTCGCCCTGCTGACGGACGGCCGTTTCTCCGGCGCGACCCGTGGCGCGTCCATTGGTCACATCAGCCCCGAGGCTGCTGCCGGTGGTTTGATTGCACTGGTGGAGGAGGGCGACCTGATTGCCATTGACATCCCCGCCTGCTCCATTGAATTAAAGGTATCCGAGGAAGAGCTTGCCCGTCGCCGCGCTGCGTGGGTTTGCCCGGAGCCCAAGGTCAAGACGGGTTATTTGGCCCGTTATGCCAAGCTGGTTTCCTCCGCTGACAAGGGCGCGATTCTGGAGTAAGGGGGACGCAAGGGGCTCTGCCCCTTGACCCCGCCAGAGGGGTTTCACCCCTCTGGACTCCCGTTCTCGCGATTGTGTCGGTTCCCTTCGGTCATACTGCGTGCGCGTGGAGGGGCTGGAGGGACGGAGCAATGACGCTCCGGTAGCGTAGAAAGGATGTTTCTGATGAGCAGAATTAAGATATTCGATACTACCCTGCGGGATGGGGAACAGTCGCCGGGCTGTTCCATGAATTTGAAGGAAAAGATTGAGGTTACGCGGTGCCTGGAAAGGCTGAAGGTAGACGTGATTGAGGCGGGGTTTGCCATCTCCTCCCCCGGCGACTTTGAGAGCGTGCAGACCATTGCGCGCACGGCGAAGGACTGCTCGGTGGCTTCGCTGGCGCGGGCGACGGTCAAGGATATTGACTGCGCGTGGGAAGCGGTGCGGGACGCGGTTGACCCCCGTATCCACCTGTTTATCGCCACCTCTCCCCTGCACATGGAGTACAAATTGAAGATGACTCCTGAGCAGGTGCTGGAGCGCACGGCGGCCATGGTAGCCCATGCGCGCAAGTATGTGTCCAACATTGAGTTCTCCTGCGAGGATGCGACCCGCTCCGATGTGGAGTTCCTCATCCGCGTGGTGGATGCCGCCATCAAGAATGGCGCATCGGTCATCAACCTGCCCGACACCGTGGGCTACACCACCCCGGCCGAGATGCAGTATCTCATTGAAACCGTGATGAAGAACGTTCCCGACAGCGACAAGGTGGAGTTCTCCGTCCACTGCCACAACGACCTGGGCATGGCGGTGGCCAACTCGCTGGGCGGCGTACTGGGCGGTGCGCGTCAGATTGAATGCACCATCAACGGCCTGGGTGAGCGCGCGGGCAACACCTCCCTGGAGGAAGTGGTCATGGCCATGCACACCCGCCCGGACATTTTCGGGGAGCACACCACGGGCATTGATACCACGCAGATTTTCCGCGCCTCCAAGACCGTGTACAACATCATCGGCCAGAGTGCGCCGCTGAACAAGCCCATTGTGGGTGTGAACGCCTTCCGCCACGAGAGCGGCATCCACCAACACGGCGTGCTGGCCAATCGCAAGACCTACGAGGTGCTGACCCCCGAGGCGGTGGGCATCCTGACGGACAACATCGTCCTGGGCAAGCACTCCGGCAAGCACGCCCTGGCCTCCCGCCTGAAGGACATGGGCTACGAGCTGACCGAGGAAGAGCTGCAGAGCTGCTTTGAGGAGTTCAAGGTGCTCTGCGACAAGAAGAAGAACGTCACCGACCAGGACATCGTGGCCATCGTGACCCACTCCGCCACCGACGACCAGGAGGTGGACGGCTACAAGCTGGAGTGGTTCGCCACCCACACCTCCAACCTGACCACCTGCACCAGCGTGGTGCGCCTGTCCCTCAACGGTCAGCAGTTCGAGGAGGTCTGCTCCGGCGACGGCCCGGTGGACGCGGCCTTCGAGGCCATCGACCGCATCATCCGCCCGGTGGATCACACCTTCGACCTGTACCGGGTCAACTCCATCTCCCCCGGCAAGGACACCATGGGCGATGTTTCCGTGAAGCTGACCTGCGACAACCGCACCTTCTCCGGGCGCGGGCTGTCCACCAACATCATCGAGGCGTCCATTCTGGCCTATATCAGCGCGGTGAACAAGCTGCAGGCTTACGCGGCCCGCAAGAGCAAGGAGGCTTGATTCCATGGGCATGACCATGACGCAGAAGATTCTCGCCGCCCACGCCGGTCTGCCCGCTGTCAAGGCGGGCGACCTGATTGAGGCGAAGCTGGATTTGGTTCTGGGCAATGACGTGACCACCCCTGTGGCCGTGAAGGTCTTTGACAACGCCGGCTTCACCCGGGTGTTTGACAAGGACAAGATTGCCATCGTGCTGGATCACTACACGCCCTGCAAGGACATCAAGTCCGCCCAGCTGTGCAAGACAGCCCGCGACTTTGCCCATCGCTTCGGCATCACCCACTTCTTTGATGTGGGCACCGTGGGCATCGAGCATGCGCTGCTGCCGGAGAAGGGCATTGTCGCGCCGGGCGAGTGCATCATCGGCGCGGACAGCCACACCTGCACCTATGGTGCGCTGGGCGCATTTTCGACGGGTGTGGGCTCCACGGACATGGCGGCTGGCATGGCAGCGGGTGAGAACTGGTTCAAGGTGCCCAGTGCCATCAAGGTGGTGCTGACGGGCAAGCTTCAACCTTATGTGTCCGGCAAGGATGTGATTCTGCACCTGATTGGCCTGATTGGTGTGGACGGTGCGCTGTACAAGTCTCTTGAATTTACCGGTGAGGGCGTGCATGAACTGAGCATGGATGACCGCTTCACCATCGCCAACATGGCCATTGAGGCTGGCGGCAAGAACGGTATTTTCCCGGTGGATGACAAGACCATCGAATACGTCACGGGCCGTGTGAACCGTCCCTGGACGGCCTACGAGGCTGACCCGGACGCGGAGTATGAGCGGGAGGTTGTCATCAACCTGTCCGAGCTTCAGCCCACGGTATCCCTGCCGCACCTGCCCAGCAACACCAAGCCTGTCAGCGAGGTGAAGGGGCTGCCCATCGACCAGGTGGTGATTGGCTCGTGCACCAACGGGCGCATCAGCGATATGCGCGTGGCCGCTTCCATCCTCAAGGGCCGCAAGGTGGCCGAGGGTGTGCGGTGCATCGTGATTCCCGCCACGCAGCAGGTGTACATGGACTGCATTGCTGAGGGGCTGACGAAGATTTTCATTGAGGCTGGCTGTGCGGTATCCACGCCCACCTGCGGCCCGTGCCTGGGCGGTCACATGGGCTGCATGTGCGAGGGTGAGCGTGCTGTTGCCACCACCAACCGCAATTTTGTGGGCCGCATGGGTCACGTCAAGAGCGAGGTCATTCTGGCCAGTCCGGCGGTTGCCGCGGCATCCGCGGTGATGGGCTGTGTGGCATGCCCCTGCGACATGAAGGAGGCTGAGTGACATGGTGACCGGCAAGGTATTCAAATACGGTGACAATGTGGACACGGACGTGATTATTCCCGCCCGCTACCTGAACACCTCCTCCCCCGAGGAGCTGGCCAAGCACTGCATGGAGGATATTGACGCATCCTTCGTCACCGCTGTGCAGCCCGGGGATATCATGGTCGGCGGCGCGAATTTCGGCTGCGGCTCTTCCCGCGAGCATGCGCCCATTGCCATCCGCGCCTGCGGCGTGCGCTGTGTGATTGCCGCCAGCTTCGCCCGGATTTTCTACCGCAACAGCATCAACATCGGCTTCCCGATTCTGGAATGCCCGGAAGCTGCGGCAGCCATCCGCAGCGGCGACACGGTATCGGTGGATTTCGCCACAGGTGTAATTCACGATGAGACCACCGGCGAGAGCTTTCAGGCGGCGGCGTTCCCGCCCTTCATTGAGAAGATTATCGAGCATGACGGCCTGCTGTCCTATTTGAAGGCCCGTCAGGATGCGGAGGACAAGTGACATGACCTACAGCATTGCGCTTCTGCGCGGTGACGGCATCGGCCCGGAGATTGTGGACAGTGCCGTGCGCGTCTTGGAGAAGGTGGCCGAGAAGTTTGGGCACACCTTTCAGTTCACCCCTTACCTGATTGGCGGCGCGGCCATTGACGAGACGGGCGTTCCCCTGCCGCAGGAGACCATTGACGGCTGTCTGGCCGCTGACAGTGTGCTGCTGGGTGCCGTGGGCGGCCCGAAGTGGGACAATCAGCCTGCGAACCTGCGCCCGGAGAAGGGGCTGCTGGGCATTCGTGCGGCGATGGGCCTGTACACGAATCTGCGTCCGGCGAAGCTGTACCCCGCGCTGAAGGACGAGTGCCCGCTGCGTGCGGACATTGTGGCGCAGGGCTTTGACCTGATGATGGTCCGCGAGCTGACGGGCGGCATTTACTTTGGCGAACGTGGCCGCCGGGAGGGCAAGTATGGCCCGGAGGCTTACGATACGGAGGCCTACTCCGTCATGGAGATTGAGCGCATTGCCCGTGCGGCCTTTGACGCGGCGCGCAAGCGTCGACGGAGCGTGATTTCCATCGACAAGGCGAACGTGCTGGAGACGAGCCGTCTGTGGCGTGCCACGGTGCATCGCATTGCGGAGGAATACCCGAACGTGAGCTGCGTGGACATGCTGGTGGACAATGCGGCCATGCAGCTGGTGCGCCGTCCGAGCCAGTTTGACGTGGTGGTGACCAGCAATATGTTCGGTGACATCCTCTCGGATGAAGCCAGCCAGATTACCGGCTCCATCGGCATGCTGCCCTCCGCGTCCCTGGGTGCGACCAAGCGCGGTCTGTACGAGCCGATTCACGGTTCCGCACCGGACATTGCCGGTCAGAACAAGGCCAACCCCATTGCCACAATTCTCTCTGCCGCCATGATGCTGCGCTATGCTTTCGACCTGACTGCTGAGGCAGACTGCATAGAGGCGGCTGTGGACAAGGCTCTGAATGATGGTCTGCGCACAGCGGATATTATCGGTGCTTCCACCGCTGAGCCGCTGAGCTGCACGGCGATGACAGACGAGATTCTTGCAAGGCTGTGAGGAGACGGGCAGGGGCGTTGCCCCTGCACCCCACCAGAGGGGCATCGCCCCTCTGGACTCCCTTTCGGGTGGGCCAGAGTTGGGTTCCTCCGATGAAGGGGTCACGCCGCACGGAGGGTGCGGCGCGACGCGGAACAGGCGTTAATGAGGGTTGTGTATGTATCGGGAGACATCGAAACTGCTGCTGTATTCCAATTTGGGGGAGGATTGTATCCTGCTCAAGTTGGCGGAGATTTTTGGGGATTGGGAACATCGGACGTGTGACAAGAGTGAGCTGATTGGGCGTATTTATGCGCAGGTCAAGCGGCTGCTGGATGTGGCGACCCTGTATGGGTTTGACAACAACCTGTGGCACAATTATTTGACGTTCCTGCTCATGACCAATGAGAACTCCTTCACCCTCACCAGTGAGCGCGTGGGGGCCAGCGAGGGCAGCGTCAATCATTTTGCCCGGGCGGATTTCCGCATCTTCAAGCGGCTGTTCGACTTTGATTTCGCGCCCATCGAGCAGGATTTGGGCATTGACTGCTTCACGGTGCTGTCCCACTATCAGGCCATCCCCAAGAAGGCGCAGATGTACTACCGCGCCGTGTCCGAGCAGGTGCGTGCGCTGGCTCTGGCCATTGACGCGGCCCCGGACGAGGATGCCGTTTTCACCCTGATGACGGACTACTACCGGGATCATGGCGTGGGCATGTTTGGGCTGAACCGGGCCTTCCGCATCCAGCCGGAGGGGGATGGTGTGGCCTTTGAGGCCATCAACAACATTGACGCTGTCACCCTCTCCGACCTCATCGGCTATGAAGCGCAAAAAAAGGAGCTGCGGCAGAACACCGAGGCCTTTGTCCAGGGTCGGGGCTGCAACAACATGCTCCTGTATGGCGATGCAGGCACGGGCAAGTCCACCTCCGTCAAGGCCATCCTGAACGAGTATTACCCGCAGGGCCTGCGGATGATTGAGATTTACAAGCATCAATTCGGCCTTTTGTCGAAGGTCATCGCTCGGGTGAAGAACCGCAACTACCGCTTCATGATTTTCATTGATGACCTGTCCTTTGAGGAGCATGAGGTGGAATACAAGTTCCTCAAGGCGGTCATCGAGGGCGGTGTGGAGACGCGCCCCGGGAATGTGATGATTGTGGCCACCTCCAACCGTCGCCACCTGATTCAGGAGACGTGGAAGGACCGCAGCGACATGGAGCACAACGGCGACATTCACCGCTCCGACACCATGGAGGAGAAGCTTTCCCTGGCCGCCCGGTTCGGGTGCAGCATCTGCTATTCCAACCCCAACCGCCAGCAGTACCACGACATTGTGCGGGGCATTGCGGCCCGCGTCCCGGGTCTTGCCATGAGCGAGGAGGAGCTTCTCGCCGCCGCCAACCGCTGGGAGATTCGCCACGGCGGCATTTCCGGGCGTACGGCCCAGCAGTTCATCAACTACCTGACGGGGCTGAACAAGCCCTGATTCCCCGGCGCGGAGGGTATTTGCCTGACCGCGTCCTTTTCATGCAAACCACCAAAGGAGATGCTGTCCATGGTTACACTCGACAAAGTTTATCACGCGGCGTTCGTGCTCAAGCAGGTTGCCCGCAGGACGGACATGATTCATGCGCCCAAGCTGTCCTCCGGCTTCAACATGTACCTCAAGACCGAGAATTTGCAGCTCACCGGCTCCTTCAAGCTGCGCGGTGCGTACTACAAAATCAGCCAGCTCAGCCAGGAGCAGCGCAAGGCAGGCATCATTGCCTGCTCGGCGGGCAATCACGCGCAGGGCGTGGCTCTGGCCGCCAGCCGGATGGGCATCAAGGCCATTGTCTGCATGCCCGACGGTGCGCCCATCAGCAAGGTGGAGGCCACCAAGGCCCTGGGCGCGGAGGTCTGTCTGGTGAAGGGCGCGTATGATGATGCCTATGCCCATGCCTGCCGTTTGCAGGAGGAAACGGGCATGACCTTCATTCACCCCTTCAACGATGACGAGGTGATTGCCGGTCAGGGCACCATTGGCCTGGAGATTCTTGACCAGCTGGCGGACGTGGATGCCGTCATCTGCCCCATTGGCGGCGGCGGCCTGATTTCCGGCGTGGCCTTTGCCATCAAGGAGCTGAACCCCAACGTGAAAGTCTACGGCGTGCAGGCGGAGAACGCGCCCAGCATGGCGGAATCCATCCGTCAGGGCGAGGCCATCACGCTGCCCTCGGTCAAGACCTTTGCCGACGGCATTGCCGTGAAGCATCCCGGCGATGTGACCTTCGACATGGTGCGCAGGTATGTGGACGAGGTTGTCACGGTGTCCGAGGACGAGATTGCCGCGGCAATTCTGGCCCTGATGGAAAAGCAGAAGCTGGTGGCTGAGGGCGCAGGCGCGGTATCTGTGGCAGCGGCGATGTTTGACAAGCTGCCCATCGAGGGCAAGAACGTGTGCTGCATCGTATCCGGCGGCAACATTGACGTGAACATTCTCTCCCGCGTGATTACCCGTGGCCTTGTCACAGCCGGGCGCAATGCCATGCTGCAAATTGCGCTGGAGGACAAGCCTGGGCAGCTGCTGGGCGTGAGCAGCATTGTCAGCGAATGCGGGGCCAACGTGGTATCCGTGCAGTATGAGCGCAGCGATGCCAACATGCCGGTGGCCAGCTGTTTCCTGAAAATCGGCATGGAGACCCGCGACTTTGAGCAGATTGCCCTGATTCGTCAACGCCTGACCGAAAGCGGTTTCCTGATTGTCAACTAACCCCAAGGGATCGCGCCAGCGTCGAAGGGGTCAAGGGGCGATGCCCCTTGTGGGGTGCAGGGGTGAAACCCCTGCGCAGGTCTGGGCGGCAGCCCAGCGCAGCACATCTGACCTGTAAGAAGGATAAGAAGAAATCAGAGTTTCCAAGCAGACGACGCAGTCCGTCCGCGTAGGAAACGGCTTGTTCCCTGGTCTGCATCGGAGCATCCTTCCCCGTCCTCCCTGCGATACAGTTTCCTGAACAACCAAGCACCGGAGAACCCTTGCAGGCTCTCCGGTGCTTGGTTGTTTGGGAACGTGTATGATTGGATTGCGCCTCCCTTTGGATAAGTCTGTCATAGAGGCTGGGTGAGAACGAGCTGTCCTTTCAGGCTGATGGGAACATGCCGTTTCCGGCGCGGACGAACTGCGTCGTCTGCTTGGAAACTCACGCTTTTTTGGGCTTTTCACTTTTTGTTGATTGAACATGTTGCGCTGGGCTGCCGCCCAGACCTGCGCAGGGGTTTCACCCCTGC
>JBJEUL010000212.1:0-2820 GCA_051883835.1 Aristaeellaceae bacterium
TAACCAGCAGAACCGTTTTGGGGCCTTCCCCGGCGATGGGCGGCGGCTGTCAGCTGCTCCATCAGGGCTGTTCCGTCCGCCAGGTGGAAGTCCAGCTGAATCACATCGCCCCGGGTGGTGACATCGATGCGGCTGATGACTGCATCCACCAACGCAGGCGTGATGTCCTCCGGCGTCTCCAGTCTGTCAAAGGAGTCGAACGCCGCCTGGATGGTCTGCAGCCGCTTCTGGATGTCGGCGGCCTTGTCCTGCTTGTCCTGCAGGGACTGGATGAGCGCGCTTTGCTGCTCCATCTGGCGATTGCACGCTCGGAGCATCTCCGCGAAGTCGCTGTCCGCCAGCATCCCCGACACGTTCAGATCCAATAGCTTATCCCGGCGGGCCTTCAGCTTTTCCACCGCCTCCTGCGCCTTCTCAATCTCCTTCAGCACGGAGGTTCTCGGCTGCAGCTGCTCCAGCGTTTGCAGGATACGCTGTGCCATATCCGCCCTGGACTGATGAAAGCCCTTGAACAGGGTGAACAGCACGTCCTTCATTTCCGATTCCCAGATGTAACGCGAGGGGCAGGTATGGGTCCCCTTTTTCTTTTTGCCGCTGCACACCCAGGAGCTGTTGGGGGTCTTTGAGTGATACGCCGTAGAGGTCTGCCGGTGGTACAGCGCACCGCAATGGGTACAGTACATCTTGCAGGAGAGCAGGTTCGCATGGGTGTACTGCCCCCGATGGGCCTTCACATCGGCGCTTCGCCTGGCGAGTATGGCATTGGCCTTTTCCCAGGTTTCCTCGCTGACCAGCGCCGGGATGTTCTCGTCGGGGTACATGATCCATTCTTCCTCCGGCAGCTTGATCTGCCGCTGGTCGAAGGGATCAGCCACGGTGGTCTTGCCGCCGCAGAACCAGCCCTTGTATTTGGGATTGCGGATCACCTGCGCCATGGCGGCGTGGTTGATCCGCCCGCCCTGGGTGTTGCGGTACCCCTTATTATAGAACAGCTTCTCCAGTTGGTTCAAGCTGAAATTTCCCGTGGCGAAGGTCTCGAACAAATCGCGGACGAACACGGCTTCCTTTTCGTTCACCACCAGGTGCTTGTCCACATAGTCGTAGCCATAGATTCGCCCATTCCCGAACACGCGGCCCTTCTTGATGGCCTCCCGGGAGCCAAACTTCACGCGGGTAGAAATCTTGCGGCTTTCATCCTGTGCAATGCCGGACATGATGGTCAGCCGCAGCTCGCTGTCCGGATCGAGGGTATTGATGCCGTCCGTCATGAAGTACACGCCCACCCCGTAGCGCAGCAGGTCGCGGGTGTAGGTCAGGCTGTCCACGGTGTTTCGGGCGAAACGGCTGACCTCCTTGGTGAGAATCAGGTCGAACCTGCCGTCCTTGCCGTCCCGGATCATCTCCAGAAAGCGTTCTCGCTTGGCAACGCTGGTGCCGGTAATGCCTTCGTCGATATACCCGGGGACGAACGTCCACTTGCGGACAGCCTTGATCTTCTCGGTGAAGTACGCCTCCTGATTCTCCAGCGAGTTCAGCTGCTCGTCCTTATCGGTGGATACACGGGCATAGTAGGTCACGCGCAGCGGAAGATCGTAGATCGTGCCGTACTTCAACTGTTCTCTGATCTTGCGGGTTTCCATGATAATCTCCTTCCGGCTCTCCCACGCGGTGGGCAGCCATTGATGAAAGGGCAATACCCTGACAACCCGAATCGGGTCCTTTCTATTGTAAGTGGGCGTTTAAGGTGCGTCAACGCTGTCGGCAAGCATTCCCAGCACGTGCAGTCCCGGGAGCATCGGGCTCCAACCGGTTGGCACTCAGGAGGCCGCAGTATTCCTCCTTGCTGATGTAGCCCTCCCGCAGCAGCCGGTTGGCATAGTAACGGAAGAAAAACTCGTCGATACTGGACATGGCAGCCTCCTTTCCAGTGACGGGGTTCACGATGGTATCTCTATTATCCCATGCATGGCATCCCAGTATGCTTCTGCAAGCATCAGGTCGCGGCTGGCTGCCGCGTCATAGCCCCGCCGGTACCGCTGTCCCCTGGACTGGCGCATACCGCAGGGACTCCCTCTCCAGTCAGTGGAGGGCCGTGGTGGAAGTCTCATTGTTCCGCATGGGATCGTCGCGCCCTGCCTGCCACAGCAGAGTTTGCAGGCTGCGTGTGTCGCTCCGGCTGTGCCATCCTCGCGCCGCCCTGCTGGCCGCTCCCACCATGCGGAGATCTGTCCTGTGCTTGCTGTGAGGCTGCGTGGTGGGCAGCCTGTTTGTGAAGGTGCAAAGGGTCTGCGGCTGTGAAGCGTCCGTAGGTGGTGATAATCACGCTTTCTTCAGTGCGCAAGCCAAGCCTATCACCCAAATATGCAAACATGCTTCCTGTTTAGTACCTATTTGTGGCAGGGGTGCAATTCACCAGAACAAGGCACTCATTGAAGGGCACAATATGTCAGATAGACTAGTGCTATGGAGAAAACTGTTCCAGAATCGTTCGGATGATGCGCTGGTCTTCAGCTGACAGTAGAGACATCACCTTTTCAAGGACGTGGATCTGTTCGGCACACAAGGTATGCTGATGCGGGAAATACCACTCCGCAACCTGATAGCCACCACCATATCGCCCGCGAACTGATTCGATGGGGTGGGAAAGCATGAGCTCGTGCAAGTCGTTATGCATGGTTCTGACACTGACATGAAATTCCGCAGCAAGGTTTGAGGCCGTGTCAAAGCGTCTACGCAGCAGTGCCTGCCACACAGCGTGCTGACGCTCTGTCGTTTTGGCATCCGCATGGACGCTCACAGCCTCTCACCTTCTTTCGTGCC
>JBJEUL010000213.1:0-2813 GCA_051883835.1 Aristaeellaceae bacterium
CCTGCGCATACTGGTTCTCCGTGCCGCTGGAGAAGGTCATCCAGCTGGACTGATCTTCCGATTCAGCCACAACGCTCCCGCACAGAAGCACCAGCACCAGCGTCAGGGCCAGCAGTATCCCTTTTCGCATCCGTGTTGTCCCTCCTTATTTTATCGCCCGACCCACACAGGCCCGGGGATTACGGTTCCTCCTGACAGGTGGCGCGGGTACCCCACAGCGCGGCACCCGTTTCGTCCAGGGCCGAGAAGCATACCACCCACTGCTTCTGTCCCGCATCCAGGGCCGTGTGGACAATGCCCTTGAGCGTCTCATCCCCCACGCACAGGGTGATGTGTACCCCGTCCTCACACGTCCAGGTACCCTCCACGCAGCCCGTTACCGTGCCGTCCGCATGAAGCTCGGCCGTATCGGAGACATGCTCCACGCTGTTGATGTCATGCTCGTGGTTCAGCACCTTGTACAGCCCCGGAATCTTTTCCAGAGCCACCGGCTCAGGCATTTCGCCGGCATAGCGCAGCGGGGATACCACCGGCCAGCCGTCCTCGTTCATGTACATCTCATGCACCCGCACGGAGTAGCTCTCGCCGGAATTGGCAAAGCGGGTATGGAAAATCAGGAAGTAGCGTCCTGCTTCCGCATCGTACCAGGCGGAATTGTGGCCGGGACTGCGGTAGGCCACGCTCATCTGGTTCTTCTCCCCTGCCACCGGCTTGATTTGATAGCCGCCCATGAGCTTCACGCCGTAGGGCTCGTAATCCGGGTCATTGAAGAAGGTGCCGTTTTTGCCGCCGCAGCGAATCATGGCGTTGCCCTGCAAATCCTCATAGGGGCCATCCGGGTTCTCGGAGCGGCAGACGCGGATGTTGTAGCCGCCATTGGCATCCAGCCCGCCGAAGGACAGGAACAGATAGTAATAGTCCGTCTCCGGGCTGTAGAGGATATAGGGAGCCTCAATGCGGGCGTGATTGTTGCCCAGCAGCTTGGTGCCGTAGGTCTGCTGACCCTCCAGCGGATAGCCCGTTTCAGGGTTCATCTCCAGAATGAAGATGCCGCCGGAGTAGGAGCCATACACCATCCACAGCCGGCCCTCCTTGTCATAGAAGGCACAGGGGTCGACCACATTGGGATAGTAATTGGCATTGTAGCCTGCGGCACCGGACTTGAGCAGGATGCCCTGGTTCACATAGGGGCCCTCCGGGGCATCCGCATAGGCCAGACCCAGGACTGACAGCGGGCTGGAGCCCTCGCAGGTGCAGTAGTACATGGCGTAGGTGCCATTGGCCAACTGCACCACATCAGGTGCCCAGAAGGTGGTGGTCTTAGCGTAGGTCAGGGCCTCGCTCATCTGCTCCTGCACCTGCTCCACCAGCGTGCATTCCTGATTGGACGGCCCCTTGGAAATCATCTCCCATGCAATGAGATCCTGGGATTTCGCCGCCGCCATGTGGCTGCCGTAGATGTAGAACCAGCCGTCATCCGCCCGGATGATGGACGGGTCGTGCACCGATACATTCTTAAAGGAAGGAATCGGCAGCATGTCATTGCCCTCCATCACGGCGGTTCCCGGCAGCAGCAGGAGCAGACAGACACACACCAGCAGACAGATTCTTCTCATGACAAGTTCCTCCCGCTTTCCGTTGCATTCTTCCGTGGTCATGCTTCAGGGGCTTCCCATGACAGCAGTCATACAGGGCCATGTCAAACCCTTCGCATCCAACAGTATCCGCTTTTTCATAGTCAGCGCGGGAGCTTCCCCATGGGCATCATTCGGCAGAATTCCACGCCTGATTTCTGTTGTTTGTCCGCATTATATCACACAGAATTTACATTGTCCATTCATTGCGCGAAGTATTGTGTACAATTTTCGTATTTTTTGCACAAACAGCAATGGATTCACAGCTCCTTTCGGCGGCTGTGCAGGCAGCATCTGTACACGGCGGTGCCTGCGCACCGGAGCTGGATGGCCCGTCCCATGCAGCAGCGGGAGACTGCCAGTCCCCTCTTGGACGAGGTCTGCTGCGCTGTGTATGCACGCCCGGGATAAGGGCGAAGTGAACATCGCCTTTCAAATGCCGCTGTACCCCATGCCGGATGACCGGGACACGGCCCCCTCCCGGGACAACCACGGCATCTCCTGGAATACCAAGCGCAATCACGCAGCATGGAAGCTGTATCTTTCCAGCGTGACTGGGGAGGTTCCGCCCTATGCTGCTCCGGCCCGGCAGACGGATTATGCTGGACTGCCGCCAGCATATACGTTCGTTGGTGATCGGGAACCGTTCTATTGTGAGACCTTGACGTATATCGAGAACTTGAAGAAGGCGGGCGTATCCGCCCATATGGACATATATCCCAGCGGATTCCATGCCTTTGACATGCTGCTGCCCTTCCGCAAGATCAGCAAGCAGGCGATAGCAGCCTTTGAAAAGCAGTATCTGTATGCCCAGGCGCACTACCGTGCCCAGCAGGAAGCACCATATCAACGGCCAAGGGATCGGCATACAGGCGATTCGCAGGGTCATCCCATCCAAGGGGAATAGATACACTGAAGTACATAAGTGACTCGCCGTCGGGGCTGACATCCCCAAATAGCCGGAGTAATGATGGAGCGACTGCGCTCACCATTATTCCGGCTTTTGTTTTTTTTGGGGCGATTGGGCCAGCCGAGCGAATGGGGCAGCGGATACGGCTGATGGGACTGTCGATAGGCAGGACGCAATCCATGTGTGGTGCTTGGGAGCGCACAAGAATATTGCCGATTTGGGGGTGTCCAACTGACCAGGCTTGGCGCCCGATGAGCTGTCAGCCGATG
>JBJEUL010000214.1:0-2810 GCA_051883835.1 Aristaeellaceae bacterium
TGGGTGCGACTGCCCTGGAGCCTGCCGAGTATGCCGCGCAGTTCAAGTCCTGCGTGGAGCAGCTGCAAAGCGGCGAGGCCCTGGCCGGGATGGCCAAGGCCGTGGAGTTCGAGGCCGACACCTACACGCGCAAGGGCCTTGTGACCTACATCACCCACGACTATTTGCAGGACATCCTCACCGACACCACCGAGCGGCAGCCTACCTTCACCCTGCCGCCCTTCCGCCGCACGGACGACCACACCAGCCCGCTGTCCTGGGCCTATGCCAAGGATCCGCTGTATCCGGCGTCCATTGCCTGGCAGCATATCATCCGCCGTCCGCTCAAGGGCCTTGACTGGTCCCGGGAGCTGTACAGGGAGATGAACGCCGCGCAGTCCATCATCGACAATCCGCCGGAGGTTGGCTCCGACCAGCTGTCCTTCTACGACCTGGGCAACAGCGATGACCCGACCCGCTACGCCCAGCATCCGGCGCAGCTGGTGCTGGTGGATATTGACGGCCGCAGTGTCCACAACGGCTGCGTGGACTGGTACCGGGCCAACCTGCCGAAGTTTGACGGCGGACTGGTGCTGCGCATGGGCGATATCCCCGAGGAAAAGCTGGATGACAACGAGCTGCGCATCCCGGTCAAGCTGCCGCATACCATCATGGAGCTGCTGCCGCACCTGATGGTCAAGCTGGCCTTCAACCTGCTGTCCACCGCCACCATGGCCAAGATGGGCCGCGTGTGGAGCAACTGGATGATTCAGGTGCTGCCCACCAACAAGAAGCTGATTGACCGTTCGACCCGCATCATTGCCGAACTGGCGAAGATTCCCTACGAAACGGCCTGCGAGGAATTCTTCAAGAGCTATCTGGGCCGCGCCAAGGACGAGGAATACCGCGAGAGCTATGTAGTGGAGACCCTCAAGCGGCTGGGCATTGACCCGGACCAGATTTGACCGACGGCCTTTCCTGTGGCCCTGTGCGCGGTTGCTGTGCTGCGCATGGGGCCGTATCCCGGATAAGGAGTGTGTCCTATGGAATTGACCCTTCGCCAGAAAATCGGCCAGCTTGTGCTCTACAGCATGGAGGGCGGCGAGATCACGCCGGAAACGCGGGCCCTGATGCAGGACTACTGCATCGGCAATGTCATTCACTTTGGCAACAATGTCACGGGCTTTGCGGATGCCAGGGCGTTGAATGCGCAGCTTCGTGCGCTGATTGCGGACAGCTGTGCAGGCATTGCGCCCTTCATCAGCATTGACCATGAGGGCGGGCGTGTGTTCCGCTTTGCCGGGGACTACACATGGTTTCCGTCGCACATGGCCCTGAGTGCGGTGGATGACCCTGCGCTCACCGAGGCTGTCGGGCGTGCGATGGGCGAGGAGCTGCGTGCCGCAGGCTTCAACCTGAATTTCGCCCCCGTGGTGGATGTGAACGGTGCGTATGGCGTCATTGGCGTGCGCTCCTTTGGGGGCGATCCCATGCGCGTGGCCCGTCATGGCGCGGCGATGGCGCGGGGCTTGCAAAGCGCGGGCGTGATGGCCTGCATGAAGCACTTCCCCGGCCATGGCGACACCATGCTGGATTCCCACTATGACCTGCCCACAGTGGACAAGCCCCTTGCGGTGCTGCGCGAAACGGAATTGAAGCCCTATGCGCACATCATTGCGCAGGATGCCGCCGGTGCGGTGATGACCACGCACATCCTGTTCCCGCAGGTGGAGAAGGAGCATGTTCCGGCCACCATGTCACCTGTGATTCTGCAAGACCTGCTGCGCGGGGAGCTGCACTTTGACGGTGTGATTGTGTCCGACGGCATGCACATGCTGGCCATCAAGGATCACTACGGGCTGGCCCGGGGCTGTGTGATGGCCCTGAAGGCGGGTGTGGATTTGCTGTGCATTGGCACGGGCGGCACAGGCGTGCAGGAAAGCCAGCGGGAATGCCTGGACGCGCTGTATGCGGCTGCGTGCAGCGGTGAAATCCCGATGGCGCGGATTGATGATGCCGTGGCGCGTGTCCTGCGGGCGAAGCAGCAATTTGCCGGTATGGAAGCCGGTACCGAGCCTGACTTTGTCGGTCATGCCGCGCTCAACCGGGAGGTATGCCGCAAGGCTGTGACCCGCCTGACGGAGGGCGTGATAACAGGACGGATTCTCTACGCCAGTGCGCCTGTTCAGGAGCGGGCTTTCGGCCTGACGCACGCTGACCCGCGCAAGCTGACCTTTGGTCAGATGGCGGGGATGTACACCGGCTGTGCCCACACGACACTCGACCGGCTTTCCGAAGCCAGCGAGTATGATACGCTGGTCATCGGCGTTCAGAATATCCGCGAGGATTCCCCGGAACTGGATGCCGCCCGCAAGGCCATGGCGGACGGCAAGCGGGTTGCCCTGGTGCTGCTGGCCACGCCCTACGGTGCAAAGTATATTCCGGATGGCTGTATCGCTGTCTGTGCCTACACCATGACGCCTGAGTCGGTTGCCGCCGCCATTGACGTGCTGACGGGCCGTGCCAGTGCCGAGGGACATCTGCCGGTCAAACTGCCGGAGTAATCGAATAAAACCATATACTGGAAAATCAAAAGAGGAGCCAACGCTCCTCTTTTCCTATGTCCCCAAGCATGAACCCCGTTTGCATGCAGCGAAGCGCGGCGAGGTTGGATGAGGTCGTTCCTCGTGCAGGCCAAGGAACCTGCCGTTTCCGGCGCGGACGAACTGCGTCGTCTGCTTGGAAACTCACGTGTTCTCTTTCCTTTTTT
The DNA here is from genome assembly GCA_051883835.1 of Aristaeellaceae bacterium. Taxonomy (GTDB): domain Bacteria; phylum Bacillota; class Clostridia; order Christensenellales; family Aristaeellaceae; genus UBA11524. The sequence continues at coordinate 2,750 of JBJEUL010000214.1, forward strand.
GCGGTTTGAAGGTGTTGCGCTGGGCTGCCGCCCAGACCTGCGCAGGGGTTTCACCCCTGCA
>JBJEUL010000215.1:0-12232 GCA_051883835.1 Aristaeellaceae bacterium
TGTCCGTTGGACGGGGAACAGTCCACATCGCCCCTTGACCCCTTTCCGCTGCGCGGTCCCTTGGAGATTGTCTTATTGGGCGGCGATGACCTCGATTTCGATGCGGGCATCACGGGGCAGCTTTGCCACCTGCACACAGGCACGGGCGGGGGGATTCTCCGTGAAGAACGTGGCGTAGGCGGCATTCACCTCGGCAAAATCGCCCATATCCTTCAGGAAAATGGTCGTCTTGACCACATCCGCCAGCGTGCAGTCCGCTTCCGCCAGAATGGCGGCAATGTTCTTCAGGCACTGCTTGGTCTGCTCCCCGATAGGGCCGTCCAGCAGCTCGCCCGTGGCCGGCACAAAGGGCAGCTGGCCGCTGATAAACACCAGATTGCCTGCCTGCACGCCCTGGGAATAGGGGCCGATGGCCGCAGGCGCATTGGAGGAAGAAAGAATCCTGTTCATACCAATACCTCGCTTTCCATGTTTGAAAGGCGGGCTCACCGGCCCAAGCCAGCGAACCCGCCTGCAAAATCCTTTTGGCCGATGTCCGGCAATCACCGGGCAATGAAGAAGTACCCCGCCAGCGATACAACCAGCAGCACCGCAAGGCACACCGGCACAATCACCAGCAGCGCGGAGATAATCATCGCTGCCACATCGCCCTTTTCCACGACATTTTCCAGCTTGCTGCGTTCTGCCAGTGTCTCATCACCGCCGCGCTGCTCGCGGAGGTGCTGCATCTGCTTGTCATACCGTCGCTGAAAAATCACGCCTGACCGCCTTCCTCGCTGCCAAGAATGTGATGGCAGGCCACAAAGTGGTTCGGCCGCACTTCCTCCCACTGGGGAACCTGATGCTCGCAGATTTCCGTGCAGTACTTGCACCGGGTATGGAACTTGCAGCCCTTGGGGGGATTGACGGGGCTGGGGATATCGCCCTCCAGCACCTGAATCTCCCGGTCGGTGTCCACATCGGTGGTGGGGATCGCGTTCATCAGGGCCTCGGTGTAGGGATGCAGCGGGTTGCTGAACAGCTCCTGAGAATCGGCCAGCTCCACCAGATTGCCCAGATACATCACGCCGATGCGGTCAGAGATGTACTTCACCACCGACAGGTCATGGGTGATGAACATGTACGTCAGGTTCTGCTGCTCCTTCAAGTCCTTGAGCAGGTTGATAATCTGGGACTGGATGGACACGTCCAGCGCGGACACAGCCTCATCGCAGACCACGAACTTGGGCTGCACCGCCAGTGCACGGGCAATGCCGATGCGCTGACGCTGGCCGCCGGAGAACTGATGGGGATAGCGATGGATGAAGTACGCCTGCAAGCCTGCATCCTCCATCACCTTGATGACCGCTTCCTGCAGCCGCTCGCCGTTCTTCTTGAACTGCTTGTGGGCCAGCATGCCCTCGGAAATAATCTGACCAACGGTCATGCGGGGATTCAGGGAGGAATAGGGGTCCTGGAAAATCATTTGCAGGTCGCAGCGGAGCAGGCGAATCTCATTGTACTCCAGACGCGCCAGGTCGATGCCCTCATCGGCAAAGCCCTCCAGACGCTGGAATTCTGCGTCATTGGCGTAGGGCTTGCGCATCTCGTCAATTTTGGCACGGGCTGCTTCCAGGTCGCGCTGGATGGCATCAATCTCCGCCTGCACCTTGTCCTTCTGCGCCTGCACGCTCTGCTGCTTTCTGCGCAGCTTCTCCGGCACGCTGCCCTGCGCTTCGGCCTGCTGGACAGCGTAGTTCGCCTCGTCCAGGTCCATCTGGACTTCCTTCATCTTCTGCACGGCATCGCAGCGGCGGGCGGAATGCTTGTAGACCTCCAGGAAGGCACTGCTCACCGCGCTGACATCATCCACCTTGATAAAGCCGCCAATGATGTTGGCAATATCCAGAAATGCGTCATTGGCCTCCTTGCGGGCATGCTCCAGTTCGTTGTACAGGGCATACTTGGCCTTGCCGTCGGGCATGGCGGCGTATTCCTGCTCCAGCTTGTCCCGCTTCTGCTCCAGCACCTTGAGCTGTGCGCGCAGCTTGCCCAGATGCAGCAGCGTCTTGCGCACATACTGGGGAGCCAGCTCATCCAGCGTGCGGCCATAGTACATGGTGCGCCCGTCCGTCTGCCGGTACAGCTGGAGCAGCGTGCGGCCCAGCGTGCTCTTGCCGCAGCCGGACTCGCCCACCAAGCCCAGCGTTTCGCCCTTGTAGATATCCAGGGTGATGCCATCGTTGGCCCTGACATACAGATCCTTGCCCTTGATGGGGAAATACTGCTTCAGGTTGCTGATACGAATCAGCGGCTTGCGCTCACTTGCCTGCATTTGCATGACGCTCCTCCTTCCGGGGATAGAAGCAGCGCACCTGCTGACCGGGTACGACTTCCGTCAGCTCGGGCTCTTCCTCCAGGCATTTCTTCGTGCAATACTTGCAGCGGGGCGCGAACTTGCAGCCCTTGGGCAGGTCGAGGGGATGCGGCACCGCGCCGGGGATAGCATCCAACCGCTCGTTGGTGGGCGTGTCCAGCCGGGGAATGGACACCATCAGGCCCTCCGTGTACGGATGGGAATACGCAGGATTGGAGAAGATGGTGCGCGCCGGGGCCATTTCCACCACCTGACCGCAGTACATCACCGCCACATCGTCCGCCATCTGGCAGATAACGCCCAAGTCATGGGTGATGAACAGGATGGACGTGCCATGCTCGCGCTTGAGCTCGTTCATCAGCTTCAAAATCTGCGCCTGAATGGTCACATCCAGGGCCGTGGTCGGCTCATCGGCAATGAGCAGCTTGGGCTGGCAGGCCAGGGCCATGGCAATCATGACGCGCTGGCGCATGCCGCCGGACAGCTGATGGGGGTACTGCTTGGCCACGGTTTCCGGGTTGGGAATCTTCACATCCTTGAGCATTTCCACCACCTTGGCGGCGGCCTGCTTCTTCGTCATGCCCTGATGGATGATGAAGGGCTCGCTGACCTGCTTTTCCACCGTAAAGACGGGGTTCAGGCTGGTCATAGGCTCCTGGAAAATGACGGAAATCTCATTGCCGCGAATCTTGTACATCTCCTGCCGGGAGAGCTTGGTCAGCTCGCGGCCGTTGAACATGATGCTGCCGGAGTCGATGTAGCCATTGCCGTCCAGCAATTGAAGGATGCTCATGGCGGAAACGCTCTTGCCCGAGCCGGACTCACCGACAACGCCCAGGGTTCGTCCTGCTTCCACCTTGTAGGATACGCCGTTCACCGCCTTCACGGTGCCGCGCTTGGTCTTGAAGAATGTGTGCAGATCGTTCAGTTCCAGCAATGCCATGACCGATCCACCTCCTTAACGCTCATTGCTCTTGGGATCGACTGCATCGCGCAGACCATCGCCAATCATGTTAATGCAGATGGTGCAGATGCCAAAGACCGCCGCCGGGAACACCCACCGCCACCAGTACTGCTGGATGACCACGGAGTTGTTGGCACCCGAGAGCATATTGCCCCATGTCGGCTGCGGCAGCGGAATGCCGAAGCCCAGGTAGGACAGGGTGGATTCCGTCAGCATGCAGGTGGCGAAGTCCAGCGTCATGCTGACCAGCAGCAGGGAGAACACATTGGGCAGGATGTGCCTGAACACAATGGCCGATTCCTTGATGCCCAGGGCCTTGGCTGCCGTCACATACTCCATCTCGCGCTGGGCCAGAATCTGCGCACGCACCAGGCGGCAGGTGCCTGTCCAGGACAGCACGCCCAGCACCACCATGATGAGGTACATCTTCTGGTTCGCGTCCAGGCGCGAGCCAATGACCGCCGACAGAATCATGGCAAAGGGGATGAACGGCAGACCGCCCACAATCTCCGCCAGACGCATAATCAGCAGGTCAACCTTGCCGCCGAAGTAGCCGGCCAGACCGCCCAGCAGCACGCCGATGATGGTGGCAATAATCACGGAGATGGCACCAACGGTCATGGTCACCGCGCCGCCGTTGACCACGCGGGTCAGCATGTCGCGGCCCAGGTCGTCCGTACCCATCAGGAAGCCCTTCAGGCCCCAGGTGTGCACCTTGCCGTCAGCGGTCACGGCGTAGTTTTGATGATTGCCGACATACAGGCTCACAATGTCCGCGCCGGAGGCGATTTCGGCAGGCACGTTGGTCTGGCCGAACTTGTTGTCGCCCCAGGCGACCACGCTGCCGTCCTCCAGCAGGGCCGTGAAGTGATAGCGTCCGCCGTAGAGCTTGCTGATCTTCGCGCTCAGCTCGGGCACCTTGTTCTCGCCCTTCACGCCGGAGCCCCAGACATAAATCTCGCCCTCATCCGTCACAGCCGCCACGGAGGTCGCCGTTGCGGCGATATCCACAACAGTCTTGCCCTTCAGGGCCTTGGGAATCTGGGAGAAGGGGCTGCCCTTGTCCTTGTAGCCTGCGTAGGCCACCGTGCCGTCCTTTTGCAGGATGATGTACTCGTTGGCCGTGAGGGCCACCTTGGCCACCTTGCCCTGATACTTGGAGCGGATTTTGATGTCCGCCATGTTGCCATTGCCCCACAGGTACAGGTTGCCGTCATCCGTCACCACGGCGGAGAACTGGTTGGAGGCCTCCAGCTGGATGACGTTCCAGCCATTCTTCATGGCCTTGGTCATCTCGGAACTGAACTTGTCCTGCTGCAGGCGGGTATTGCCCCACACATACAGCTGACCGTCCTCATCCAGAGCCACGGCGTGGTCGGAGCCGCTGGCCAGCTTCACAATCTTCGCGTCCTGCACTTCCTGCGGAACGGCGGCCAGGTCAATCTTGTCGGTAATGCGAGTCACGCCCCAGGTATGGATATGGCCGTCCGCATCAAGGCCAATGCCGTAGGTGTTGCCGGGGGCAATATCCACCACCTTGCCCTGCATGGCACTGGGAATCTTCATCATGGAGAATCCCGGAGGCAGGTTGGTCAGGGTGGAATCCTGTTCACTCAGGTCCAGCACCAGAAAGCGCGGGCCAATGAGCACCAGCGCGAAAATCAGCAGAAAGGTAATCAGCGCGAAACGAACCGTGCCCTTGGCGAAGAACTTCTTGGCCATGGTCTTGAAGGGGGTCTGCATCTGCTCTTCCGTCAGCAGATCCACGACCTCCTTCTGGCCCATGAACGTGCGCTTGAACCAGCGAACGAGGAAAAATTCCTTTTTCTTTTGCGATGCCATAATTCTTCCTCCCTCCTTACTTATCCACGCGGACGCGCGGGTCAACCAGACCGTAGCTGATATCAATCAGCAGCGAACCGAGCAGGGAGACGACCGAGTAGAACATCTGGATAGCCAGCACCAGCTCGAAGTCGTTGTTGTTCAGGCCCTGCCAATAGAGCTTGCCCATGCCGGAGAGGGAGAACGTGTTCTCAATAACCACCGAGCCGGAGAAGATACTCAGGAACCAGCCCAGAATGCTGGTAATAACGGGCAGCAGCGCATTGCGCCACGCATGGGAATAAATGACGACCTTTTCCTTCAGGCCCTTGGCACGGGCGGTGCGGATGTAGTCCATGGACAGGGACTCAATCATGGCCGAGCGCACATAGCGCGTCATACCGCCCAGAGAGCCGAAGGTCATGACAATCACGGGAAGAGCAATATGGTGGAGCTTGTCCGTGAACTCCTCCCAGGAACCTGCAGCGTAGGTTGCGCCTGGTGTTTTCATGCCCATGACCGGGAATAGCGGCCACAGCACGCAGAACAGGAACATGAACACCAGCGCGATGATGTACACGGGAATGCTGTAACCCAGCATGGTGACGACCTGCGTCGTCTGGTCAAACCTGCCGCCCTTGTGCACAGCACAATAGATGCCCAGCGGGATGGTAATGCCCAGTGCGGCAATGGTTGAGAAGATGTTGATGAAGATGGTATTGGCCATCGGGTCAACGATAACCTCCACCACGTTGCGCTTGTAGAGGTTGGAATAGCCAAAATTGCCCTGCAGGAGACCGTTGAATGTCTTGCCGTCGGTGTCCGTCCATAGGCCCATCCATCGCAGGTAACGGATAATCAGCGGATCATCCAGGCCCAGCTGCGCACGAAGCTGCTTGTACATCTGGTCGTACTGCTCAGGCTTGAGATCCTTCTTCAAGGGTTCCAGCTCAGCACGCGCCGGATCCGTCGGTATCAGATTGTAAAGCATGTACATCAGCAGAGAGACAATCATGAATACAATCACGATGTACACGCAGCGTTTCAAAATATATTTGCCCATCCGGCGTCGCCCCTTTTGCTGCTATTTACCAAGGCAGTCCGTTTCATGCACGGCCCTCGGTATGGCATGATGATTCGGTATACTAATCAGCGTCTAAAAAGTGTCAACGAGCACTGCGGATTTTTCGTTCTGGCAAAGCTGAGTGAAGCGAGGCGTACTGGAAGTACGTTGAGCGGAACGAAGCGCAGCCAGGACGGAAAAGACGCTGTGCGAATGACGCTTTTTCGATGCAGATTAGGATTAGCCCTGGCATGAACACAAAGGGACGGGCGCATGTTGTGCCCGCCCCCTTGCGTCACTTCAATGGTGGTAACTGGTCGAGAGAATTACTCGGCAACGGTGGCGTACACAATCGCCTGCTCGAAGCTCCAGAAGGAATCCTGAGTGTAGTTCTCCAGCCAGTCGGGGTACATGGTGATGTACACGTTGCTGTACAGCGGGATCTGCGGCACGAACTCGTTCCAACGCTGCATGAACAGCTGCCACAGGATCAGGTAGGTATCGGTATCGGTGGAGTCAACACCGTACACCATCTTCATGGTCAGCCAGTCCAGCACGTCGTCGAACAGGAAGTTCAGGTTGTAGCCCAGAGCCACCAGGTCGGGATCGGAGGTGAAGGAGTAGGACTGATCATACAGGGGGGTGAAGTTGGTGGCCAGGTTGAACATGCCGTAGGTGGGCACGCCGTACTTGTCACCCTGGGAAGCGTCACGATAGTAGAAGTTCAGCAGCTCGGTGAAGGTCATGACGTTCTGGTTGATCTGCATGCCGGCAGCCTTGGTGGCATCGGCCTCAGCCAGCATCACCTTCAGCAGGTCGGACACGGAGTTGCCCTCGGAGGAGGACCACTCGATGATCAGGGGCATCAGGATGCGGCCATCAGCCAGGGTCACATTGTGCACATAGGTGCCAGCTTCCTCAGCGGTGACTTCCTTATAGCGCACGCCCTCGGTCCACTCGCCGCCCTCGGCGTTGAGCACCCAGCCGTCTTCCACCAGCAGGGCCACAGCCTCTTCGGGGTTGTAGGCGTAGTTGTCCAGGTTGTTGTCCAGCCACTCCTCGGAGTCCTTGAACTGCCACAGCGCGGTGCCATAGGGGCCGTTCACAACGCCGCCCCAGCCCTTGCAGAAGGTGTTGGCGAACTCGTTGCGGTCCAGCAGCTTGATCATGGCCTTGCGGACATTGATGAACTGGGTGGGGCCGAAGTCGCAGGCGAAGTTGATCATGCCGTAGCCGGGACGATCAAACTGCACATACTCAAAGCCGCCGTTCTCGATGATGTCCAGCGCGGTGTTGATCTGCTCGCCATCGGTGATGGTATCGTAGAAGTTGAAGGAGCCGGTCTTGATGGCGTCAGCCCAGGTGGCATCCTCAGCCTTGACGATAACGATCTTCTGGATGGAAGGCTTCACGCCCTCGAAGTTGCCGTTGTAGTTGGTGTTGAGGGTGAAGGTCGCCTGCAGAGCACCCTTGTCATAGGCCACCAGGTTGTAGGGGCCAGCAGACACGCGGTCCTCGCCAGCGTAGAAGCGAACCTTCTCCACATGAGCCTTCAGGGCATCAGCGGTGAAGTCGCCGGTGATGTAGCAGCCCTCGCCGTCGTCGGCCAAGTCATAGCCCTCGCCCAGCCAGTACTTCATGCTGTGAGCAGCATAGGAAGCATAGGACAGGTCATAGAAGTAAGGCAGATACTCAGCCTCGATGGTGATGGAGAAGGTGTAGTCGTCCAGCAGACGCACGCCGGAGACATAGGACACTTCGCCATTGTAGTACTCTTCGCCGCCAACGATGGTGGTCTTGGCAGTAGACTTGCCGCCCAGATCGGCCAGAACCTTAGAGCAGGCCCACACAGCGTCCCAGACAAAGTCCTTGGCGGTGATGGCCTCGCCGTTGTTGTACACCAGACCCTCGTTGATGGTCACGGTGAAGGTCTTGGAGCCGTCGGCGTTCTCCTCGGTGGTCAGGTCAGCGGTGACGGTGGGGTTGACCACCAGCGCGCCGCCCTGATCGGTCACAACCGTGGAGCAGTCATCCGCCAGGTCACGGATCATCTTGTCGGTCGCATTGTTGGTCCAGTAGGAAGTGTACCAGAAGTCGCCGCCAATCTCGGTGGTGGAACCGTAGACGATGGTGCCCTTCTCGGCCGGAGCTTCCGCAGTTTCCGCCACGGCAGCAGTCATGGTGAACACCATGGACACGGCCAGCAGAAGAGCAAGAAACTTCTTCATGTTGAGTTTTCCTCCCTTTTCTTATTAAAGCACGGATATGTACTTCACTTTCTATTCTCGCACACTTGTGCACAAATTGCAAGAACTATTTTATCCAGTTGCGAAAAAACAATCATATTTCCCCATCTCCTGACTGTTTTGCCGCTGCTTTGCCCTCTCTTCGGGCCGCGCCTGCACTTGCGGCAGCCTTCACGTCGCGTCCCCAGGCAGCACGAGGACGCAATACTGCCTGTCATTGTATACCGTTGCATAGTCGGTGATGCGCGGTGCGTCAGGGTTGGCGGCATAATAGGCATGCAGCCATGTGTTCAGGTCGTTCAGGAAGGCTTCGGCCGCTTCCGCCGTGGCAAAGCGGAGGTTCAGCGGCTGCTGCCGCGCCAGCATGCCGTCGATGGCTTCCATGATGGCCTGCTCCGCCGCTTCCTCCTGCGCCGGTACAAGCAGGCCCTTGCGGGCATGCCATGACAGGCTTTCGTCCGTGCAGGGCAGGAGGAAGGCCCCTTCCTCGGGGGTGTGGTCACGGCCCATTTGCTCATCGGTCAGGTTCAGGTACCAATGGGTCACGATGACCAGGCTGTCCTGGTCGTCCCAGGTGGGGTCTGTCTGGGTGAATACGCCACCGATGTTCATGGCGCACCACAGGTGTTTTTCGGACGCATCCGCTGCGCTGGTTGTTCCGCAGACCGTCCAGCAGGGAATCCCCGCCAGGCGGCACAGCAGCGTCAAGGCGCGGGCATAGCCGCCGCAGGTTGCCCGGCCTTCCACCAGCGCGCCATAGGCGGTATCCGGGTGGGGAGCCGTCAGGTCGTAGGTGGTCATCTCGCAGAGCATGTCATGCAGGGCCAGCTCCCTGTCCCAGGCCGTGCCTGTCACCTGCGCCACCATGGCCTGCGCCGTGGTCAGGAGAACATCCTGCGTTGCCAGCGGCTGGTCATAGGTCAGGGAAACCGCCGTGACCACATCCGGCTCATGCTGATAATAGCTGATGCTGTACTGTTCGCCCAAAGCGCACAGCTCCGGGCATTCGTTCCACAGCAGAGCCATCACTTCTTCCACTTCATGAAAGGTGATGCCCTCCGGCGCAGGCACGCTTTCCTCCCCCCGGGTTGCCGCATCGTAGATTTGCTCGAATAATGTCTGCTGCGCCCCATTGAGCAGTCCATGGGCCGGAATGAGGGCATATGCATACGGCATCTCAGCCTGCGCCGTAACAGCACATGTCAGCAGCACCATCAGCAGTCCATAAAACCTTTTTTTCATTCCATCCCTCCCCCATCATTATAACCAGCCACTGCGCATTTGTCCATGGAAGGAGACGGCAGGGGCTCTGCCCCTGCACCCCGCCAGAGGGGCATTGCCCCTCTGGACTCCCTTTCGGGGAGGCCGTTCCTGGTTCGTTCCCTTGCAGGGGTCACGGTGCAGGTCGGGTGCGCCGCGACGCAGACGTGTTACAAGGGAAGCGGAAAGCTGCAGAAGCGACAGCCCCGGCACCGCGTCGCGCCGCGCCCTCCGCGCGGCGCGACCCCTGCATCGGAGGAACCAATACCCATCCCCCCAAAATGGGAGTCCAGAGGGCCGATGGCCCTCTGGTGGGGTGCAGGGGCAACGCCCCTGCCCGTCACTTTCTGACATAGCTCTTTTCAAATGGGGGGAAACGTGATACAATAGGGATTGTATCCAAGCATGGAAAGGAACGAAACATGACGAAACAACGATTGGTTGGGATGATTTCCCTGGGTTGCAATAAGAACCGCGTGGACTCGGAGACCGCGCTGGGGCTGCTCAAGGCCCGGGGCTTTGGCTTGACCAGCGATCCTGCGCAGGCGGATGTGCTGATGGTGAACACCTGCGGCTTTATTGAATCCGCCAAGGAGGAATCCATTGACGCCATCCTTGAAATGGCGCGCTACAAGGAGACCGGCCGCTGTCAGCTGCTGGTGGTCACGGGCTGTCTGGCTCAGCGGTATGAGCAATCCCTGCTGGAGGAAATTCCCGAAATCGACCTCCTGATGGGCGTGAACCAGTATGACCGTCTGGCCGATGCCATTGACGCGGCCCTGCGCACCCATCAGCGCAACAGCCTGTGCGCGGAACGCTTCGACTTCTTCGAGCATGACCGGGTGCTGACCACTCCCGCCTATACGGCCTACACCCGCATCGGTGACGGCTGCGACAACCGCTGCACCTTCTGCGCCATTCCCCTGATTCGCGGTCACTACCGCTCCCGCAGCGAGGACGCTATCCTCACCGAGGTGGCCCACCTGGCACAGCAGGGTGTGCGTGAGCATATCCTTGTGGCGCAGGACACCACCCGCTACGGCACGGACTGGCAGGAGCATTCCGCCCTGCCCGAGCTGATGCGCAAGGCTGCCGCCATCGACGGCGTGGACTGGCTGCGCGTGCTGTACTGCTACCCGGACGAAACCGACGAGCGTCTGCTGGACGTCATCGCCAGCACGCCCAACATCTGCAAGTACCTTGACCTGCCCATTCAGCACATCAACGACACCATCCTGCGCCGCATGCACCGCCGCGGCACCTCCGCCGATATCCGCCGCTGCCTGCGTCTGGCCCGGGAGCGGAACCTGACGCTGCGCACGAGCATTATCGTGGGCTTCCCCGGCGAAACGGAGGAACAGTTCCAGGAGCTGCTGGACTTCATGCAGGAAGCGGAGTTTGACCGGCTGGGTGCCTTCGCCTATTCCGCTGAGGAGGACACCCCTGCCGCCCGCATGCCCGACCAGATTCCCGAGGAAGTCAAGCAGGAACGTCTTGACCGGCTGATGACCCTGCAGCAAGGCATTTCCCTCCGGCGCAATCAGGCGCGTGTGGGGCAGACCGAAAGGGTGCTTGTCACCGACCGGGACGACATGGGCAACATTCTGGGCCGCAGCCAGCGTGAAGCCCCTGAAACGGATGGCGAAATCCTGTTCACGGGCCAAGGCCCGGCGGAGCCCGGCCAGTTTGTCCAGGTGAAAATCACCCGGGCGGACACCTACGACCTGATGGGAGAGATGGTATGAATCTGCCGAACAAGCTGTCCCTGACCCGCATCGCGCTGATTCCCCTGATGGTTGCGCTGATGTACCCCAACACGACCACCTGCAACCTGCTGGCAGCGGCTGTCTTTGGGCTGGCTGCGTTCACGGACTTTCTGGATGGTCACATTGCCCGCAAGAACCACATTGTCACGGACTTCGGCAAGTTTGTGGACCCGGTGGCGGACAAGCTGCTGGTGCTTTCCGCACTGATTATGCTCATTCAGCAGGGATTGATGCTTGCATGGGTGGTGGTCATCATTCTGGCGCGGGAGCTATGCGTGGACGGTCTGCGCATGGTGGCTGGCAGCAAGGGCATGGTCATTGCCGCCGGGAAACTGGGCAAGATCAAGACCACGGTGCAAATCGTGCTGATTCTGTGGCTGATGCTCACCCGTCAGACGGTGATGAGCAGTGCTGTTTCCGCCGCGCTGACTGCGTTGGTGGTGGTGATGACGCTGTGGAGCGGGGTGGAATACTTCCGCAACAACCGGGGTGTTATCAGCACCATGAAGTGAGTCTGACTGCATTCGTTTTTGATGCCGCCTGATATAACGGGCGGCTTTTCTTCTACTTTATGATTATCATGGAAAGGCAGTGCATGTGGCTCTTGCCTGTGGGCTGATGCGGCGGCTGCAATGAGCAGCTTTGCGGCTTGCACGGGCGTGGGGCTTGTTTGGGGGTGGAGGTTGACGGCTCCTTTGCAGCTCTGCGGAGGTGCGAGGCGTTCTTTCCCTCTCGGGGGAAAGAACCAAAGGCCGC
>JBJEUL010000216.1:0-12222 GCA_051883835.1 Aristaeellaceae bacterium
ACGCGAGTTTCCAAGCAGACGACGCAGTTCGTCCGCGTTGGAAACGGCAGGTTCCGGGGACTGCACCAGGAACGCCCTCATCCGACCTCGCTGCATTCGGCCACCTTCCTAAGAAGGGGAAGGCTTATGCGGGCCAGTTCCGCAAGGTTCCCACCGTCAATTTGAACAACTGCGCCCGCTGCTGATTTCTGTCGGCAGCGGGCGTTTGCATGGCGCAGCCGCACCCAGCCAGCACCTGTCGCATACACTGAACAGGAAATCCATCCTCGCTGCGATAGGAGGCACACGCCCATGAAATCCCCTCACTGCACCGCCTGCGGACGCACATGCCATGATGCCTGCCGTCCTCCCTGTCCCCCGGAAACCTGCCGCTGCGATGCCTGCCGCCGTCCCCCTCCCTGCCCACAGGAGCAAAGGCGCAGCTTCCTCCTGCCGCGTATCCTGGCCAGCGGCAGAACGTGGCTGAGCAACTGCCAAACCACCCTGCGCGTGGAAGGCATCCCGGACTGTTCGCCACCCTTCACCCTGCTGTCCGTGTCCGTGGCAGGGGAGCCCCAATGGATGCAGGAGCATGACCCGACCCGGCAAACCCACTGCCTGCACCTGACCATTCCGCTGCTGTGCCAGGTGCGGGACCGCTGCGGCTGCATCCATACCGGGCGTTCCTGCGTGACGGTGGATGTACCCATGCAGCTGATGACCCCTCCGGCGGAATGCTGGCGCAGTACCATGCTGGCCCTGCCCTGCGTGCGCCTGATGGGCACGCCCTGCCCCTCCGATGATGCCTGCTTCGATACCGTGCTGGAAATCGTAGCGGAATGCTACATGGTGCGCTGGGAGCCGTGCATGGCCGGACAGCACCCAATGCCCCGCCCACCCCAGCTGCCCCTCTACCCCCAGCCGCCCTGCATGGGATAGAGCGGTTCAGGCGTACACAAAAAGGGCTGCCCTGCCATGGCTCTGATACCACGCAGGACAGCCCCTCTATGATGCTGGAAATCAGTTCAGCAGCTCGCCGCTGTCGTTCTCGATGGTCAGCTCCTCCACGGAACGCACACCCCAGCGGGCAATCACCATGGTCAGGTTGTCCTTGCCCACAGCCAGGGTCACGGTATCGTCCTTGATGTTGACGATGGTGCCGTAGATGCCGCCAATGGTGCAGATGCGGTCGCCGCGCTTGAGGTTGTTGAGCATTTCCTTGACCTGCTTGTCCTTCTTGCGCTGAGGACGAATCAGCATGAAGTAGAAGATGACAAAGATCAGGATCATGGGCAGCAGGCTGCCCACCAGGCCCACAATGCTGGCGGCGGTGGACATGCCTTCCTGGCCTTCGACGAGCGTGGAGGGATCGGCTTCCGCCATGGCTGTGCTGATGCCCAGCAGCAGATTGGTCAGATTCATCAGAGTTCGGGTCTCCTTTCATGATGCGCTTGATAGCAGTTTCCTTTCCGCATTATAGCAGAGTTTTGCCGTCTCCACAAGGGGAAGAAGAAAAGTTCATGGAACATTCATGCCTGCTGTGGCGTTCATACGTCCAAATGCACCATTGGGCAGGGGAAATGTATCAATTTAGCAGGAATCAGTGACAAAAGCAGGCATCTCATGTATAATAAAACAGTAGCATACAGCCGGGCTGTGGGCCCGGTTAAGCAAAGGAGGTTCTACCATGAAAAAGATGTTTTCCATGCTGCTGGCCCTGCTGATGCTGGTCCTGCCGGTGCTGGGCTGCGCGGCAACCACGGCGGAAATGGTCGAAAACGCCGGCCTGCCCCTGCAAACCACCGTGACCATGCAGGCTGCCGATCTCAGTGCCCTGCTGGGCGAGGAGATGGGTGCCATCTGTGCGGATGTCATCAACGCACTGGGCCTTGAAATCTATCAGGCCGATGGCCGCGCTGACGTGAGCGTGAAGCTCTCCGGTGCGGATGCTCTGACCCTGCAGTGCGAAGGCAAGGACGATACGTTCTACCTGAGCAGCAATCTGCTGGGCAAGCGTGTCGCTGCTGTGGCGGCGGACGAGTGGCAGCCCCTGATGGAGCGCGTGCTTGACCTGCTGGTCGCGGCGGAAGCGTTGGATCAGGCGGAGGCCGACACCATCAAGGAGCAGTTCGGCTCTATGATGAACGGCGGTGCCGTGGGCGGGATGCTCTCGGCGGCGGAAGCCTTCGAGGATGTGGACTGGACACCGCTGGTGAAGCTTATCGCGGGTGTCGAGGCCAAGACGGAAGCGGCCACGGAGCAGCCTGCTGACTGCGATAAGGCCATGACTAAGATGACGGTCACCATGACCAGCGAGTATGTGGCGAAGTTCTACGCCACCATTGCAGACTGCCTGCGCACGAGCGAGAAGGGCATGGCCTTCCTGGACGCGCAGCTGGCAGGCACCGGCATGACGGCCGAGGAAATGCTCACCCAGATGGTCAGCACCATGGAGCAGGCTGTGCAGTCCATGGAGCCTGTGACCATCACCGGCTATGCGTCCCTGACGGGCGTTGTGGCCATGGACATTCCCATGACCATGGCTGTGGAGGATGAAACCGTTGCTGTGCCCTTCACCTACCGCCGCCTGACCACAGAGGCGGGCGTGAGCCACACGGCGAGCATGCCTTGGACGCTGAACGGCGAGAACCTGCTGAACATGACCCTGAACTATGTGGATGGCGACATCACCGATACGCTGGCCTTTGCGTGGACGATGGAGCCTGACGAGGACAACAAGCTGCTCCTGACCGTCAACGCGGTCTTTGACGAGCAGCATGTGAATGCTGACGCTTCCATGGATTTCACCGCAGATGGTGATACCATGAACCTGGCCCTGACTCTGACCTCTGCCCAGGAGGACAACAAGGCTAACCTGGCCCTGAACCTGAACCTGCAGAACAACGGCATGCCTGCAACGGTTGTTGCGCTGACCATGGACAGTGAGGAAACCCCCGGTGACGTGACCGCCCAGAGCAAGGGTAACCTGAGCCTGGCTGTGACGATGAGCGGTGCAACCATGGGCCTGAAGGGCAGCACCGCCACCACCGCGCAGACTGAGGACAGCAAGGTGCGCAGCGAAACCGTTGCGGATATTGCCATCCTCCTGATGAATCAGGAGCTGCCGGTGCTGACGGTGAATGCCGTGACCGAGAGCTGCGATGCCAAGGCTTCCCTGGCCGAAGGCACAACCGTGCATCCTGCCACCCTCACCGATGAGGAACTGACAGCTTACAGCGAGGAAATCATGGAGGCTGTCCAGACGGCACTCATGCTCGCGATGCAGAACCTGCCCACCAGCGTTCTGATGATGATGATGGGGCAGTAATCATAGGGGACAAAACGAACACCGGAGAGCCGTCATGGTTCTCCGGTGTTTGTCTGTCCCGGGACGCTGGGCTGCCGCCCAGACCTGCGCAGGGACCTTGCCCCTGCTACCGAACAAGGGGCATCGCCCCTTGACCCCTTTTCCGCTGGCGCGGTCCTTTGGAGGGGTTAGTCGATGCGGATTTTCATGACGAGGGGCATGTCGGTTACGAGGTCGGTTTTGACGTGGAGACCGGCGGCGTCGCGGTGCCACTGGGGCGAAGCAGACGCACCAAGCACCTGCACGTCCTCGATGATACCGTGGAAGTTGGCCTGCCGGGAGGCGTCCTGTTCGCCCAGGGAGGTGATGCAGTATTCGCCGCTTTCGCTGGCCTTCAGGGCCGTGGCGTACAGGTAGCCGTCCTTGGACGTGAAGCGGATATCCTGCGGGGTGAAGTTCTTCTTGATGCGGTCGGCAAACTGTCCCTCCACAATCTGCGTGGGGCCTTCGCCGTACTTGCGCCACACGTCCGTGCCGTAGATGGACTCGCCGTTGACCGCCATCCACGCGCCGATTTCCTCCAGAATGCGGCGGTCATCCTCGGAGAAGGTGCCGTCCGCCTTGGGGCCAACGTTGAGCAGCAGACAGCCGTTCTTGGATACGATGTCCACCATGTCCCGCACCAGGTCGCTGGCAGGGCGGTAGTTGTTGTTCTCGGTGTAGCACCAGCTGTTGAGGGCCACGGCGGTGTCCGTCTGCCAGAAGTAGGGCTTCACATCCGCGAACTGGCCGCGCTCCACATCTGGCACAGCACAGCCGAAGAAGAAGGCATCATGCTTGTAGTTGATGACCACCTCGGTGCCCCACTCGGCGGCGCGGTTGTAGTAATAGGCGGCCAGCTTCTTGAGGTAGGGGCGGACGGCACTGTGCTGAATCCACCAGTCGAAGTACAGGATTTTCGGCTGATAGCGGTCAATCAGCTCGCAGGTGCGCACCAGCCAGTCCTCCAGATACTCCTGCGTGGGTGTCGGCTCACTGTACAGGTCGTGATGGTTGGCCGGTTCGGGCATGGCAGGCCAGTAGAAATCGCCCCGCTGCATGGGCTCCTTGATGTCGCTGTCAAACTCCTTGCCATGGCTCATGAAGAACCAGTGCTCCACCCGGTGGGAGGAACAGCCGGTGGTCATGCCCTTTTCCCGGCAGGCGGCGGACAGCTCGCCCAGCACATCCCGGTGAGGGCCCATTTCGTAGGCGTTCCAGTGGGAAATGTCGCTGCGGTACATCTGGAAGCCGTCATGATGCTCCGCCACAGGAATCACATACTTTGCCCCGGCCTTGCTAAACAGCTCCGCCCAGGCGGCGGGGTCGAACTTCTCCGCCTTGAACATGGGGATGAAGTCCTTGTAGCCGAAATCCTTGTGAGGGCCATAGGTGGCAATGTGATGCTCGTATTCCTTGGAACCTTGAATGTACATGTTGCGGGAGTACCACTCACTGCCGAAGGCCGGCACGCTGTACACGCCCCAGTGGATGAAGATGCCGAACTTCAGCTGCCTGTACCACTCCGGTGTCTTGTAGTGGGAAAGTGAAGCCCATGTAGCATCATAGGGCCCGCGTGCGATGACCTCATCAATGGTCTTGAGGTAAGCCTGCATAACCAATCCGCTCCTTCTGTGGAATTGATGTTGTATATCTCATTCCATATTGGCGTGCCCATCCCCTCCCACCAGCCCAAAATCTTCTCCAAGAAGTCGCGCCAGTATCGAAGGGGTCAGGGGGCATCTCCCTTTGCCCCTTTTCCGCTGCGCGTTCCCTTGGAGTTGACGAAAAATGCGGCCTGTGCTAAGATACCGATAGATTGCCACGCCATCAGGGAGGAATACCCATGCGGATTCTGCTGATTCCCAATACCACCCGTGCCGATGCACTGTCCTTTGCCGATACCATGCTGGCCCGGCTGCATGCCCTGGGCCATGAAGCCTACCTCTATCAGCAGGCCGATGACCCTCGCCTGCCCAGCACCGATCTGGCCATCGTGGCCGGTGGGGACGGCACCGTCCTGCGGGCTGTGCGCAGCCTGTTCCAGTATCCCTTCCCCTACTGGGCGGTGAACTTCGGCCATCTGGGCTACCTGACCGAGTGCGAGCCGGAGGAAGCCGACGCGGCCCTTTCGCGCATTCTTGCCGGGGATTACCGGGTGGAGCATCGCGCCCTGCTGTCCGGCTCCATGACCTGCGGGGATGCGCAGGAGGGCTTCACGGGGCTGAACGAGGCGGTGATTCATCGCGGAGCCAGCATCCGTCCGCTGCATCTGTCCGTGGCGGTGGACGGCACGCCCGTCATGCACTTTGCCGGGGACGGTGTGCTGGTCAGCACCCCCACCGGCTCCACAGCCTACAACCTATCGGCAGGCGGGCCTATTTTGATGCCGGAATCCAATCAGCTGGTGCTGGCCCCCATTTGTGCCCATGCGGCATTGTGTGCGCCGCTGGTGGTCAGCGGACAGCATACCATCCGCATTGATGTGGAGGACGGCGGCCCTGAAACGGCCGGTGACACCTATTGCCTGGACATTGACGGTTGCCACCGCATGATGCTGCTCCCCGGCGGGCATGTCACCTGTGCGCTGGCACCGTGGACGGTGGGCCTTGTCCGCACCACGGATGCGGGCTTCTACCGGCGGCTCCAGCAGAAGATGGCCGGGCGCGACTGAGCGGCGGGAATTTCGCCCCTGCCCGTCCTTGCGCATGCCCCCCGGATATGGTATGATAAGCAGGTATGACACCACACAAGGAGCATGATTGTCCATGGATATGATGAGCCGCATTGCCGTCCTGACGGCGGATTGCCTGACCTCTACCTGGCCCGATGCCGCGAATTTGCCCGATGCCGGAGAGATTCGCGGTCTGCTGGCTGTTCCGCCGGATCCCAATCTGGGCGATTACGCCTTCCCCGTGTTCCGCCTGGCCAAGGCCCTGCGCATGGCACCGCCGAAAATTGCCGCCGCGCTGGCTGCCGCGTGGAGCCATGCGGATGTGGCCCGGGTGGAAGCCGTGAACGGCTACCTGAATTTCTTCCTCAACCGGGTGAACTTTGCCCGGGACACCCTGCAAGCGGTGCTGGCTGCTGGCGAGAAGTACGGCGCGTCCGATATGGGCAAGGGCAAGACCATCTGCCTGGACTATTCCTCCATCAACATTGCCAAGCGGTTCCACATCGGCCATCTGTCCACGACCATGATTGGCCACAGCCTGAAGCGTATCTATGACCATCTGGGCTACACCACCGTGGGTATCAACCATCTGGGTGACTGGGGCACGCAGTTCGGCAAGATGATTTACGCCTACAAGACGTGGGGTTCCCGGGAGGAAGTGGAGCAGGGCGGCGTGAGCGAGCTGGTGCGCCTGTACGTCAAGTTCCACGAGGAAGCCGAAAAGAATCCCGCGCTGGATGACGAGGGTCGCGCCTGGTTCAAGAAAATCGAGGACGGCGACGAGGAAGCCCTGTCCATCTGGAACTGGTTCAAGGACATCACCCTGCGCGACACCGCCAAGGTATACGAGCTGCTGGGCGTGACCTTCGACTCCTACGCTGGCGAGAGCTTCTACAATGACAAGATGGATCGGGTCATTGACGAGCTGAAGGAAAAGGGCCTGCTGACCATTTCCAACGGCGCGTCCGTGGTTGACCTGACCGAGCTGGATGCTGACGGCAAGGAAACCAAGAACAGCATGCCGCCCTGCATCATCCTGCGCTCCGACGGCGCGACCCTTTACGCCACCCGCGACCTGGCTGCCGCCCTGTACCGGCAGGACACCTATCACTTTGACAAGTGCCTGTACGTGGTGGCCTACCAGCAGGATTTGCATTTCCGGCAGTGGTTCAAGGTGCTGGAGAAGATGGGCAAGCCCTGGGCCAAGGACTGCGTGCATGTGGCCTTCGGCATGATTTCCTACGAGGGGCAGAGCCTGTCCACCCGCAAGGGCTATGTGGTTTATCTGGAGGAGCTGCTGGCGCAGGCCCAGCAGAAGGCTCTTGCCATCATCAACGAGAAGTCCCCCAACCTGCCCAACAAGGAGGAAGTCGCCCGTCAGGTGGGCATTGGCGCGGTGGTGTATGCCGACCTGAGCAACAACCGCATCAAGGATATCGACTTCCACTGGGACCGTGCGCTGAACTTTGACGGTGAGACTGGCCCCTATGTGCAGTACACCCATGCCCGGTGCTGCTCCGTGCTGCGCAAGGCGGCGGACATGCAGCTGCCCGAGGCGGACTATGCTGCCCTGGCCGATGACGAGGCGCAGGCACTGCTACGTCTGCTGGGCCGCTTCCCGGATGTCATCCGCGAGGCTGCGGACAAGTACGAGCCGTCCATGATTACCCGCGCCGTCACCGACATTGCGCAGGCGTACAACAAGTTCTACTACGAGCATCGCATTCTGGATGACGAGCCCACGGCTGCTGCGGCGCGTGTGGCCCTGACCCGGGCGGTCAAGGACGTTATCAAAACCGGGCTGTGGCTCATTGGCATCGAGGCCCCGGAGCGGATGTAATGTTCTGCTTTTGTACTGCCCTTGACATTGCCTATGCGGGCATGTATAATCGTAGCTGGGAATGAACCAGTTGTTGCAGGAGGTCTGTTATGCTGTATTCCGTGTCCTTTACGTTTACGTTCCCGGTCAGCTTTGGCTGCACCGGGTCTTTGGCGTGACGTAAAGCGGCTGGCAGGCGCAGACCTTGCTCGGACTGTGCTGATGACGGAGGCCCTTTACGGGTCTCCGTCTTTTTCTGTTCACCGTGACGAATGAAGGAGGATATACCGATGATTATCGTCTTGAAGCAGGGTACCCAGCGGCAGGAAATCGACAAGCTGACCGAGATGCTCACGGGCAAGGGCCTGAATGTGAATCCCATGTTCGGCTCTGACCTGACCATTCTGGGCCTGATTGGTGACACCAGTCAGGTTGACCCCGCGCAGATTGAGTCTTTCCGCTGCGTGGAGCGCATCATGAAGGTTGCGGAGCCCTTCAAGAAGGCCAACCGCATGTTCCACCCCGAAGCCACCACCGTCAAGGTGGGCGATACAGAGGTCGGCGGCTCACGGCTTGCGGTCATGGCAGGCCCCTGCTCGGTGGAGAGCAAGGAGCAGATTACCTATGTGGCGCAGGAGGTCAAGAAGGCCGGTGCCACGGTGCTGCGCGGCGGCGCGTTCAAGCCCCGCACCTCGCCCTACGCCTTCCAGGGGCTGAAGTATGAGGGGCTTGCCCTGCTGGAGGAAGCCCGGGCGGCCACGGGCCTGCCCATCGTGACGGAAATCATGAGTCCCTATGATATCGAGATTTTCGATGAGAAGGTGGACTGCATTCAGGTAGGTGCGCGCAACATGCAGAATTTCGACCTGCTGCGCCTGCTGGGGCAGACCCGCAAGCCCATTCTGCTCAAGCGGGGCCTGTCTGCCACCATCGAGGAGTGGCTGATGAGCGCGGAATACATCATGTCCGGCGGCAACCCCAATGTGATTCTGTGCGAGCGTGGCATCCGCACCTATGAAACCTACACCCGCAACACCCTTGACCTGTCCGCGATTCTGGCCGTGAAGCGGCTGAGCCATCTGCCGGTGGTGGTTGACCCCAGCCATGCCACGGGCAAGTTCTGGATGGTGCAGCCGCTGGCCCGGGCGGCAATTGCCGTGGGTGCAGACGGCCTGATGATTGAGGTACACAATGACCCGGCCCATGCCCTGTGCGATGGTGCGCAGTCCATCAAGCCGGAGCTGTTCACGGAAGTGATGGACGACATCCGCAAGATTGCTGCTGTTGTGGGTCGTACTCTTTGAGAACGTACAAGCTGATGCGCTGGGCTGCCGCCCAGCGCATCACACGCATACCATAAAAGGGGGAAGGAAAACGGCATGTTCCGAAGTCTCCCAAAGGATCGCACCCTTTCCCCAATGCACAGGCCGCTGTCCTACAACCAGTCAGCGGCCCTCTTTCGCATACAAGAGCCCCACAGGATGATGTGCATCCTGCGGGGCGTGTGGTTGATGGGGATGGAAGCACCAGCGTTGTCAAGAAGAAGCGAACAACCGCCCAGATGATTCACAACGCAGCATGCTCAGCGGAAAGCCTTCCCTGTCTTAGGAAAGGTGGTGGAGCGCAACGAGGTCGGATGAGAGCGTTCCTCGTGCAATCCCCGGAACCTGCCGTTTCCAACGCGGACGCGCTACGCCGTCTGCTTGGAAACTCACGCTTTTTTCTGTTCCCTTTTTGTGAGTTGAATGTGCTGCGCTGGGCTGCCGCCCAGACCTGCGCAGGGGCCTTGCCCCTGCACCCCACAAGGGGCATCGCCCCTTGACCCTTTTTCGCTGGCGCGGTTCCTTGGAGGTTAGGCGTCAACACGGAAGGCGTAGATGGTGGTCGTGTCGTACTTCTCGCCGGGACGCAGTACCGTGGTGCCGGGATACTGCGGGTTGTGGGGATCATCCGGGCAGTGCTGCGTTTCCAGGCACAGACCGCACAGCGGGCCGTAGTGCGCGCCATCCTTGCCGCCAGCCAAATCGGTGGTGCAGGCGGTGTAGAGCTGCATGGCGGGCTGGTCGGTGATGACCTCCATCGTGCGGCCCGTTTCCTCATGATACACGCAGGCGCACAGCCCCATGGCCAGCCCCTTGCGCAGGATGAAGTTATGGTCGTAGCCGCCGGCCAGCTTCATCAGCGGGCAGCTGTCCATCTGGTCAAGGCCATCGCCCAGCAGCAGGCCCTCGCGCATGTCGAAGGGGGTCTGCGCCACGGGCTTGTAGCCGCCGGTGGGAATCAGGCCAGCGTCCACGGGGGTGATGACATCGCTGTCGATGTACACAATGTGGTCGCGAACCGTGCCATGGTCATGCCCGGCCAGGTTGAAGTAGGAGTGATTGGTCATGTTGCACAGCGTGGCCTTGTCGGTGGTGGCTTCATAGCGGATACACAGGTTGCAGTCGTCGTCCCAGGAATAGGTGACGGTCACATCCAGCGTGCCGGGATAGAAGCTCTCGCCGTCGGGGCTGACGCGGTGGAAGGCCACCTTGTCGATGGTGTCGCCGGGAATGGCCGTGGCTTCCCACATGTAGGAGGAGAAGCCCTTGAAGCCGCCGTGCAGGTGGTTCACGCCGTTGTTCAGCTCCAGCTGATAGCTTACGCCGTCCAGCTCAAATTGTCCCTTGGCAATGCGGTTGCCGTAACGGCCCACCGTATCGCCCATGGAGCCGTGCTTGTCCTCGTACTTGGACACATCGTCAAAGCCAAGGCACACATCGGCCAGCTTGTCGTCCCGGTCAGGAACGATGATGGACACGGTGATGGCACCGAAGTCCGTCACGGACACGGACGCGCCGCTGCGGTTGGTCATGGTATACAGGGTGGCGGCCTGACCGGCACTGGTCATGCCAAAAGGCTTGGTAGTAATCGCCATGGGGAACACCCTCCTTATGTACTTCACGATGCCTTTATTGTACCCCTTTCCACCGGTCAGGTCAAGGGGGCGGGGCATCCATTTCGCCGGAGCGGGCAACCCAGTAGCCCTGCGCGTGCCGGCCGTCCATCCAGCGGCAGCCCGGCAGTGCGGCAGGGGCAGGCTCGGACGCTTCCCCGGGCAGGGCATAGGCGGCTTCCAGCACCCGATGACCGCGGATGTGGATGCCCACCTCGCACCACGGGGCAGGGGAGGAATGCGCCAGGGGCACCCGCACAAACCGCCATCCCGGCGCGTCAAAGGGCGCACAGGGCGGATACTGCGTGAAGTATCCTGCCAGCTCCGCCAGCGGCGCAGGCCAGAGCAGATGCGGCAGGCGCAGTACACAGCCCTGCAAGGCTTCGGAGGGCGGCGACAGGCGGCACAGCATCGTTTCAGCCTTTGCCGCAGGGGCCGGGGGCGCGGCAGCTGGCAGCACCGTGTCCCCGGCCGGAACCGCCAAATAGTCCGCAACGCTCTCCTGCATGGTCTGCAAGGGGCAGGCGGGCGCGGCGGTCAGATAGCCGCAGAGCAGCACATGCGGCTCAGGCCAGTCTCTGCATATCAGCAGTGTGTGACAGCCGGTGTATTCGGCGGTCAGGCCGTCCCGGTACATCGCGCCCCGGCCCTGCGCGGTGATGGGCATCACGCCCAGGTCCAGCAGGGCAGCGTCCGGCCCGGTGCCGCCCATCAGCAGCGCACGCAGGGCAGGTTCCTCCACCTGATTCACCTGAATGGTGATGCACCCCCGTCCCTGATGGCTTTCCAGCCGCGCAAAGCCCCCTGCGCAGCCCTGCGTGGGCCGAAGAATCACATACTGCCGCCGGAATGCCGCCTTCTGCACCTGTGCCGCCCCCTTTCATCCGAGGGTATGCAGGGAGGACGGGGTTTATTTCGCCTGTTCGCTTTCTTTTCAGCGGGAATCGCGCTACAATAGGATAACCATGATGCGAAAGGGAGGTGGTCAGCGGTGGACAAGCTGCAAACGCTCAAGCACTTTTTCGGCCATGACAGCTTCCGTCCGGGGCAGGAGCCGCTGGTGGATGCCCTGCTGGCGGGGCGGGACTGTCTGGGTGTGATGCCCACCGGTGCCGGCAAGAGCCTGTGCTATCAAATCCCCGCGCTGATGCGCACCGGCATTGCGCTGGTCATCTCCCCGCTGATTTCCCTGATGAAGGACCAGGTTGCCGCCCTCAAGAGCGCGGGCGTTCCGGCGGCGTACCTGAACAGCTCCCTCACGCCCCGGCAGATGGACTTGGCCACCGAACGGGCACGCATGGGCATGTACCGGGTCATCTATGTGGCCCCGGAGCGGCTGGATACCGCGTCCTTCCGCAGCTTCGCCCAGCAGGCAAGGCTGTCGCTCATCGCGGTGGATGAAGCCCACTGCGTATCCCAGTGGGGGCAGGACTTCCGCCCGGACTACCGGCGCATCGCGGACTTTGTGG
>JBJEUL010000217.1:0-2802 GCA_051883835.1 Aristaeellaceae bacterium
GATCTGGTAGAAGATCTCCTCGTCCTGGGCGGCGGCAACCCGGCCCATGGCGTCCAGCAGCGTCACTTCCACCTGGGCGACGGCCTGCCCGTCCGCAGGCAGCTGCGTCCTGTCGCCCTCCAGGCGAAGCACCGTCGCCGCATCCGTGCTGGTCAGCACATCCTGCGCACCGTCCACCACGGCCCGCAATTCGCCGGGCTGATAGGGTACCTCCCAGCTGGCGCGGCAGCCGTCATTGGGCGTGAGCGCCTTCACCCCCAGGGATTCCCCATTGAGGAACAGCTCCACCTGCGCCGCGTTGGTGTAGCAGCTGACCACCATCGCTTCGCCCGGCTCGCCCGCCCAGCGGAAACGCTCGTGCCACGGGCCGCGATGCTCCTCGGTGGCGCTGCCCACCGCAATGCGCACCATGGGCGCATCCGTCCACAGGGCCTTGCGCTGGTAGAACATGGGCTTCTCATACCCGGCCAGGTTCAGCATGCCCGCCTGGGAAATGCGGATGGGCCAGCCGTGGCACTCGCCCAGGAAGTCCACGCCCGTCCACAGGAACTGGCCGCAGATGTACTCGTTGTCCCGGACAAAGTACCAGGCCTCGGGCGCGTGGCTGTTCTCGCTGCCGTAGATGACCCGGCCCGGGAAGCGCACGTGATCCTCGGCGTAGAACTGCTCCTTGTAGTTGTAGCCGGAAGCATCCAGCTCGTCAGCATAGCCGGTGCGGGTGGAAAGCTCCGGGAAGGACAGCGCGCTGGTGACCGGACGGGTGGTGTCCAGGGCATGGACGATGGCGGTCAGCTCCCGGGCCACGGTGGCCAGACGGCCCGCGTCAGGCTTGCGCACGTCGTAAAGCCGCTCAGCCAGGGGCTTGTTGGCATCGTTGTTGCCCAGCACCTCCCGGAACAGCGGGGTCACGTAGGGATCGTTGGGGTAGTCGATCTCATTGCCGATGGACCAAAGGATGATGCAGGGATGGTTGCGGTCCCGCTTCACCATGCTCTCCAGGTCAGCCTTGTGCCACTGGGGGAAGTCCTCCGCGTAGCCGTAGCGCTTGGGCGGATAAACATTGTGGCCCTGCCACCACTTGTTCTTCGTGCCCTCCCACTCGTCGAAGGCCTCGTCCATCACCAGCAGGCCTAGCTCGTCGCACAGATCCAGCAGGTGGGGGTCCGGCGGATTGTGGGCCGTGCGCAGCGCGTTGCAGCCGGCGGCCTTGAACTTCATCAGGCGGCGGCGCCAAACCTCCTTCGGAGCGGCTGCGCCCAGTGCGCCTGCGTCATGGTGAACGCACACGCCCTTGAGCTTCATGCCCACGCCGTTGAGGAAGAAGCCCTTGTCCGCGTCGAAGCGGATGGTGCGGATGCCGAAGCGCACTTCCTCGGTGTCGGTCACGCGGCCGTCGCGGAGCACCTCGGCCCGCAGGGTGTACAGGGTGGGGGAGTCCGGGCTCCACAGCTGCGGATGCTCCACCGTCAGCGCAGCCTTGCCGCAGGCTCCGGCGGCTTCGCCCCGGGCCACGATGTTGCCAGCGTTGTCCAGCACCGTCAGGGCAATGCCGTCGCCGCCCTCCGTCTCATACTGCACGGACAGGTGCGCCACTTCCTCCGTGGCGTCATCGGTGGTGATGAACAGCCCGTTTGTGCACAGGCAGCAGGGATCACTGACGGACAAGGTCACGTCCCGGTAGATGCCGCTGCCGGTGAACCAGCGGGAATCCGCCACCTCCTCATGCTCCACGCGGACGCAGACCACGTTGTCCCCGGGGCGGACGAAGTCCGTCACGTCGAAGGTGAAGGACGTGTAGCCGTAGGCCCACATGCCCAGGTAGTTGCTGTTGATCCACACCCGGGCGTGCTTGTACACGCCGCCGAAGGTGATGCGCACCCGCTTGCCTGCCGCGTCCTCTGGCAGGGTGAAATGCTTGCGGTACCAGCCGGTTCCGCCGGGCAGATAGCCGGTGCCGCTGGCATGGCGGCGGTCGAAGGGATAGGCCACCGACCAGTCGTGGGGGAGGGTGACCCGCTGCCAGGCGCCGTCGTCATAGCCCATGTAATCAGCACCGGGCTCGTCTCCCAGGTGAAAACGCCAGTCCAGGTTCAGGTTGGTTTTGCAGCTCATATTGTCCTCCATGGTGTGCTTTGGTGTACATGTGATGCTTGTTGCAGCGTCCAAGGTCAGGGTCCTCTTTGGGGAAGGCCCTGGCGTTGAAGGCCGCAGGCAGAAAAAGAGGAGGGGAAGTCCTCAAGAGAAACGCCTGTCTTGCGATCAAGCCTGTTTCTCTTGGGACATCCCCTCCCGTCATCTTACTGCTTCAGCAAGGCCAGAAGGCTGGCATTAGTTGCCGTACACAGCGTTGATCTGGTTCTGGATCTCGGTCATGCAGATTTCGATGCCGGCGTTCTGCAGCTGCTGACGGAACTCAGCAACATAGGCAGCGGGGTCATCCATCATGCCGAACACGATACGAGGCATGTAGGTGTTGTACACGTTGGACAGGTTGTCCAGGTACATCTGGATGTTGCTCAGCTCGAACACGACCTTGCCGTAGGGATAGTTGATCTTCACGGCATCATAGGTGCTGTACAGCGCGTCGATGGCTTCCCAATCCTTGTCGGCGGTGCGCAGCTCCAGCTGGTCGTTGCGGCCCCACCAGTAGTTCAGGTCAACGCCGTCAACGCCCTGCTCGAAGCCTTCGGGACGCACGAGGTAGCCGTTCTCATCCAGGGTGTACATGTCACCCTCGATGCCGTACTGCATCAGGCGATAGATTTCGGGATCGTTGCGCATCAGGTCATAGACCATCAGGGC
>JBJEUL010000218.1:0-2796 GCA_051883835.1 Aristaeellaceae bacterium
CTGTTTTACGGGATGCAGATGATGGTGCCGGAGGAGAAGTCTGTGGGCACCAGGGCGGGGTTGAGCATGAGCAGCCTGCCCCTTGTGGTGCCCAGGGATTCCGCCAGGGAGTCGAGGCTTTCCCCGGGTTGAATGGTGTAGGAGCGGGTTCCGGCGCAGGCCTGCCGGGTGCCGGAGGGCGGCGCGCAGTAGGGGGTGCCGGCGCGCATGGCCCCGGGGCGGATGGTGGGGTTGGCGGCGCGCATGGCCCGGTAGCTGACGTTGAGATCCACCAGCAGATCGGCGTAGGTCTGGCCCTCCTGGATGATGCGGGCCTCGTAGCCGATGGGGCAGGAGATGCCCGGGACGGCGGGTTCGGAGGGCGTGGGGGGCGTGGATGTACTGGCCTCGGGGATGCAGATGACCTGGCCGATGGTCAGGTTGCTGCTGTCCACGCCGGGGTTGCGTTCCTGTAGTTCATGCACGGTGATGCCAAGCCGTTCGGCGATGGACGTGAAGGTCTCGCCCTGCTGCACGGCGTAGGTGCGGCCGGTGACGCAGGTGTGAACCTGGCTGGGCATACAGATTTCGATACCGGCGGCGATGTTGGAGAAATCGACGCCCTCGTTGAGAATCTGGATGGCGTGGGCGGTGGTGCCGTGGACGCGGGCGACGCTGTTTAAGGTATCGCCCTCCTTCCAGTCGTAGTAGCTGGCCCCCCGGGGACAGATGCGGCCCTGATTCTGCATAGTGCAAGCCTCCTTGCTGATTCTTTGGAAGCAAAGGCGCAGGCCCGCCATGACGAAATCGGGCGGTTCTTTGCCTGAATGCTACCTTTACTCCGTAAGCATTCTATGCTATAATGGAAAATGGGTGCAAAGGAGAACCTCTGCATAACTTTGTTGTGCAAGCTGGGCGAATCCTCGCACCATTTTTTCTGCTGCTGCATACCCGACCCATCACGCGTCAAAGGAAAGGCGGAATTACTCCCATGAAGCATCTGCTGAAGCTGTTGGATCTGTCCTCTGATGAAATCAGGGATTTGCTGGACCTGGCGGACAGGCTCAAGGCCGACAACAAGGCCGGGATCCCTCACCCGATTCTCAAGGGCAAGACTCTGGGCATGATCTTTGAAAAGTCCTCCACCCGCACCCGCGTCAGCTTTGAAACAGGTATGTATCAGCTGGGGGGTCACGCGCTGTTCCTTTCCAGCAGGGATTTGCAAATCGGCCGTGGTGAGCCGGTCGAGGATACAGCCCGCGTGCTGTCCCGTTATCTGGACGGCATCATGATTCGCACCTTCGCGCAGGAGGAAGTGGAGAGCCTGGCGCGCTACGGGTCCATCCCGATTATCAATGGCCTGACGGATTTCTGCCATCCCTGCCAGGTGCTGGCGGATTTGCAGACGGTTCGGGAGCACAAGGGCCATCTGGAAGGACTGAATATGTGCTACATCGGCGATGGCAACAACATGGCCAACAGCCTGATTGTGGGCTTCCTGAAGATGGGCTGCCATGTCTCCATTGCCTGCCCGGATGCCTATCAGCCTGACGCGCAGGTGCTGGAATTTACCAAGGCGTATCCCGGCATGTTCTTCATGACGGACAAGCCCATCGAGGCGGCCCGGGACGCGGATGTGATTTTCACGGATGTGTGGGCCTCCATGGGGCAGGAGAGCGAGAAGGCCATTCGCGAGCAGGCGTTTGCGGGCTATCAGGTCAACAGCGAATTGATGGCTGTGGCGCATCCCGGCTGCATGGTGCAGCACTGCCTGCCTGCGCACCGAGGCGAGGAAATCACCGCCGAGGTCTTTGAGGCCCATGCGAATGAAATCTTCGATGAAGCCGAAAACCGTCTGCATGCCCAGAAGGCCGTCATGGTTGCGGTCATGAAGGGGGAGTAAGGCATGAGCAAAAAAGGTTATTTGCTGCTGGAGGACGGTCAGCTGCTGGAGGGTGAGCTGCACGGCGCACAGGTGAATGCCATGGCAGAGCTGGTCTTTACCACGGCCATGGTGGGCTACATTGAAACCCTGACCGATCCCAGCTACAATGGACAGATTGTCATTCAGACCTTTCCCTGCATTGGCAACTACGGCATGATTGCGGAGGATTCGGAGAGCCCTCGTCCCCGCATGGCAGGCTATGTGGTGCGTGAGCTGTGCGATGCGCCCTGCAACTTCCGCTCCGAGGGCAAGCTGGAGGACTATCTCCGGGAGCAGGGCATCCCCTGCCTGACGGACGTGGACACCCGCGCCCTGACCCGCAAGCTGCGCGACCACGGCGTGATGAACGCCGCCATTCTCACCGAAAAGCCTGCGGATTTGGATGCCGCTGTGGCGGAGCTGCGTGCGCTCCCCTTCCATCCCTCCATCTACGATGTGACCTGCGAGGAGATTGCCGCGCCCCGCACCAAGGGCCGCTATCACGTGGTGCTGTGGGACTTCGGTGCCAAGGCGAATATCCAGCGTGAGTTGGAGAAGCGCGGCTGTGCCGTGACCTGCGTGCCTGCCGGCACCACCTGCGCGGAAATCCTCCGCCTGAACCCCGATGGTGTGATGCTGTCCAATGGCCCCGGCGACCCCACGGACAATGTGGATGTCATTCATGAGCTGCGGGAGCTTTGCACCCATGAAATCCCGCTGTTCGGCATCTGTCTGGGCCATCAGCTGCTGGCCCTGAGCCAGGGCGCGAAAATCAGCAAGCTCAAGTACGGCCATCGCGGCGCGAATCAGCCTGTGAAGGACATCAAGACCGGCCTGAGCTACATCACCAGTCAGAACCATGGCTATGCCGTGGAGAACGACAGCCTGCCGGA
>JBJEUL010000219.1:0-12172 GCA_051883835.1 Aristaeellaceae bacterium
TGGGCCGCATGAAGGAAAAGCCCTACCGCATGATGGCGGACGAATACATGAAGCGGCTGTCCCGATACGGAAAATTTGAGGAGGTCGAGCTGCCTGACCTGCCCGAGCCGGTGAACAGTTCGCCTGCCATCGAGCGACAAATCCGCGAAAAGGAAGGGGAAGCCATCCTGAGCCGCATCAGGCCGGGGAGCCATGTCATTGCGCTGACCATTCCGGGGAAGCAGTGGGATTCACCGGGGCTGTCGCGGCATCTGGATGCGCTGATGACCCGGGGGGCATCGGATATTGTGCTGGTGATTGGCGGTTCGCTGGGGCTGTCGGAGCAGGTGATTGCCCGGGCGGATGAGGAGATGTCCATGAGCAAGATGACATTCCCTCATCAATTGGCGCGTGTGATGCTGATGGAGCAGCTGTACCGTGCGATGAAAATCCGCGCCGGTGAACGCTACCACAAATAAGGACTACCCCAAGGGACCGCGCCAGCGGAAAGGGGTCAAGGGGCGATGCCCCTTGTGGGGTGCAGGGGTGAAACCCCTGCGCAGGTCTGGGCGGCAGCCCAGCGCAACACACCCAAACAACAAAACAAGGAAAGGGAAAAAACAGAGTTTCCAAGCAGACGACGAAGTTCGTCCGCGTTGGAAACGGCAGGTTCCGAGGACTGCAAGAGGAACGTCCTCATCCATCATGGCCTTGACAGACGCAAGGCCCGTGCAGCATCATGCACGGGCCTTTTCGAATGCGCTTAACCAAGCTGACGAGCCAGCCTGATGGCTTCCTCCCGGAAATCCTCCAGAAAGCCATGGACATGCCAGCCGTCCGTGGTGGCGTGGTGACAGGTCATGGACAGGGGCATGAGGATGCGTTCCCCTTCCGTGATGAACCTGCCAGCCTCCAGAGAGGGAAAATAGTACGCGCCCAAGCCGTAGCTGTGTACGGCGAAATGCTCAAAGGATACCCAGGGAATGCAGGAAATGGTGTACGCATTGGGCGGCGGCGGTGTCTGCGGCTGGGACAGGAAGCCGTGAACATGGCTGAACTGCCGCTGATTTTCCTCATAGTCCCGGCAGAAGGCAAGCACGTCCTCCTGCCATGCCGTCCACATCATGGACACGGTGCCGTCATCCTCGTGCAGGACAGGATACAGCGGTGTGAGGGTATCCCATATGCCCAGCACGCCGTCCTGTTCCGCCACGCGGAAGGCTTCCTGCCGGTTCAGGCAGGCCGTGGCCAGCCACAGGTAGACCGGGAAAAACTTCATGCCTGCCGCCTTGAGTGCGCGGCGAAGCTCGGTCACGTCCACACGGACGGTCAGGGAATACCCTGTGGGGGCCATGCGGGCAAAGTAATGGAATTGCTGGACACGGGGCCAGCTGGTCATGTCGATGGGCGTAAAGCGCATGGGTGTCATCTCCCTTCACAGACAGCATAGCATGCTGGGCGGGAGGTGACAAGAAACGCTCCGTAGAGTCGTGGAGACTGGGCTGCCGCCCAGACCTGCGCAGGGGCTCTGCCCCTGCTACCGAACAAGGGGCATCGCCCCTTGACCCCTTCGACGCTGGCGCGGCCTCTTGGGAAAGAACTTTATAGGGAGAGGAGGGTCATGCTGAGGGTGCCGAGAACCATCAGGGTGAGGCCGAGAAGGGCGCGGCGGCTTAGACGCTCCTTGAATACGAGATAAGAGAAGGCGATGGAGAACAGAATGCTCAGCTTGTCAATGGGGACGACCACACTGACCACGCCATGGGCCAGCGCGTAGTAATAGCATAGCCAGGATGCGCCGGTGGCCAGGCCGGAGAGGAGGATGAAGCCCAGCTCCTTCCTGTCAGGATGCAGCAGCTGCGCCTGCTTCCCCTTCATCAGCACCACAACGATGGCCATCACCAGCACCACGCCCGTGCGCAGGGCTGTGGCCAGGTTGGACTCCACCCCCGTCATGCCCAGCTTGGACAGCACCGAGGTCAGCGCGGCAAACACCGCCGCGAGCAGCGCGTAGAGCATCCACGGCCCCTTGCCGTCCTGGGCGGCGGCCTTGCGCTCCACCATCAGGAGAATGCCTGCACCAATCAGGGCCGTGCAGACAAGCCGCAGGGCCAGATGCTGCGTTTCATGGAACAGCACCATCGCCAGCAGCACCGACATGACCGTGCTGGACTTGTCAATGGGCACAACCTTGTTCACATCGCCCATGGACAGGGCCTTGAAGTAGCAAATCCAGGACGCACCGGTCGCCAGCCCGGACAGGAGCAGAAACAGCGCAGAGCGGGCTGTGATGTCCCGCAGTCCCTCCGCTGACCCCACCACGAACACCATCACCCACGCAAAGAGCAGCACCACCAGCGTGCGCAGCACCGTGGCTACATCGGAATCCGTCTTTCGGATGCCGCACTTGGCCAGAATGGAGGTCAGCCCCGCAAACACCGAGGAACCAATCGCGGCCATCAGCCACATCATCAGCAAGACTTCCTTTCGTACATCGGGCGCATGGGATGCGTCCATCATGCGCATTGGATTCTGCATGGCTGTGCAGGAATCCTTCTGGCAGGCATCCGCACAAGGGCAGAAAAAGTGCGGCGGATGTGCTACAGCATCCGCCGCCAGTCTGTCCCCCAAAGGGATGGGAACGGCATCTTCCGCCCTCCGTCAGTTGGCCCGCTGCAGGTTATCGTTGAGGGTGTGCAGCAGATCCAGCAGCTCCATGGGCGTATGCACCGTATAATCCGGCTGCCAGTCCGGCTCCTCCACCGTGTGGAAATAACGGGGCGACCAGTCCATCCACACGCTGGTCAGGCCCTGCCGGTTGGCCCCGGCAATGTCCTTTTTCAGGTTGTTGCCAATCATGACCACCCGCTTCTTGTCCTCCTGCGTCAGGTGCAGCTGGTGGAAGGCCCGCTGGAACATGATGGGCGAGGGCTTCTCCCGGCCCACCACCTCCGATACAACCCAGGTGTCAAAGCAGCCGCCCAGCCCGTTTTGCCGGTACACATTGCGGAAGGAGGCCCATTTGCCGTCCGCCACCATGGCGATGGTGTAGCCTTCCGCGCTGAGCTGGCGCAGCATCTGCTCCGCGCCGGGGATGCAGGCTGCTTGCTGTACAATGCCGCGCTCGTCCGTGACCTGCGTGGCTTCGTCAATAATGGTATCGCCGCTGTCGATGAAAATAATCAGGGATTTCGTCATAACCGTCCAAGTCTCTCCTTTACACTGGCATGTTTTCGCCCCATCACGGGGGCATGTGCAGGTTCCGCGTGCTTCACACGGGCGCATACTGGACAAGGCGATGCTCAATGTCCTGTGACACTGCGCGCCCGCCGGTCTCCTGCGGCTATTCAGGTGTGCCGATATCCTGCTTTTCTATCATAGCAGATTCTGCTGTGGATGCAACGCATCATTTGCCTTTTTATCAGAGGAAACATTGCATATTTTGCTTATTGTTTTTTGACCAAATCGATTATCTTGTATTATCTGGTGAAAAGACTTCAAAAAATATACCTGTTTTCGACGTTTTTTGCGGATTATTACCGCGCAATATGCGATATTTCGCGCTTGTCCATGCCCGTCTTGTATGATACACTGGATACGGCCCCTTATCCTTCGCCATCATCGGGAGGTTTTCGCCATGCTGATTCAGAACCTCGCCCTGTATGAGGATCAATGCGCTATCTGCGTCAATCAGGAAGGGGACGCGCTGTTCTATTCCTTTGACTATGACACGCGTTCCAGCTCCATTCATATGCCGTTCCAGCACTTCCATACCTTCTATGAGCTGTATGTCTGCCTGTGTCCCTCGGTCGTGCATGTGCTGGAGGGCAAGCCCTATGCCCTGCAAACCTTCGACATCGTGGGCATTGCCCCCAATGTGCTGCACATGTCCGAGTACCCTGAGGGAGAGGTCTGCCGGCGGCTGATTATCCGCTTCAACCTGCCCGGAACCATGCCCGGCCTATCCAACGAGTATGAGCTGCTGCTGCGTGTGTTTCATCAGGAAACGCCCATTTTCCGGTTTGCGCCGGAGGTGCGCCGCCAGCTCTACCATGCGCTGAACGAGATTTTTCTGCTGGCGGACAAGACCGACCCCCTGCGTGACCTGAGCATCCACGGCAGATTCATCGACTTCTTGACGCTTCTGTACCACCATCAGGCGGATAACCAGTATGTCAATCAGTCTGAAATGACCGCTGCTGCCCGGAAGATTTACGCCGTGGCGGGTTACATTCATGCTCATTATGCCGAGGATTTGTCGCTGGAGGAGCTGTCACAGCGGTTCTATGTCAGCAGCTGCTATCTGTCCCACCAGTTCAAGGACGTGACCGGCTTTACCCTGACCCATTACATTCAGATGACCCGGCTGCGCAACGTGCAGTCGCTGCTCATCAATACGGACATGCCCATCACGGAGGCGGCAATGAACTGTGGCTTCACGAGCTTTTCGCAGTTCAACCGGGTATTCCGTCAGCACATCGGGGTGACACCCACCCAATACCGCCAAGCCAACCAACGCCCCCTCGGCTAACGCCTACTCCAAGGGAACGCGCCAGCGGAAAGGGGTCAAGGGGCGATGCCCCTTGTGGGGTGCAGGGGTGAAACCCCTGCGCAGGTCTGGGCGGCAGCCCAGCGCAACACATTCAAATTGTAAAAAAGGAAAGAGAAAAACGTGAGTTTCCAAGCAGACGACGCAGTTCGTCCGCGTTGGAAACGGCAGGTTTCATGGACTGCATAAGGAACAACCTCATCCGACCTCTTTCCTGTTTCCTTGACAGAACGAAAAAGAGCGTTTCCAGCGCGGACGAATGGCATCGCCTGCACTGGAAACGTTCTTGCTTTGGATGAACCTGTCCCGGTTAAGACCTGCTTTCGCTGCGCGCCATCTCGCAGGCGGCCTGTATGTAGGCCCCCGTGCCCTTGGGGTCGTAGCTGACCACGGGTTCACTGATGTAATAGTCAAAGGAACCATCCCGGTAAGGCGTGCCGCCCAGGCCACCCACCGCACAGCACTTGCTCAGGAAAATCGTGCCGCTGCGCATCCGCCCCACAAACTGCCGCTGAATGGCGCGGAAGCTCTCCTGCGCCGCCAGCCCCATCTCTACCGGCACATCCCCCAGCCGTGCCGCCTTGAGAATGGCATAGACAATCAGGCAGGAACCAGAGGATTCCAGATAGTTGCCCGGTCTGCCCGGACAGTCCAGTACCTGATACCATACGCCCTGCTCCCGGATGGCCAGCAGCTTGTCCGCCATGCGCAGGAAGATGCCCCGCAGCGTTTCCCGGCACGGGTGCGTCCGGGGAAAGCGTTCCAGCACATCCGCCAGGCCCGCCAGATACCAGCCCATGGCCCGGCACCACACATGCGGCGCACGGCCCGTTGCTGCATCCGCCCATGCCTGCTGATGACGCTCGTCCCAGGCATGGCAGTTCAGGCCGGTAGCAGGGTCAAGCGTATGCTCCCAGGCAAGGATGAACTGCTGCGCCACATCCCGCAGCGTATCCTCGCCCTCACCGGCCATCAGCGCGTAGTCCAGGTAGAAGGGCTCCGCCATGTACAGGCCGTCCAGCCACATCTGCCAGGGATAAATCTGCTTGTGCCAGAAGCCACCGTCCGTGGTGCGGGGATGATGCGCCAGCTGCTCCCGCAGCCTGTCCGCCGCCAAACGATAGCGTTCCTCGCCGGTTTCCCGGTACATCAGCAGCAGCTGACGGCCCGAGCAGATGTTGTCCAGATTGAAGGTTTCATAAGCGTAGGTGCGGATGTTCCCCTGCGCATCCACAAAGGTGTCGAGGGCCTCGCGGATGGCCTCGAAGTACCGCCCGTCACCCGTCAGCCGCCACACCTCCTCCAGTCCGCGCCAGACCACAGCGTTCTCATACGTCCATACCCGGGTCAGCGGGCCTGTCCGGGCCATCAGGCTGTCTGCCATCAGCGGAGCAGAGTCCGGCAAATAGTCCGTCAGCATGGGCAGCCCTCCACCAGCACGGTATCGTCAGCGTTCAGGATAGCCCCCTGCACGCCCTTCACCTGCACACCGCTGAAGCGTACATCCCGGGCATTGCGCAGGTAGAAGCCCGCACCCTGCATTTTCGGGCAGTCGTCCATCATGGCAGGATAGTCCGCCGCGCCGTCGGGGAGCATCTCCACCACCACGTCCCGGAAGCTCACGCCCTCCACCGGGGCTTCCGCCAAACCGTAGAAGAACCCCGCGCAGGCCGTGCATGCCCGGGCCCGAACGCCGGTGATGGCCACATCCCGCAGCAGGGGCGTAGTGGCATCCACGGGTTGAGGAGCCTTGTCCCGTACACGGGGTGTTTTGCCGTCCGGGCCGCAGAAGTAGTACATGTTGAACACAAAGGGACACATGACCTTTTCCATCGTCAGGTTGAAGAGCTGAATACCCTCCACCACACCGCCGCGTCCCCGGCGGGTCTTGAGCCGAACGCCCCTGTCCGTTTCATAGAACACGCAGTTACTGACCACGACATTGCGGATGTTGCCGCTCATTTCGCTGCCCAGCACCACGCCGCCATGGCCGTGGAGGAAATGGCAGTTGCTGATAATGATTCGCTCGCTGGGCTGACGGTTCCGCGTGGCTTCCGTGCCGGACTTGATGGCGATGCAGTCATCGCCCACATCAATGGTGCAGTCCAGAATGCGCACATCCTGACAGGCATCCGGGTCAATGCCGTCGGTGTTGGGGGAGTCGGCAGGGTTGCGAATCAGCAGGCCCCGCACCGTCACATCCTGACAGCGCAGGGGATGCACCGTCCATGCGGGGGAGTTGGTCAGCGTCACGTTTTCCAGCAGCACATGGCGGCAGTCCGCGAAGCAGACCAGATACGGCCTTGGATGGGCCAATGTCCTGGCCCGGAGCCTATCCCACCAGTAAGAGCCCTGACCGTCCACCACGCCACGGCCGGTGACGGTGACATTTTCCGCGTTTTGGGCAAAGATGCACGACTGATACATCAGCTCAGCCACGCCCTCAAACTCCAGCGGGATGAGCGGATAGGCTGTGTCCTGCTGCAAAAAGCGCAGCACGGCACCGGACTGGATGTCCAGCGTCATGTTGTCATAGAGGCGGATGGAGCCTGTGGGATACACGCCCGCAGGCACGGTCAGCACGCCGCCGCCCTGCGTTTGCAGCTGTGCCACCGCCGTGCGGAAGGCTTCCGTCCAGTCCTGTCCATTGTGGGACAGGCATGCAAAGTCCCGAATATTCATGATGATGTCCTCCTGTATGGCTTACTGGATGATGCGCTGCTTCTATCATAGCATGAATGTTGCTGTCCTTCAATGGAACGGGCATTTTTTCCGCCATGGGAAAGAGCCTGCCGTTCCTTTTGACGGGGCGGCAGGCTCTGGGTTTATCCAAGAAGCGGAATACACAATGGTATGACGCAGCGAGGTCGGATGAGGTCGGTCCTCGTGCAGTCCAAGGAACCTGCCGTTTCCTACGCGGACGAACTTCGTCGTCTGCTTGGAAACTCTGGTTTCTCCTTTTCCTTTTTACAATCCTCATGTGGTGCGCTGGGCTGCCGCCCAGACCTGCGCAGGGGTTTCACCCCTGCACCCCACAAGGGGCATCGCCCCTTGACCCCTTTCCGCTGGCGCGATCCCTGGGAGTGGACTTAGCGGGCGGGGAGCCAGACGCGCATTTCGCCCTCGCCACGGTTGGCCCAGGCGTAGTAGGGTACCATGGTCAGCGTGAAGGGGTGCTCTATCTCGGGTTGCCACGGCGCGTAAAGGCCGCTGGCTTCACGGGGCTGCACCCGGGCGGCAGGCACCTTCAGCAGCACCGCGTCATGCCCGAATACGCTGCTGACCTCCTCCTGCACCGCGCCCATGGCCGCAGGATGCAGCCGCAGCAGGTGCAACTCGGGGCCGTTGTCGGCTTCCTCCGCGCAGTAGGTGATGGGCCCGCGGGTCAGGGCCACCTGCCCGGCATCCTCCCGGACGCGGCTGTCCGCCGCCATCACGCGCACCTGCATGGGCAGCGTCAGGGCCACGGTGTCGCCCTCGCGCCACAGGCCCGTCAGGTAGGCATAGCCGTCGCGCACGACAAGCTCCTTGCCGGGGCAGACCACCTGCGGATGATCGCACCAGCCGGGCAGGCGGAAAGCCAGCGTGCCCTGCACTTCGCCGGATACCACGCGCAGCTGGGCATCGCCCCGCCCGGGCATCCCGGAGGTCATGGCCAGCGTCATGGGCTGACCGGCCAGCGTCACGCGCACCTCGCCGCCCACATACAGGTGGGTGTAGAGCGTATCCTCGCTCACGGTATAGGTATAGGAGGGCAGGCTGCTGACCAGGCGGGCGATGTTGGGCGGGCAGCAGGCGCAGCCGAACCACTTCTGCCGCACGGGCTTGACATGCTTCAAATGGTCATCCTTGTGGCACCGCTCCGGCACTACCTCCAGGGGATTAACGTAGAAGAAGCTCTTGCCGTCCAGGGCCATACCGGCCAGCACGGTGTTGTACAGGGCCTGCTCCATCACATCGCCGTAGCGGCTGTCGGGACGAATTTGCAGCATCCGCCGGGCAAAGAACATCAGGCCGATGGCTGCGCAGGTTTCGGAATACGCTGTATCGTTGGGCAAGTCGTAGGGGAAGGTGAAGGCTTCGCCCACTGCCGTGGCACCCACGCCGCCGGTGATGTACCGCTGCTTCTCCACCGCGCTGTTCCACAGCCGCTCACAGGCTGCCAGCAGGGTGTCATCGCCATGGAGCCGCGCTATGTCCGCCATGCCCGAATACAGGTACATGGCCCGCACGGCATGGCCCTCGGCCTCCGGCTGCTCCCGCACGGGTACATCGGCCTGATGGTAGGCATACAGGGTCTCCTTGTCCGTCAGGGGCTTTTCGCCCTTGGCCTGACGACGGCGGTTTTCCTCCTGCGCGAAGTAGTGGGGCATCTTGCCGCGCTCGTCAATGAAATAGCTGGCCAGCTGGCGATACTTGTCCTCGCCCGTTGTCTCGCTGAGCCGGACAAGGGCCATCTCCGCCAGCTCATGGCCGGGATAGCCGTGGCACTTGCCTTCCTCCGGGCCGAACCGCTCCGCCACATGGTCGGCATAGCGGCAGGCCACCTGCAGCAGCTTGTCCTTGCCCGTGGCCTGATAGTAGGCCACTGCACCCTCCGCCAGATGGCCCAGACAGTACAGCTCATGGTTGTCCTTCAAATTGGTGAAGGCCTTGTCCACACCATGGAGAATATAATAGGTATCCAGGTAGCCGTCGGGCATCTGTGCCTGATGGATGATATCAATGGCTGCATCCGCGACTTTCTCCAGCTCCGGGTCGGGATGCTGGGCCAGGGAATAGGCGACGGCCTCAATCCACTTGTAGAAGTCCGAATCCTGGAACAGGAAGCCATAGAAGCTGTCCGGGTCGGGCTGCTCACCTTCCCCGGGCAAAATTTGAAAGCCCCGGGGCGTGATGGAGGGAGCCTTCATGTTCGTCTCGCGGATGCGGTTCACCAGCCGGGCCGCGGCACGGAAATTGTGCATGCACCAGCTCGGCTCGGCATCAGGAACGCGGTCATTGAGGGCCTCCCACTGATAGGGAATAACCTCCTTGCGCACAAGCTCCATTTCGCGCTGCCAGAAAGCATCCGTGACCGTGACATCCTTCACCGGCACGGGTGTAGAAAACCATTTGGGATCCATGGGAAATCCTCCTTCATGCAGTACCGTTTGTGCGTGAGATTCGCCATGAATCGCGCATTCCCTGCCTGAGCGGACTGGAAAGCCCAGATTATTGCCGCGAAAGATGGATGCGGATGCGCTCGGCCATCATGGCGATGAACTCGCAGTTGGCAGGCCGCTCACCGCTGCCGGAGGCATACCGGCCCAGCACCTTGTTGAATACCTTGCTGCCTGTGCGTTCCCATGTAACGGCAATGGCATGGCGGATGGAGCGTTCCACCCGGCTGGCGGTGCTGTCGCACTGCTGGGCGATGGCGGGGTACAGTTCCCGGGTCACGCAGTCCAGCACTTCCGGGCGGTTGACCGCTATCACGATGGCTTCCCGCAGGAACTTGTAGCCGTTCATGTGCGCCGGAACGCCCAATTGCAGCAGCAGACTGGTGACGTACTTCTCCAGCCGTTCCCGGTCCTCCTCCATACTTTGAGGGGCATGATGCGGTGCGCTGGGTACAGGACCCGCGCCCACCGCATGAATGATTTGCTCGGTCAGCTTCTGGACGTTGGCAGGCTTGAGCATGTAATACGCCGCGCCCATACCGATGGCGCGCATGATGAAGTCATCCCTGCACAGGGCCGTATGCGCAATAAAGGCTGGCCTTTGTTCTTCCGGCAGCTCCATCAGGCGTTCCAGCAGCACGAAGCCGTCCATGCGGGGCATGACCATATCACTGATGACCACCTGCGGATGCAGCACGGGCAGCAGGGCCAGAGCTTCCTGTCCATCGCTTGCTTCCCCCACCACGTTCATCCGTTCATCCGGGGCCAGTGCGCGTATCAGCTGCATGCGCTGGCTCGGCATATCATCCACAACAAGAATACGAATCGGTTCCACAAGGGGTCATCCTTTCCTTTGTGACAATAGGCTCCGACCACCGATGCAATTGTTCCATAAGAAGTTTACAGGCCTTTTCACAGATGGGAAAGCAGGTCAGAACGTAGGGCCTCCAAGCAAGGAAAGCATGATAAAAGCACCTTCTTTTCACTCAATCCTTGCTCAATATAACATAATATGGATGGAATGTCGAGGGGTGAAGCGGCTGTTTGCGAGAAAAAATCGGCACTTTTCCTCTGATGATTGCAAATATGGCATATCAATTTGGAGAATGCTTCCATAAGAAGCGAACTACCATGGAGAAGAAAAAGCCCCCGGGCAGCCGAAGCTGTCCGGAGGCCCGAGGGATGCTGTCAATTTTTCTGCCGGCTCCTGGCCATCAGCCACACCTGCACGCCGCCGAAAAGCACACCGGCCACCACCCAGATAATCCAGCTGCGCTTCCAGTCCCCGGTGATGAAGCTGTAGCCCAGATACAGGGCCGTCACCACGCACCAGTAGATGGCTGTCACGGGGTTGGCTGCGGCACGCTTCTGTGCCCGGGTGTACTCGCCCTCCTCCAGCAGCTTGCAGTAACTGGCATGCAGCATGCCGCTGGTGATGAACAGATACACCGCCACAGCGACCATCACCAGCAGCAGGCACACGGTGGACACCACCGCCAGGGTGCTGTCGGTGAGCATGGATACGGCGACGAGGGGAATCACCCCGAGGATGCACAGGCTCACGCCGATGACATTGCATCGCGTATAGGTGTCCCGGTACGCATTTTGACGTTCGCGCACCATGCCGGTAACGCCGTACTCCGTGTCAATATCCTCCTCATCCAGATAGGCGTAGGGCTTGGATTTCATGCCGGTGAAGATGAAGGTCGCCACCGCTGCCGCCACAATCAGCAGCAGAACCATCACGCCCAGAGCCGCCGCCACATTCCCGCTGATGGGCAGGGTGCGGCTATCGCTCAGTGCGGCGAGCATCATCAGCGGGATGGGGGACACCACGCAGGCGGCAGTCGCCAGGGCGATGAGCGGGGCCGAGGCTTCATTCATTTGCAGGAAGGCCTGGGCTTCGGCCATGGTCACATGCCGGGCGAGGGTGTCGCTGGATGCTTCCTTGTCCGTGGGGGTGGCTTCCTCCTGCTCGTCCTTGAGCAGGTAGTCCGTGCTGACGCCGAACAGTCGGCTCATGGCCAGCACCCGCTCCAAATCCGGGACGGACTGTGCGCCCTCCCACTTGCTCACCGCCTGCCGGGATACGCCCAGCTTCTCTGCCAGCTCCTCCTGGCTCCAGCCGCTCTGCTTGCAGGAATTATGTCAAATTTGAGATAATTCCTGTTATCGCAAAAAACATATTATCTCAAAAATCATCCAGAAACTTAGCTGCTACAAGGCTTTTCGCCAAAACAATTTGACATAATATTTTGTGCCGGAAAGAGGATTGCCCTGCCGCAACGAGTGCGAGCAGGGCAGAATTTGAGATAATAATTTGCCGGTTAATCAAGACCATACAGGCGCTTCAGCAGTTCCTCATCGGTAATCTGGTATGCTGGCCGCCTGGAGCTGGCAGATAATCCCGTTGTCACCCTGCTGTGCTCCATGGCCTTTTCAATGGCCTTGCGCTTGTGCTCTGTATCCGCATAAGCATAAA
>JBJEUL010000220.1:0-12149 GCA_051883835.1 Aristaeellaceae bacterium
AAAGAAACCATCCGGGAACAGACAAGGCCGTCTGTTCTGAACGCACTTCGCCGCTTTTCTCCTGATGTGCAGCATGAGAAGAAGCAGCACTTTTACGATGACCATGACGGGAGGTGATCCCGTGCATACAGCAGGGAACAATAGGACTGCAAAACGAGGAATCATAATAAGGCAAGACACTTGCTTATCATGCATAGTGTGATAAGAGAGATTCCCTCGGCACCATCTTGACAAATACACTCATTGGGTGTATCTTGGATTCGAGGTGAATGATATGCGCATTCGTGAATTGAGAACACAGCTGGGCATTACGCAAAGTGAATTTGCTGCACGATACAGTATCCCTTTCCGCACCGTTCAAAACTGGGAGGCGGAAGTACGGAAGGCGATATATATGGCGAAATGTGAGCGATGCAGAAAACGTGGAATATTTCTGAAATTGAATCGCGACGGTCTCTGCGGCCAATGCGCACATGAAATATGTGAGGAAGCAGCGAAGACCCAACAACCTATAAGCAAACCCAAAGAAGAACCTGTGTTGACCGTCGCAGAAAAGATGAGTATTGCTCTCCAAAAAGAACTCATCAAAGATAACTTGGGGAAGAATATCTTTGGCGAGATCAAATCATTTGGAAATGAATATAGCTTCCAAGACGATGTATACGAACTGATTGCTTTACTTGCTTATCGTTCCACAATAAGCGGAGAAAGGCCGGAAACCTTAACAGATGAACTTCTGGACATGATGCCAGATCTTGAGCGTGAAGCTGTTCTTTCTCTGATGCGAACGAAGTGCGCTATAGCATCATCAGCCCGCGTGAAATTCCGTTCACTGTCCTTGAAATGCGAATGGTATATATGGCGAACAGCACGAGATGGAGATCGCGTTCGTGGATCGCACAGGCTGATGGAAGGTGTGATATGCAACTGGAACGATCCACCGAATCCTCAGAAGTTGCTGGATGGTTCTGCTGGTCATCTTGAGCACCCCGGGTATGCAACAGAGTGCCGATGTATTGCCTTGACAGTGTTGGGTGCAGAGGATATTAAATTGCCGGCAAGGGTACATGTACATGGTGAGATAAAAGAGATTTCAAACAGTGTTGAATTGGCCGATATGCTTAAAAAGAACTGACTGAATAAAGTGAGGTAAGATAGGTGGCCAGGAAGAAGAAAGTCGAAATACCGATGGAAGCTGCGGTCATCTATGCGCGATACTCATCCCACATGCAGAACGATGCGTCCATTGAGCAGCAGGTCGCGGAGTGCAAGGTGTATGCAGAGGAGAACAACCTCCGAATCATTGGTATCTACGAAGACCGTGCGATGTCGGGACGATCGGATAAGCGACCTGAGTTCCAGAAAATGATGCGGGCTGCGGAAGACAGAAAGTTTCAGGTTGTGCTTGCCTACAAATCAAACCGTATCAGCAGAAACATGCTACACGCCCTTGCATACGAGGACAAGCTGTCCAGATTCGGCATCCGGGTAGTGTACGCGAAAGAGGAGTTCGGGAACAACGCAGCTGGACGATTCGCCCTACGGACGATGATGAACGTCAACCAGTTCTACAGCGAGAACATGGCAGAGGATATTCGCCGTGGGTTGATGGACGGTGCCATGCAGTGCAGGGTTGTATCCGCTCTTCCTCTGGGATATAAGAAAGGTGCCGATGGGAAATATGAGATTGATGCGTCCACCGCTCCTATTGTGCGCGAAGTTTTTCAGAGAGTCCTGAGCGGGGAAATGATGGCATCCATCGCTGATGATCTC
The DNA here is from genome assembly GCA_051883835.1 of Aristaeellaceae bacterium. Lineage (GTDB taxonomy): Bacteria > Bacillota > Clostridia > Christensenellales > Aristaeellaceae > UBA11524. The sequence continues at coordinate 1,774 of JBJEUL010000220.1, forward strand.
AATGCACGGGGCATACGTACAAAGTTGGGTAAGCCATGGGGGAGGAGCTCGTTCCACCGGCTGCTTACGAACGAAAGGTACATTGGCGTATACATTTACAATACCGTCCGCATTGAGGACGGTGTGCCGCCGATCATTGACAAGGAGGTGTTTTATGCCGTGCAGGATATAGTGAAAAAGAAGGCAACGCCCATCAAGGGAAGGCGTAGAGAGAACGGGGAGTATTTGCTGACCGGAAAGCTGTTCTGCGGATATTGCAAGTCTCCGATGGTTGGCATTTCAGGGACCAGCAGAACCGGTGAACTCCATTACTATTATGTGTGTCAGAAGCGCCATACAGAAAAAGCGTGCCACAAGAAGAATGTTCGCAGAGACTGGATAGAACGGATGGTGGCTGAGGCACTCAAAATGTATGTGCTTCAGGATGAAACCATCGAGTGGGTCGCTGATATGGTCCTCGAGTACGCCAAGAAGTTCAGAGAGGAAGATACACAGATCGACTATCTGCAAACGAAGCTCGATGAGTCGAAGAAGGCTTCGGCTAATATCATGCGCGCCATTGAAGCTGGAATCTTCAACAGCCAGACTCAGGAACGTATGCTTGAGCTCGAAGCGGAGCAGCGCGACTTGTCTGCCCAGTTGATCGCTGAAAAAGCCCTCGTTCCAAATGTGGAACGGGAGCAGATTGTCTACTGGATGCAGTCTTTCAGAAACGGAAATGTGGAGAACAGTGCTTTCCGTGCGAAACTGTTTGACGCTTTCCTGGTCGCTGTGTACCTGTATGATGATCGCATCAAGCTCGCGTTTGATTGGGACAAGGACAAGAAAACCATTGAGGTTCCCATTGAAACATGGGGAGACTCTGATACGTATACAGACGATATACCAGGTGAATGTGTTCGTATAGAGTCGCCTGAGAGCCACGCACAAATCCGAACCGATTACCGGTTCGGATTTTTCCTTGCTTCCCCCACGCCCATAAAAGCCTTGAAATCAACTGATTTCGGGGCTTTTTTGTATCCTTTTCTTCTGGAAAACCGACGAAGCAAGAAAATGTGCTACGTGCAGAAAAGGTGCTCAGCTCTTTCTGAACATCTTTTTGTTTGTAATTCAAGTTTCGATCAACAATAAGGAGTGTTATCATGGAAATCGTTCATGTTGAGAAGAACGGGAATTTCACCTGGATGAAGAACATTCACCTGCGGGACAGGTGCCTCAGCTTGAAAGCGAAGGGCCTGCTGTCTGTGATGTTCTCCCTTCCAAGGGACTGGGACTGCACCATCACGGGCCTGGCTTACATCAGCAAGGAGGGCATCAGTGCCATTCGTGCCATCATCAAGGAGCTGGAGGCTGCCGGGTACATCACTCGCGAGAGAATCCGGAACGAGGCTGGCCGGCTGAAGGACATGAAGTATACCATCCACGAAACGCCGGTCAACCGGGAGCCAGAGGAACCCGTTCCAACTGTAGAACCGACCTTCCCTGATACCGACAGCGATGATCTCTCCCACGCTCAACCAGATCTTTCTGCTCCGCCCGAACCAGCGTCAGAAGGTCGAGCTGCTCAAGAGCCTGGCGGAACGCGTGACATCTGGATGGATGCAAGATAACGTTGCTCATTCGCGGAATGTCAGGGCCAATGAGGATGCGACAGCTGATGGAAGCGGAAGAGCAGTTGAAGCAGCTGTGCGCAGAATATGGCGTTATCGTCAGCGAAATCACAGCAGTATTGGCGGCGTTGGAAGACCGGGAGGATGAGCGACTGCTGTCAGACATCTTCCTGAAGCATCAGCCCTTGGAGCAGATCGCCGCAAGGAAGCATGTGACCAAGTCGTGTGTCTATACGCGATACAACAGAGCATGACAACCGTATCGGGCTGCGCAAAGGCCTTAGGGCGTGCTTCTCCATTCGCCAGGCAGCCGAAGGCTTTGCTTATGCTTTGGCCGGGGTCGTCCGTGCGCGGTACGCCCGGGGCGACAGCCCGGTGTAGCGGCGGAAAATGCTGCTGAAGTGCTTCAGGTCGGCATAGCCCACGCTTTGCGCAATCTTCGCCACGCCCAGGCAGGTTTCCGCCAGCAGGCGGCAGCTATGCTCCACCCGGATTTTCTGCAGGTACACATTGGGACTCATGCCGGTCTCCCGGTGGAACAGGCTGCACAGGTACTGGGGCGTGTAGCCGGTGCGCTCGCTGAGCACGCGCAGGGACAGCGGCTGCGTATAATGCTCATGCAGGTATTCCGCCATGGCTGCTGCGGCGGGGTGCAGCCTGCCCACGCCATCCTTCGCGGCGGCCTGCCGGACAGTATGGACAAGCACCTCAATCAGGTGGCAGCGGATGAGCTCCAGATACCCCGCGCTGCGCTGGGCGTACTCCCGCTCCATGGCCTCGATCAGCCGGCGGATGCTCCCGTCCTCGTCGTGATACGTCCTGTCCGCCAGCCGCGTATCCAGCCTGGATGCGCCGAACTGCCGCATCTCGTTGGACAGCAGTGCGGACAGCGACGGGCAGTTGACCAGCGCACGATCCACATACTCCGGCGCAAACAGGCAGTTCACAATAACGAAGCGCTCGTCCGTCTGATACCGGTGGAAGCTGCCCACGTCCACCACAAAGTAATCCCCCTGCGCAATGCGGAAGCTGTCGGAACCCAGCTGATGCAGCGCACTGCCTTCCATGACATACACCAGCTCGAAGAATTTGTGCCCATGCATGTGATCGGTGGGCGGCGCAATGCGCATCACGGACAGCTTGTCCGCATCCAGCATCTCCCAGCCTGCGATAGAAGGCAGTCCAATCTGCGCCATCGTAAAATCCCCCCCGAAATATCGGTCAATATGCAAATAAAGGGTGTATATTGATGATACATTCTGTGCTATCATGATGTCAAGCACCATGGTGATCACAGGAGGAATCGAATATGCTGTATCCGAGAAGCACAGAGAAAGCCCTGGATGAAGGTCTGTTCCGCCATCCCTCAAGCGAGTACCGCGGCGCGCCTTTCTGGGCGTGGAATTGCCAGCTGGACAAGGACGAGCTGCTCCGGCAGCTGGACATACTCCGGCAGATGGGTATGGGCGGCGCACACATGCACGTCCGCACCGGCATGGCCACGCCCTACCTGAGCGATGAATACATGGAACTCATTCGCGCCTGCGTGGAGAAGTGCCGCCAGGAAGGCATGCTGGCCTGGCTCTACGACGAGGATCGCTGGCCCTCCGGCGCAGCAGGCGGTCTGGTGACGAAGGATCCGCAGTACCGCGCCCGGCACCTGCTGTTCACGGCGGTGCCCTACGGCCAGGTGAAGCTGGAGAAGGAGAACACCGATTCCACCGCCCGGGGCAATCGCTCGGAGCAGGGGAGGCTGCTGGCCTGCTATGACGTGCAGCTGGACGAAGACGGCTGTCTTGCCTCTGCCCGGCGCATTGCCGAGGACGAGGAAGCCGTTGGCCGCAAGTGGTACGCCTACATGGAAACCGACCTGCCCAATGCCTGGTACAACAACCAAACCTACGCCAACACCCTGGACAAAAAGACCATCCAGCGGTTCATTGATGTGACCTACGCGCGCTATCTGGAAACCGTGGGCAAGGACTTCGGCGGCGTGGTGCCTGCGATTTTCACCGATGAGCCGCAGTTCGCCCACAAAAGCACCCTGGCCTTTGCCCGGGAGGAGAAGGATGTGGTGCTGCCCTGGTCGGACGATGTGCCGGAAACCTTCATGGCGGCCTATGGCGAGGACATTCTGGCCAGATTGCCGGAGCTGCTGTGGGAGCTTCCCGATGGCAGAACCTCCGTCATCCGCTACCACTATCATGACCACATTGCCGAGCGTTTCGCGCAGGCCTTTGCTGACCAGTGCGGCAAGTGGTGCGGCGAGCACAACCTGATGCTCACCGGCCACATGATGGCTGAGCCCACCCTGCAAAGCCAGACCACCGCCCTGGGCGAGGCCATGCGCTCCTACCGCAGCTTCCAGCTGCCGGGCATCGACATGCTCTGCGCCAATTACGAGTTTACCACCGCCAAGCAGGCCCAGTCGGCAGCCCATCAATACGGCCGCCCCGGCGTGACCAGCGAACTGTACGGCGTGACCGGCTGGGACTATGACTTCCGCGGTCACAAGCTGCAGGGCGACTGGCAGGCCGCACTGGGTGTGACGGTGCGGGTGCAGCACCTTGCATGGGTGTCCATGAAGGGCGAAGCAAAGCGCGACTATCCTGCGTCCATCAACTACCAGTCCCCCTGGTGGAAGGACTATGCCTTCGTGGAGGATCACTTCGCCCGGGTGAACACCGCCCTGACCCGTGGCAAGCCCCTTGTCAGGGTGGGCGTGATTCATCCCGTGGAGAGCTACTGGCTCCATTGGGGCCCGGAGGAGCAGACCGGCGGCATCCGCAGCGAGCGCGACCAGCAGTTCCAGAGCCTGACCAAATGGCTGCTGACCGGCGGCATTGACTTCGACTTCATCAGCGAATCCCTGCTGCCCCAGCAGTGTGCGGAGGGCTCCGCGCCCCTCCGGGTGGGCGAGATGGCCTACGACGCGATTGTCGTCCCCGGCTGCGAGACCCTGCGCGGCACCACCCTTGCCCGGCTGGAGGCCTTCCGCAAGGCGGGCGGCAGGCTAATCTTCCTTGGTGATGCGCCCGAGCTGGAGGACGCTGTCCCCAGCGGACGCGGCAGGCAGCTGTGGTCCTCCTCCGAGCATGTGGCCTTCAGCCAGGAGACACTGTTGTCGGCTCTGAAGGATGTGCGCATGATCGACATCCGCAACGCAGGCGGCTCTCGCACGGATAACCTGCTTCATCAGCTGCGCCGGGATGGCGACAAGCTGTGGCTGTTCATCGCCCATGCCTGCGCCCCCTACAACAAGGACGTTCCCCGGCCCCAGGATGTGCGCATCACGGTGAAGGGCGAGTACGGCGTGCGCCTCTATGACACGCAGACGGGCGATATTCTCCCGGCAGATTACGAGGTTTCCGGCGGAAAGACGGTCATCCGCGCCACGCTGTATGATGATGACAGTCTGCTTTTGCAGCTGGATGCCGTCGAGCGTCCCGCGCCGCTGGTGAAGAAGCCCGCGCACCGGGCGAACCGGCTGGCCGTCCCTATGCAGGTGGCCTACGCTCTGGACGAGCCCAACGTCTGCCTGCTGGACAAGGCGGAGTATGCCCTGGATGACGGCGCGTATCGCCCGGCAGAGGAGCTGCTCCGGGCCGACAATGTGCTGCGGGCCGAGCTGGGCTATCCCAGCCGACGCTCTGCCGTGGCGCAGCCCTGGACGGTGCAGGAGGAGCGGCCTGAGCACATCGTGCGCCTGCGGTTCACGGTGGATTGCGCCATCCCCACAGCGAAGGTGAAGCTGGCCACGGAGGATGCGGACATCGCACAGGTTCGGCTGAACGGGCAGGATGTTGTTGCCAAGCCTGACGGCTGGTATGTGGACAAGTCCATCGGGACGATTCCGCTGGGTGATCTGGTGCAGGGCGCGAACACCATCGAGATCGTGCTGCCCTTCGGCCGCAGGACGAACGTGGAATGGTGCTACCTGCTGGGGGACTTCGGCGTGCGGATGGCTGGCGAGTCCCGGACAATCGTTCCGCGCCCGGCCACGCTGGGCTTTGACAGCGTAACGGTGCAGGGCATGCCTCACTACGGCGGCAATATCGCCTACCAGCTGCCTGTGGAGAGCCATGGCGGTGCGCTGAGCGTGACGGTGCCGCACTACGCAGGCACGGCGGTGAAGGTGGCCCTGGATGGGGAGAGCAAGGGCATCATCGCCTATCCGCCCTATCGGCTGGAGCTCGGCACGCCCGAGGCAGGTGCGCACATGCTGACCCTGACCCTGCTGGGCAACCGGGAGAATGCCTTCGGCCCGCTGCATCAGGCGGATGCCGCAGACAAGTGGATTGGCCCGGACGCATGGCGCACGGAAGGCACCTGCTGGACGGACTCCTACCGGCTGAAGCCGCTGGGCATCCGCACTGCGCCCTGGATTGAGGAAGCATGATTCCATACCCGCTTTCCCGGCGATGCAGGCAGGATGCCTGCATCGCCGGGTCAGACCATCAACAAGCCTCCAACCGAAACGGCTGGAGACTTGTTGATGGTCAAAAGGGAACGCTTCCACGCAAAGGCGTTCCCTTCTGTATTATCCCTTCATTTCGCTGAGTCCCCTGCGGCCCAGCACCGTCATGCGGCGGCAGTAATCGTCGCTGCGCTGCTGGATGTCATCCTGATAGACCTCCAGCTCAGGCATGGAGACGGCAAAGAAATCGTAGCCTACCTGATCAAAGATGTGCTGCTGGCCGAAGATGATCAACTGATGGAAGGACTTTTTCGCCTTTTCCAGATTGCCCAGGGCGGCATAGGCCAGGCCCTGATAATAGATATAGTCCGAGGGCTGGTCGTTGTAATACCGCACGGGCTCGGGCACCTGGGAGCCCTCCGTGGCTTTTTCAAAGCATGCCGTCGCGTTGGTTTCGTCCTGCAGCAGGCGGTACGCGCAGCCCATCACATAATACGCCCGGTTGTCCGGCACATTGTCCAGCTTGCCCTCGCCCAGGTTGTCGGGATAGACCAGCGTGCGCCGGGCATAGGCGATGGCTTCCTCCGGCCGGCTGTCCGTCAGTGCCTTTTCCGCCAGGCCGAACAGCGCGGTCTTGTATTCGTCCGCCACCTTGCCCTCGCCGCCCTCCCAGACGTGGAAGGTGTAATGGGTCAGCAGGTCGAGGGCCTTTTCGTATTGCCCGTCCTGGTTGAGCAGCGTCACATAGGCCAGCATCAGGGCGTAGCGGTCGGGGACAATGTCCCGCTGGGCTTCCAGCAAGGCCAGGCGTTCCCGGACAGGCCTGCCCAGCCGCCTGAGCAGCTGCTCCTGCTCCAGCAGGAAGCGGCTGTTCTCCGGCTCCAGACGGCAGGCGGTGGCGATTTCCGCCGCGGCAAGGCTCCTGTCTCCGTGATTGTAATGGGCGATGGACAGGTTCCGGTGCGCCGGGGCCAGGTTGGGCATCTGGTCAATCGCCGTCTGCCAGTGCCGCACGGCTGCTTCATACTGCTTCTTGTCGTAGAGCAGCTCGCCCAGGTAGTAATGGGCCTTGGGCGCGGCGGGCAGGATGGACACGGCGTAGTCCAGAATCAGCATTTCCTCCAGCCTGTTGGGGAAGCACAAATCGGTGGACAAGGCCTCGGCCGTCTCCGCTTCGGCCTTCGCGGCGTCCGGATGACCCAGCATGCCCTCGGCATAGGCCCGGGCGTAATGCTTCAGCGGGCTCTCCGCCGGGCAGCGGGCCAGCACATCGGCAGCATCCTGCCAGAAGCCAAAGCCGATGAACTCATAGGCCACGTTCAGGTATTCCTCGATGCGCCCGCCGGTAGCCCGCTCAAAGGCGGTGCTATCTGTACCCCTGCACAGAAGGGACAGGTACAGGGGATCAATGGCCAGGCTGTCCTCCAGGAAAGCCCGGTATTCCGAGCTGTCCGGGCACACCTGCGCCAGGATGGACGCCTTCAGCGAGCGCGCCTTCATGTCGTGCCAGCCGCGCAGCAGGCTCTCGTCCACAAACTGCAGGGCCTGCTCCAACTGGCCCTGCTTCACGCTGATGCAGGCCAGGTGGAAGAAGGCCGCACCGGCGGTTTCCGCACTCCAGGTGGCCTTGAAAAAGGCGTCGCAGGCGTCGGGGAGCCTGCCCAGCAGCTCCAGTGCCAGGCCCAGGTTGAAGTAGGCCTCCCCGGCGTAGGGATTGGGGTTGCGCCAGGTCTGCTTGCGGATGGCGGCCTGGAAGAAGGGCACGCTCTCCTGAATCTGCCCGTTGCGCAGCAGATACAGGCCGTAGGCGTTGTTCAGCCGGATGTCGGTGGGGTCGCGGCGCAGGCCCTCCAGGTAATAGTCGGAGGGCAGGAACGTGGCGTGGCGGTACTGCTCCAGGTGCTGCCCGGCCAGGTACAGTTCCTCCAGGGAAGGGATGTCCGCAGGCGGCTTCAGGGCCTCGGCGGGTTCGGGAATGGGCCTGTTTTCCTTGACATACTCTGTGTATTCGCAAAGGATGTGGCCGTTTTCATCCTGCACCGCTGCCCGGTAATCACGCAGCCCTTCCACCGTCTCCACAAAGGCGGCACGGGGGCTCAGATCGGCGGTTGTGCGGAAAATCTCCTGTCCCGCTGACCAGAGGATAATCCGGGCGTTTTTGTATTCGCCGGTGGCATAGACCTTGACCCGGGCCCTGCCGCAGGGGTGGGCGGTACCGAAGGGATCGGGCACGCTCACCCCGCCGTCATCATCCAGGAAATCAACGCCAAGAATCACGTCCCTGGTGGCGTTGCTGACCCGGCCCACGGTCTTGTAGGGCATAAAATACTGCACGAAGCTCTTTTCCTCGTGGGGCTTGAGCCAGGTGAAATCCGGCTGGTTGTCGCAGAACACGCCGGTCATCAGCTCGATGTAGGGGCCGTCCTCGTCCGTCAGGTTCTTGTCCCACATCCTGCCGAAGTCCCCGCAGCCCCAGGTCCACTGCTTCTTGCCGGGGCTGATGTGGTGGTCGGCCACATGCAGCAGGCCCGCGTCCCGGCCCTCGTCAAAGTTGCCCACGAAGTCAAAGTCGGAGTGGGCCGCCATGTAGGAGGTGGGCACCCGGATGTTGCGGTAGCGGGAAATATCCACGCCGGCGGAATAATCGGCCTTGTAGTACTCGCCGGTGGCAATGGGGAAGGTGGACACGGCGCGCTTGCCGTGATCCATCACCGCGTTCACATCCGGCGGGAAGACGGAGAAGGTATTGTCGTTGACGCTGACGGCGGGATTGGCCCACCACAGGAAGGTCTGGGGATGGTCGGTGGGGTTGAACAGCCGCCCTTTGATTTCAATATACGCCTTGTCGGGGTACAGGGTGATGCCGGCGTTGCCCTTGGTGCCGTTGATGCGGTCAGTCTCGCCCAGCATCACCGTGGCGGAGCCATCGGGGTTCTCCGTGAAGGTATAGTCCACCGGCATGAAGGTGGAGGGGCGGTGATGCTGGGGCCAGTTGAACTCGATGCCGCCGCTGATCCATGGGCCGGCCAGCCCCACCAGCGCGGGCTTGATGACGTGATTGTAGTACACGAAATCATAGCCGTTGGTCTTGTCCAGCGCGCGCTGAATGCGTCCGCCCAGCTCCGGCAGAATCATCACATACAGGTAATCGTTCTCCAGAATCACGGCCTTGTAGGCCACGTCCTCCTTCACGTCGCTGATCTTTTCGCAGATCGGCACGGGGTACACCTTGCCCGTGGAGCCCTGGTAGGCCCGCTTCTCAATGAACAGCGGGTTCTTCTCCGGTTCTCCGGCCCGGTAGGTGGGGATGGTGACTGTCTGCTCATATACCATGGTCTTTTTCATTGTGCTTTCTCCTTACAGGCTGATTTCATAGACCGGCTGAACCCGGATGCCCTGCAATGCCGCCTTCAGGGCTTTGACCTCCTCGTTCCTCGCGGCCATGGCGGATTCCACGTTGACGCTGGCCCCTTCCCGGATGGGCAGAATTTTCAGCACCATGCAGCCGGGCAGCTTGTCCCCATGCTCCTGCAGTCCGACCTCCCAGGTCGCGCCGTTGCAGAAGTTGTCGCTGATCATGACGTCATTGAGGAACAGCGTCCCGATGTCGCCATGGTAGTCGATCTGCAGCCGTGCGTCCTTGAGGCCCTCCAGGGCATGCTGCGGCAGCGTCAATTTCCAGCGGTAGGGCGCGGCGGCTTCGCAGGCCACGGGGATGTGCCTTTCCTCCGTAGCAGCCAGGTATACGCCCCAGGGGCCTTCGTCCCCCTGGCGCAGGGCCTTCCCCTGCAGCCTGTCCGCGGGATAGCAGCGCAGGGTGTTCCGGGGCTGCGTGGTTTCCAGGCGAAGATGGCCGTATTCGTCCTCCAGCAGCGCGGCACCGGTCAGAACAAGACTCCCGTCCCGCAGGATGAACAGCTGATTCGCCTCCTCGCGGCTGAGCAGCAGCACATCCGCTTCCGCATGGCCCTTCTTCACCGTGAAGAAAGCCTTGCCTCCGGTCACCTGCGCTGCTTCCTCAAACCGGAACGCGCCATCCATGCCATCGGGTACCATGAACACATAGGTCGCCCGACCGTCGATTTTCGTCCGCAGCACCGGCTGGGCGTTGGCCTGCTTGAGCAGGATACCGTCCATGTCGAAGTGGAAGGGCAGGATGGCGTTTTCCTCCGGGGCGATGGACACATCGAAGGCATACGTTTCCTTTGCCGTTTTGATTGTCACCTGCTCGCCCTTCTTCTCCGGCATGGCGCGGTGATCCTGGAAATTGTTGATGAACAGGAAGCCGCTTTCACCGTCCGTGCGCACGGCGAAGCGCAGGGTGCTCAAATCCTCGGGGCTGATGTGGG
>JBJEUL010000221.1:0-2782 GCA_051883835.1 Aristaeellaceae bacterium
GCAGGGCGTTCATGTCCGGCGTGGGCCGCGCGCCCTCGTTCCACGGTGTGTTGGCATCTCCGGCCAACTTCTGCAGGGCGCCAATCTTTGCGCCGGTGAGGCTGGTCGTCTGCTCGCCAAGGCCGGACGCCGCGCACAGCAGCAGCACGAGCATCAGAAGAAGGGATAGAAGCCGTTTGTTCATGGGAGGTGCCTCCTGTATCTCTCAATCATTCGGAAATCGTCAGCCATTCAGGGTGAGTCTCTATCTCGTAGTCGCTGCGGTGCTGGCTCACCAGCGCCTCCAGCTCCTGTGTCTGCTTGTCTGCCAGCGCAGCCTGCTTAAGCAGCTCCTGCTGCTCCTTCGTCAGGGCAAGGGGGCCCGCAGGCTCGTCGCCCGCATACAGGATGATGTGGACGCCGGCCGTCGTGACCACGGGCTCGGATACATCCCCCGGATGCTCCAGCGCCAGCGCGGCCTTGAGAAAACCGTCATCCCACAGCACGGAATCCGCATGGAGCAGGTAGCCCGCGTCCTCGGGCGCGACAGCCGTGTCGTAGGAATACAGCGCCATCTGGCTTTCAAAGCTCTCTCCATCCTGAAGTGCCTGATAGATGGCGTCCGTCTTCGGCTTCATGGTCTTGCCTGCGGCATCGAGCAGGGCCTGCCATGCATCCTGGCTGATCGCAGACGAGCCTGACTGCAGGGCGGAAAGCCTGTCCGCGATATCCTCGGGCAGCGCCATCACGATGTGCTTGATGCGCCGGTAGCCCTCCGGAATGTAATAGGAGATTCCGCCGCCCACGAGAACCTCCTGCTCAAACAGCGGAATGTTCCCCTCATAGCGCTCCCGGCAGACGGAGACATACTGCCGCTCATAGTACTCGAGTTCTTCCCCGTCGCTAAGGGCGATCTCGCCGCAGTACAGGTTCAGCAGCCGCCGGTTTTTCAGCTCCAGCTCCAGCTCCTCACGATAGGCGTCCGGCGTACAGCCCATGTCTTCAAGGAATGCGTCGATCTGCTCGTCGGGCACATCGGGCGATTCCTCGCGAATGACCGCAGCCATTTGCTGCCATGAAGATTCATAGGTCTGCCGGGCCTGCTGATCCAGCAGGCTCTGCGTCTCACTGTCGATCTCCGCCTGCCCCGCCTCGCGCAGCAGGTTTTCCAGCACGCCCAGGCCAATGAAGTGCTCCAGCACGCTGTCTGTCAGCTGCTGCTTCTGCGCATCGTTCAGGCTCACGCCCGATGTCCCGTAGAGCATGCAGCTCGCCGTCAGGGCGCTTTGCACCGTCTGCAGATCATAGACGACATCGCCAACCCGAACAGCCGCATCCGTCTGCTCTGCCATCGCGCCGCAGCCGGCGCAGCAGAGCATCAGCAGACAGCACAGCAAAGAAATCCATATCCTTTTCATTCCTGATTCTCCTTTTGGTGTTGACTGCTGAGCAGGAAGACGCATTGCTTCAGCGCGTTCATCTGGCTCTTCAGATAATACTCATCCTCAAACAGGGCATAATGCACCGACGCGCGGACAAAGATGAAGATGAGCGGTGTGATCACATCGCAGGGCATGCCCAGCAGGGGCTCCAGCCGTTTGGCATAGGCCTGATAGCGCTCATTTACCCCGGCAAAGAATGCCCTGCCGTGCTCGATGTATTTGGGATGGGTATAGACCTGATACATCAGCCGGTATTTTTTGCCGTGGCGCTCCGCCGTCCAATAGGGCACCTCATCGATGAATCTGGACATATCCTCCATCCCCGTGGGCGCAAGCTGCATGAAATCGTCCTCCACCTTGCTCATGCAGTACGCGGTGGATTCCACAATCAAATCATCCAGCGAATCAAAATAGGTATACAGGCTGGCTTTGGACAGGCCGCAGGCATCGGCCAGCGCCTGTATGCCCGTTCCGGTCAGGCCGTTTTCCGCATAGCAGCCAAAGCAGGCTTCCATGATCTCCGCCTTTTTCCGCTGAAACGCCTGTTCATCGCGTTCTCTCATCGTCTCTCCACCTCATTTCATTGAACGATCGTTCAGTCAATACAGCATACCATAAAGATGTCTGAATGTAAAGGGCGGAAACCGGCGGGCACAAAACACGCTTGTCATTTTTGAGGCCAAAACAGCAGAAACGGGAGCCTTCCGCTTCGGAAAGCCCCCGAGGGATGCATCTGTGCAAAGAGAATCCGCACGTCTTCCTGGCCCCGACGTCCTGATCGCGGAACATGCCTCCGACAGAACGCCTTCCTTTTGCACGCTTACAGCGCAAGACCGAGACGATACGCTTTTTGCATCACGTCGTCATGGCTGCAGACCTGCCTGATGGTCACCATTCATCACCTCAGGTAGAGTATACAGCATGGAGTCCACTCCAGGTCAAGGGGACATCAACAATTTCTCCTAAAGCAACAAAAGTGAGCATCGGCATTCCGCCGATGCTCTCCATGGTCTTCTTTCCGGAGCTGCTGGAGGCGTTTCACGCCGAGCATCCGGAGGTCTGGCTGGTGCTCAAGGAATACAGCTCCATGCGCGCCTGCACGCTGGTGATGGACGAGCTGCTGGACGTGGGCATCATCAACATGGAGGATCCCTGCACGGACAAGTTCCACGCCCATGTGCTCTCCCACGACGAGCTGGTCTTCTGCGTATGCCCCAATCACCCGCTGGCCGCGCTTGACCGGCTGGATATGGAGCAGCTGGATCAGCAGAACATCCTGCTCTTCCATCAGGACTCCGTGCAGAACCGGATTCTGATGCAGCGCTTTGATCACCTGCACATTCAGCCCCGCATCATCATGC
>JBJEUL010000222.1:0-1351 GCA_051883835.1 Aristaeellaceae bacterium
GCGGCGCAGCCGCTGTTCATTTACCCTTGACGGGCAAGGAATTTCTGTTACCCCGTAAGCGTCAAATAAGCCCGTACCTACCCCCACCATCCAGTTTCCCTGACAATATAAAGAGACTCCGCGCAGTATCAGCGAGCCGCGGCGACTGTAGGGATCGTATCCGCACAGTCGCGACGAGTCAGCGATACTGTGCAGAGAGTATCCGTCAGTCAGGGGGAGCGAATATGGAAACAGGGTTGCAGACAGTTAACCAGCAGCGAAAGCTGAGCGAATGGGCCGAGCGGGTATCCGCATGCCGAAGCAGCGGGCTGAGCGTCAAGACATGGTGCCGGGAAAACGGTGTCAGCGAGCAGACGTACTACAAATGGCAGCGTCGGCTGTACGAGCTGACGCAGAACCAGCAGGAAAAGAGGTTTGCAGAAATCACACCGCAGGCCAGGAATCGCAGCGAAATCGCCGTCACCGTTCAGATCGGCAGCGTTGAACTGGCCGTTCACAATGGCGCAGACGCTGCCACGGTAGAGGCCGTACTGCGGGCGGTGAAGTCATGCTGAGCGATTTCACCGGTGCGGAGAAGGTGTACATTTGCTGCGGATACACCGACCTCCGACGGGGCATCGACGGGCTGTCTGCGCTGGTGAAGCTGGAATTCGACCTGGATCCGTTCAGCAACACGCTGTTCCTGTTCTGCGGACGGCGGCGGGATCGGATCAAGGCGCTGTACTGGGAAGGCAACGGTTTCGTGCTGCTGTACAAGCGGCTGGAGTCCGGCAGCTTCCAGTGGCCGAGAAAGGAAAGCGAAGCCCGAGCGCTGACATCGCAGCAGTACCGCTGGCTCATGGAGGGATTGAGCATAGACCAGCCCAAGGCGCACAAGCCTGTCAAGGGGCTGGAGATCGTGTAAATCCCGAAAAAATACAGCGGAAATACAGCCTGCGTTTTTGGCGGAAGTCTGGCTCCACTTGTCCAATTTGCTGCCTTTGTGGTATCATGGAAGCAGCAAAAAACGCGGCGAGAAATCGCCGTAGGACGGAGGGAACCACATGGAACAAAAGCCCGAAAATCATACTGCCGACGTGGTTTCCCGCAAGGAATACGAGCAGCTTCAGGCCGAACTGAATGCATCCCAAGGCAAGGTAGCTGAGCTGGAACAGCAGGTCACCGCGCTGAGGGAAGCGCTTCGTCTGGCGCAGCACAAGCGGTTCGGCGCGTCCAGCGAGAAGACGGTGGACGACGGCAGCCAGCAGCTGAGCTTCCTGTTCAACGAGGCGGAAGTCATCGCCGACCAGGAGGCAGCCCAGGACAAGCAGGAAACCCTTGTCGCGGCTCACAAGCGCCACAAGAAGCATGA
>JBJEUL010000222.1:1451-2777 GCA_051883835.1 Aristaeellaceae bacterium
CGCGTCCCCCAGGAGGAGCTGGAATGCCCCATCTGTGGCGAGACCATGCAGGAGATCGGGAAAGAAGTCGTCCGCAAGCTCAAGATCATCCCGGCACAGGTCATTGTGGTGGAACACCGCTACTACGCATATGCCTGCCGGAATTGCGACCAGAATGACATCGAAACGCCAGTAACGACAGCTGAGCGGGAGAAGTCTGTCATTCGGGGCAGCTTCGCTACCGCGGAGGCCCTTGCCCACATCATGGTGCAGAAGTTCGTCATGGGATCGCCGCTGTACCGCCAGGAGCAGGAGATGAACCGTCAGGGCATCCACCTGAGCCGGCAGACGATGTCCAACTGGATTCTGCGAGCAGCGGCAGACTACCTGACGCCGGTTTACGACGCACTGCACCGGGAGCTTCTTCGCCGCGAGGTGCTCCACGCCGACGAAACGACGCTGCAGGTGCTGCATGAGCCGGGGAAAAAGCCGCAGTCCGAGAGCTATATGTGGCTGTATCGGACAGGTGGGCTCAGTGTTGCTGACAGCGGAAACAGCGATGCCAGCGAACGTCCCATTGTGCTGTACGAGTACCAGCCGGGACGGGGCGCGAAGCATCCGACAGCCTTCCTGGAGGGCTTCCGGGGCTATCTGCACACGGACGGCTATGCGGGCTACCACAGGCTGCCGGAGGAGATCGTGGTGGTAGGCTGCTGGGCTCATGCGCGGCGCAAGTTCGACGAGGCCTTGAAGTCCTTGCCCAAGGGGAAGGCCAAGAACAGCGCTGCCTGGCAGGGGCTTGATTACTGCAACCAGCTCTTCGCCATTGAGCAGGAGCTCGCAGACAAGCCCGCAGCATTGCGATATGAAGCGCGTCAGAAACAGGCAAAGCCTCTTCTGGACGCGATCTTGGCGTGGGCAAATTCACGTACTGCTGCACCGAACTCGGCGCTGGGGAAGGCGCTGCATTACCTGAAGGAACAATGGCCTTACCTGGTCAACTACCTCAAGGATGGTCGGCTGGAAATCAGCAACAACCGTGCTGAACGCAGCATCAAGCCCTTCGTGATCGACCGCAAGAACTTCCTCTTTGCCAACACACAGGGCGGTGCTCAGGGCAGTGCGGTCATCTTCAGCCTGATTCAGACGGCGATTGAGAACGGGCTGGATCCCTGGCGGTATCTGACCTGGCTGATTGATACGGCAGCGAAGCGCGGTGTGGATGCAGAAGGTCTGTTTCCCTGGGTTGCTCCCGATTCTTGCAGGGTTTCCGCTTAATTTGGTTTGGCCAGCAGAGGCATTGCTCCCTGCTGGCCGTGCTTATGCGTGGCGTGGTTTGACGGTTAC
>JBJEUL010000223.1:0-12107 GCA_051883835.1 Aristaeellaceae bacterium
TGAGTTTCCAAGCAGACGACGCAGTTCGTCCGCGCTGGAAACGGCAGGTTCCGCACACTGCATCGAAGCGACCAACGCCTCCCGCCACGCCACCATGCTCCCTTCAGACGAATCATCCGCAAAAAAACGCGTAAAAAGTTCGCCCATGCCGCTTTACAAACCGGGCAAAGCATGCTATACTACCGCGTGGTAATCCAAGCGACCCTTTAAGGACAGCCCCGAGAGGCTGAAAAGGCAGCGCAGTGATTCAACCGCGAACAAGGACTGTGTGCGCCCTTCCAGCTGCAACGGGAGAGGCGTTTTCTTTTTGCCCATGGGGCAGGTTGTTGTGAAGGAGGTACGCCATTATGATGACAGGCGGCATTCCCAAGGCGCAATTGATGGCCGGTGACGCGATGAACCGTGCGCTCATCCGCATGGCCCATGAGATGATGGAGCAGCTGGACCCCATCGGGGACGTGGTGTTCGTGGGTATCCGGCGCAGAGGTGTCCCGCTGGCCCAGAGGCTGGCGGATATCATCGCCAAATATGAGCAGGTGCAGCTGCCCGTGGGCGAGGTGGATATCACCATGTACCGCGATGACCGCGACCCCAGCGACCTGCAAATCGCCGTACAGGAAAAGAACCTGCCCGTGGATGTGACCGGCAAGATTGTGGTGCTGGTGGATGACGTGCTGCACACGGGCCGCACCGTGCGCGCCGCCATGGATGCCATCCTCGACCAGGGCCGCCCGGCCAAAATCCGTCTGGCTGTGCTGATTGACCGCGGCCACCGTGAGCTGCCCATCCGCCCGGACTTTGTGGGCAAGAACGTGCCCACCTCCCAGAATGAGCGCATCGGCGTGGCGGTGGAGGAGATTGACGGCGGCGACGGTGTCGCGCTGTATGAGGGCCGCCGCAACCGTTAAGGCTGCGCACACAAAGGTGATCACCGGGGCCACCCGGTACACATACATGCTTGGCAATGTTTCTGACCGACCTACCAATGAGGGAAAAAAGGGAGATGTCCACCATGACCAAGAGCAACACCAATCTCCAGCCCGGCAAGATGCTGCTGCTGGGCTTCCAGCATGTTTTCGCCATGTTCGGCGCAACGGTGCTGGTACCGACCCTGACCGGCCTGAGCGTGAGCGCGACGCTGCTGTTCGCGGGCCTGGGCACGCTGCTGTTCCACCTGCTGACCAAGGGTAAGGTGCCCGCGTTCCTGGGCTCCTCCTTTGCGTTCCTGGGCGGCTACTTCGCGGTGAACAGCCTGGTGAGCGAATACAATGCCAATCTGGCCGAGGGCGCGGCGGCTGTCAACTGGATTCCCTATGCGGGCGTGGGCGTTGCCTGCGCGGGCCTGCTGTACGTCATCCTGTCGGCCCTGTTCAAGGCCTTCGGTGCCAGCAAGGTCATGCGCTTCTTCCCGCCGATTGTGACCGGCCCCATCATCATCTGCATCGGCATCACGCTGGCCAACTCCGCCGTGAACAACTGCGCGGCCAACTGGCCCGTCGCCCTGCTGGCTGTGGCCATCGTGGTGGTGTGCAACATCTGGGGCAAGGGCATGGTCAAAATCATCCCCATCCTGCTGGGCGTTGTGGTCTCCTATGTGGTGGCGGCCGTGTGCGGCATGGTGGACTTCACGCCCGTGAAGGACGCTGCCTGGATTGGCCTGCCCTTCCAGATGAAGGACACCGTGTTCTCCTTCGCCACCGAGGGCGTGAACGGCAGCCTGCTGGCTTCTGCCATCGCCATGATGATGCCCATCGCTCTGGCGACCATCATCGAGCACATCGGCGACATGTGCGCCATTTCCTCCACCGTGGGCAAGAACTTCATCGCTGACCCCGGCCTGCACCGCAGCCTGCTGGGTGACGGCGCAGCCACTGCGCTGGCTGCCCTGTTCGGTGCCCCTGCCAACACCACCTACGGTGAGAACACCGGCGTGCTGGCCCTGACCAAGGTCTACGAGCCCAAGGTGGTGCGTCTGGCGGCGGTCATCGCGGTGCTGTTCTCCTTCTGCCCCAAGTTCGCCGCGCTGGTGTCCTGCATGCCCACGGCGACCATCGGCGGCGTGAGCCTGATTCTCTACGGCATGATTTCCGCTGTCGGTGTGCGCAACGTGGTGGAAAATCAGGTGGACTTCACCAAGAGCCGCAACGTCATCATCGCCGCGCTGATTATGGCTCTGGCTCTGGGCATCAACTTCTCCAATGCGGGTGCCATTGCCTTCACCGTGTTCGGCATTCAGATCAGCCTGTCCGGTCTGGCGGTGGCTGCGCTGGTGGGCATCATCCTCAACGCTGTCCTGCCCGGCAACGATTACGAGTTCGGCAAGAACGACCAGGGCGACAAGTCCGTGAACTTCAAGGTGTAATTGTCTGACAAATCAAGGCGGCTCCTCCATGACAGGGGAGCCGCCTTTCCATATTCAACCATCTCCAAGGGAACGCGCCAGCGTCGAAGGGGTCAAGGGGCGATGCCCCTTGTGGGGTGCAGGGGCAAGGCCCCTGCGCAGGTCTGGGCGGCAGCCCAGCGCAACAGGTTCCAAAAGCAAACAAGGAATCGGAAAACACCAGAGTTTCCAAGCAGACGACGCAGTTCGTCCGCGTAGGAAACGGCAGGTTCCGAAGCCTGCATCCCCGCCAAAGCCACTCCCTGCGCTGTCCTGGAGAACCGTGTAATGGGTGAGCTTTGCGTCTGAATGTCAATGAGCCAAGACAACAAATCGTCATTTACGAGGCTATTTATGAAAACACTTTATTTAATCGGTGGAACGATGGGCGTTGGCAAAACCACAGTAAGCCAGCAGTTGAAAAGGGATTTGAATCATAGCGTATTTCTTGATGGTGATTGGTGTTGGGATGCCAGTCCACTTCAAGTGACCGATGAAACTAAAGCGATGGTAATGCGCAATATTTGCTATTTGCTGAATAGTTTTATCCACTGTACGGCTTATGAAAATATTATTTTTTGTTGGGTCATGCACAAGCAATCTGTTATTGACAGCATAATTAACGAACTTGATACAGAGCATTGCACAATGAAAAAAATCTCACTGACTGTCGATGAGATGAATCTGCAAAACAGATTAAAAGCAGATGTGGCACGAGGGATTCGCACCGCTGATGTTATTGATAGAAGTGTTGCAAGAATTCCTATGTATCAAGCTCTGGATACGATAAAAATCGAAACAAGCAATAAAACCGTTCGTGAAATCGTGGATGAAATCATGGTGCTTTGATACCGATGAGTTCCGATGGATTGCTCAAGCTTCCGCCATCCCAGCAGGCTGTTTTTCGGATGCGTTGCTGGGATGGTGGATGGGGTCGCTCCGATGTTGTCCAAGGAATCTGCCGTTTCCTGCGCGGACGAACTGCGTCGTCTGCTTGGAAACTCTCGTTTTCTCTGTTCCTTTGGATTGATTCAACCGGTTGCGCTGGGCTGCCGCCCAGACCTGCGCAGGGGCTTTGCCCCTGCACCCCACAAGGGGCATCGCCCCTTGACCCCTTCGACGCTGGCGCGGTCCCTTGGAGAGGTTAGAACCAGATGCAGTCGGAAAGGCCGCGCTCGCCTTTGCCGGAGGGACGGTTGATGATTTCACCCTGAAACCACAGCTCCGTGGAGCCGCCGCCGTCCAGATTGAAGGCCGTCTGGACACCAAGCTCTACGAAGATGCTTTGCAGCGTCTGCAGCGATATCCCCTCCGAATACCCGGGCCGCCGACCATCCACCACCACAATCACATAATGCAGCGGCGATATCATGCCAATGGCCGTGCGCGGCTCCCGTCGGTTGGGATTGGTGGTAATCAGCTTGAAGGTTTTCGGAAAGGTAACAGCTTGCCCGTTTTCCACCAGCAGCGGCCCGAACTCGAAGGTGTGCAGCACGCCCTCCTCCAGCAGCCGTGCGCTGAGCGCGGAAGGGGTTTCGGCCTTGCGGTCCGTGATGACCTGCAAAGAGCCGTCAGGATACACCGACATCAAATGCCGGGTGCTGCTCTTGCGGCGCAGGACTACACCATCCCGGATGATAACCCCCGAGCCGTGGCTGCGGTAATTGTCCGCGTTGACGGCCAGCACGGCACCCGTGTCCTTGAGCATGGCGGTCATCCGCCCAATGCCTTTCGCCGGGCTGGCAACGTGGAAGCCGGATGCGCTGCGCAGCTGCACATCCACCACATACCCGACCGATTTGTCGACCTCGATGGTATTGATGACAATGGAACGCTCGCTGTCCTGATAGGTGTAGGCGTGTGGTTCCGGCACGCAGGGCTCCTGCCACTGCATGAGGGACAGGGAAAACAGCAGGGTCATCAAACCCGTTATCAGTTTTACGTTCATGCAAACCCCCTTGATGAATTGGCCGGGGCGCACAGCCCCGCTTGCTGACAGGAGCAGTCAAGTCCCGCCTGCCTGCCCGGGCATGGCCCGTGAATGGACAATGCGGCATGTACGGCGTACTGCCATGCATGCCGCATGAAGTGTGGCTGCTCACTCGATGCTGCGCCACGCGCTCAGCGGGAAAATCACCTGATGCACCTTGCCCATGATCATCGACTCGTCAATGGGGCCAATGAGATGGCTGTCATTGGAGTTGGAGCGGTTGTCGCCCAGCACAAAATACTGTCCCTCGGGCACCTGATAAGGTTCCATTTCATAGTTGGGGCGATGCGTGAGATAGTCCTCCTCATACTTCTCCCCGTTGATATACAGGTACCCGCCGGTAATCTGCACCACGTCCCCGGGCAGACCCACCACGCGCTTGACGAAGTTCGTATTGCCCCGGCCCGGATAGTGGCAGATGACCACATCGAACCGCTCGGGCGTGCCGAAAAGATACTCAGGCTTGGTCACGAACATGACCTCGCCATTGGCCAGCGTGTCATCCATGGAGTGACCGTCCACCCGTACCGGCTCAAAGAGGAACGTGCGGATGACCAGCGCGATGGCCACAGCGACCGCCAGCGTCACAATCCATTCCACGATTTCCCGCCAAAGGGGCTTCTTGGGCTTGTTCTTCCTGTTAGGACGCACGGTCGGTTGCGTTGCCTCCTGATTTTCCTCCGCTGCGGCGGGGGTATTGTTCTCCATCATGGGCCTATGTACCTCGCTTTCTTGCAATGGATTCCTGCGGGGGAGCTGCGCCGGGAACATCATGGGCCGCAGGGCCGCCTGATGTTCCCGGTGTGCCGCCTTTGCGCATGCCTCCATCCTATCAACGTATGGCGGCAGGAAAAGCTTCACCATGGGCGCATATTTTTTACGCCTTCAGCCGCGCAATCTCCTGTTCCACCTTTTCCTTGGTGGCGTAGTTCAGCGGAGAGAAGCGGCCCTCCAGAGCCTTCTCCAGCCGGGCAATGGCCGAAGCCTTGTCGCCCTTTTCCAAATCGTAGCGGCTGAGGAACCAGAGGGTGTCAATCTGCCCTTCCTTCTCCTCAATGGCCTTGTCGAACCAGACCCTGGCCTGCTCCTTGTCGCCCAGCACGCGGTAGTAGAACTCGCCCATGTTGTCCAGTACGATGGGGTCGGCATCGTCGTATTCCACGCCGCTCTGAAGGAACGCAAGGGCCGCTTCCATTTGCGCCTGCCAAATTTCCTCGGCGTTCACAGGCTTGACGGGCTGCGCGGCAGGGGCGGCTTCCTGACCGTCCGGCGCATCCAAGGCGGCGCGGGCAATGCGTACGGCACGCTCGGCTTCCTCGGCGGCCTGCTGCTCCGCCTGCGCCTTGAGCACGGGCAGAAGCGCAGCCTTGTTGGCCGCGTCGAACTTCTCCACATAGAGATATCCCAGCGTCTGATAAATCATGCCCATGGGCTGGTGTTGATGCTGCTTTTCCAGCAGCGCAATGGCCCTGTCCATGTCGCCCAGCTTGTGGCAGCACACGGCATAGTTCATGAACAGCGTGGCCTTCTGCTCCGCGCTCATGGGCAGCTTCTGCTTGCTGACCAGAATATCCTTGGCCTTCTGATACTCACCGTTGCGGATGAGCAGCACGGTATAGGCCAGAATCATCCGCATATCGTCCAGCCCCTTGCTCAGGGCCTCCTCATACAGGGTCATTGCGCCCTGTACATCCCCCTTGGACTGCAATGTTGCAGCCTTGCGGGCCTTCATCAATGCCATCAGTCCCATGGATGAACAGCTCCTTCCATTCCTTGCGGGCCGGGCCGGGCTTCCGTGCAGGAAGCCGTCAACCCTTGACCGAATCGCTGCCTTGCCGGTGCAGCTTGCCTTTGAGGCGGTCGTAACGGTATTGTAGCGCATTTCGCGTCGTTTGTACAGCCTGAGAATCAAGAAGCGTGGGCTCGGCCAGCAGCATCATGGCCCGGCGGGTCATTTCCAGCGCGGCGGGGATGTCCTTTTCCACATGCTCGAAATGCTTGGCCAGCTCGATATACGGCTCCACGCCCCCTTCATGGCGGATGACCATGGCCTGCCAGATTTCCCGGGCCTGCCCCTTGTCCCCGGCGCGGCGGTAGCTCCGGGCCAGACGCAGCTGCCCGGGGGTTTTCATCTTCCCTGTGGCCAGACGGTAGCACCGGCGCGCTTCCTCGGGATGCTTCATCCGCTCCAGGGCCACGCCCATCGAATACACATCCTCCCCGAAGGTCACGCACTCCGGGTGCTCGTAGAGCCACGCCATGTAGCTGAGCAGCACGCACAGGCTGGCGATATCCTGCGCGTTATGCCGGATGACATCCCGCAGGAGGTCAAACTGCCCCGTTTTGAGGTAGCTGAAAAACCGCTGCGGCACCTCGCCGCCGGGAATATCCCCCGTGCGGCCCACGCCCAGCACCGCTTCCTCCAGCCGACCCAAATTGCAGCGGTTCAGCCGCAGCTTCCATACACGCCGCGCCATGTGCAGCAGGTCGATGTGGGGCTTGTCCAGGCAGGCGGTGCGCATGCGGTTCATCAGGAACCTGTCCCGCAGCAGCGGCACGTCAAAGCTGCGCCCGTTGAAGGTGCAGATGACATCCGCATCCGCCAATTCCCGGGCGACCTGCTCCAGCAAAAACGGCTCCTCCGGATAGTCCCGCATCAGGTACTGCCGCACCGTGAAGCCCTCATCCGACAGCCGCCCCGTGCCCACCAGAAAGGCCACCGTCCCCGCACCGGCAAACCCCGTTGTTTCCGTATCCAGATACAGGATGCGCCGTGGGTCGAAGGCCAGGGGCATGTCCTCGCCCTGCATGAGCATCACCGTGCGCCGCGTCAGCTCAAAGGCGTGGGGAAATTCCGCCAGCTCCCGTTCCTCGCTGCATGACCAGCAGCCGGTATATGTCCTGACAGGTGCGGCAGGCGGCTTGTCGGGCTTGGCCGTGACGGCGCGGAGCTTGTCTCGCAGATTCATGCCTGTCACCTCATCTCCAGCAGTTCCCGCAGCAGCACCACGGCGGTTTGCTTGCCCGTCTGCCCGATTTCACCCACAGGCCCCGCGCAGGAGGGGCAGCCCTGCGGACAGGGGCAGTCCGTGACGATTTGCAGGGCCTTTTCCAGCAGCAGGTTCTGCATGCTGTAGGCCTTGTGGGCCAGCCCTACGCCGCCGGGACAGTTGTCGTAGAGGATGACGGTGGGCTTGTCCGTGATGGGGCTTTTCACCTGATAGAGCACCGCCACATCCTGCGGGGCGCACATCAGGTACAGCGGCGCAACGATGCGCAGCAGGTTCGTGACGGCCAGCATGCCGTTTTTCAGCGTGTCGCTGTCGAAGCGGGTGGCCAGCGCATCGGGCAGCGTCCACCACATGGCGGTGGTGTGCATGTCCGTTTCCGGCAGGCGCACATGGCCGAAGCCCAGCGTTTCGTGGGTATCGAAGCGTATCTTCTTGAACATGGTGACCAGCGTTGTCACCTTCACCTCGCCCAGGGCGTGCATGCGCCCGGAGGGAGCCTGCTCCTGCTTCTCGATGTCCAGCAGGCTCAGGTTGACGTTCAGGTTGGCATCGGTGTAGTAGCCCACATCCACCTGGCGGATGAACGCCTTGCAGGCATCGAAGTCCAGCTTTTCCACCTGATACTGCCGGGCCTCGTGCATGTAGATGGCATTTTCGTGCAGGAGCATGGGCACGGTGTAGCGGTCCATTTCCCCGATGACCCGGTGATGCGCCGGGTCGGTGATGTCGATGATGACGAAGTTTTCCTCCGCCGAGGAGGAGCGCAGGGAAATTTCACTGGCGGGGAAGTCCTCGGCACTCCAGTGGTAGCGGCCATTCACATGGCGCAGGATGCTCATATCCTCCAGACAGGACAGGTATTCCTCCGGCGCGGGGGCATTGCCGAAGGCGTCCCCGTCCTCAAAGGGCAGCTCAAAGGCCGCGCACTTGAAGTGGCTGAGCAGGATGAACAGGTTGTCCGGGTTCAGCAGGGCATGCTCCGGGGACTGGTGGAGGAAATAGTCCGGGTGGCTGACGATGTACTGGTCAATGGCCGCCGAGGAGGCCACGAAAAACACGATGCTTGTGCCCTTTCGCCGTCCGGCGCGGCCTGCCTGCTGCCACGCGCTGGCGATGGTGCCGGGATAGCCGCACAGCACGCAGGCATCCAGCGCACCGATGTCAATGCCCAGCTCCAGCGCGTTGGTGGAGACCACCGCGTCGATATGTCCGGCGCGCAGGCCACGCTCGATTTCCCGCCGCTGGGTGGGCAGGTAGCCGCCGCGATAGCCCCGCACCCGTCCCGCGTTGCCCAGCGGGTCACGAACGAGGTCTTTCAGGTACTTGGTCAGCACCTCCACGGTCAGGCGGGAGCGGGCGAAGGTAATCGCTTGAATGCCGTTTTTCAGCAGCATGCCGGCAATGGCGCGGGTTTCGGGGATGACGCCCTTGCGGATGCCCAGCTGGCGGTTGATGACCGGCGGGTTGTAGAACACGAAATGCCTTTGTCCCATGGGTGCGCCGTTGTTGTCAATGAGGGTGACGGGCCGTCCGGTGAGGGTTTCGGCCAGCTCCTTGGGGTTGGCGATGGTAGCGGAGCAGAGGATAAATTGCGGATGGCTGCCGTAGAAGGCGCACAGGCGCATCAGGCGGCGCAGCACGTTGGCCAGATTGGAGCCGAACACGCCGCGGTAGGTATGGATTTCGTCAATGACGATGTAGCGCAGATTCTCAAAGAGCTTGACCCACTTGGTATGGTGGGGGAGGATGCCGGAATGGAGCATGTCGGGATTTGTCACCACGATATGCCCCGCCTGACGCACCGCCCGCCGGGCTGCGCCGGGGGTATCGCCGTCATAGGTGTAGGTCTTGATGTCCACGCCCATGTCCTCGATGAGCTCGTACAGCTCGCTGACCTGGTCGGCTGAGAGGGCCTTGGTGGGGAACAGGTACAGGGCGCGGCTGTCCTCATTGCGGAGGATGGCGGAGAGCACCGGCAGGTTGTAGCACATGGTTTTGCCCGATGCTGTGGGCGTGACGACCACCACGTCCTCGCCGCGCAGGGTTGCGGCCACGGCGGAGGCCTGATGGCTGTAGAGCTGATGCACGCCGCGCTTCTCCAGCACAGGCCGGAGCCGCTCGTCCAACCCCTCCGGGAAGGGGGCATACTGCGCCGCACGCGCCGGCAGCACCTCCCAGCGCACCACATTTTCCATGAACAATGGATCCTGCCGCAGCTTGTCCGCCAGCTGGTCAACGTTCATGACCGCACCTCCCTTGTTTCAGCTGTCTACTATTATAGTAGGAACCTTCTCCCTTGGCAAGGCGAACACGCTTGGAAATGGGGGAGACGCGAGGGGCTATGCCCCTCGACCCCGCCAGAGGGGCATTGCCCCTCTGGACTCCCTTTCGGGGGGCCGATACTTGGTTCCTTCCTTTGCAGGGGTCACGCCGCGCGGAGGGCGCGGCGCGACGCGAATCCGGGGCTATTTTGGTGCGGAGGGCTTGCGTGGAAGGGGAGGAATGGTGTACACTGTGCATAAGTAAGGAGGGGATGGCAATGGCTACACAGGTTTATACATGGCGCGTTGTTTATGAAGGGCTGGAGGACAAGATTTGGCGTAAGGTGCAGGTGTCCTCCAATTACAGGCTGGATCAGCTGGGCTACCTGACGCTGGCCATGTTTGACACGCTGGCGTATCACATGTTTGAGTTCGAGTATGGGGAACAGTGCTATCAGATACCCGATGATGAGACGGACCCGGACGAGCAGCTGGACATGCGGGACTACAAGCTGTATCAGCTGCATTTGTCGGTAGGCGACAGGCTGCGCATGGTGTATGACTTCGGGACGGAGCAGGTCTTTGGCTTTGAGCTGCTGTCCGTGGAGCCGATGCCCAAGGGGCGTGGCATGAGCTATCCGCACATCATCGAGGGAGCGGGCCGAGGCATTCTGGATGACGTGTATGTGGATGAGCTGCGGGACCTGGTTGGGCAGATTGACCGGCAGGGGCATACGGATGAGCCGTTCTTCTACAATGACAATGCCAGACCATGGGATTACCGGGAGTTTGTGCTGGATGAGTATACCGACAGGCTGGTGCGGGCATGCACCCGCCGCATCGAGGAGGCTTACGAGCCGTTCTGGTTTGACTTCGAGGACTTCGAGGACGATGAGGACGATGAATAAGGCGGCCCTTCTGCACCGGCCCGAATGACACACGCACCAAGGAGGAAACGCGGATGCACACATCCGTCCGTCAGAACTACAACGCCACCATTTATGCCAGCTATCTGGGGTATGTGACGCAGGCCATTGTCAACAATTTTGCGCCGCTGCTGTTCCTGATTTTTGCCCGGGATTTCAGCCTGAGTCTGGCGCAGATTACCACCATCACCACGGTGAACTTTGCCGTGCAGCTGGCCGTTGACCTGATTTCCGCCCGTGTGGTGGACAGGATTGGCTATCGTCCGTGCATCATGGCGGCGCATGTGTGTGCGGCGGCGGGACTGCTGGGGCTGGCCGTTCTGCCCCATGTGATGCCTGCCTATGCGGGGCTGATGATTGCCGTGGTGCTGTACGCCATTGGCGGGGGCATCATTGAAGTATTGATTAGCCCCATTGTGGAGGCTTGTCCCACCAAGCGCAAGGAAGCGGCGATGAGTCTGCTGCATTCCTTCTATTGCTGGGGGCATGTGGCCCTGGTGCTGGTGACAACGGCCTTTTTGGCGGTATTCGGGGAAGCAAGCTGGCCGGTGCTGGCTTGCCTGTGGGCGTTGATTCCGCTGGGGAATGTGGTGCTGTTCCGTCTGGTGCCGCTGGCGGATGTGACGGCAGGGCATGAGAAGCTCTCGCTGGGCCGTCTGCTGCGTCAGCCTGCTTTCTGGCTGCTGCTGGGGCTGATGGTGTGTGCCGGGGCCTCCGAACAGGCCATGAGCCAATGGGCCTCCGCCTATGCGGAGCTGGGACTGCGCATCAACAAGACACTGGGTGATTTGGCAGGCCCCTGCACCTTTGCTGCCCTGATGGGCCTGGCCCGCGCCATCTATGGCAAGTACGCCGAGCGCATCCCCCTGCGAGGCTTCATGATAGCCAGCTGTGTGCTGTGCATGCTGTGCTATGCAGTGGCGGCATGGTCTGGTCAGCCGCTGCTCGGTATGCTGGGCTGTGCCATTTGCGGTTTCTCCGTGGGCATCTTCTGGCCCGGCACCTTCAGTATGGCCGCACAGGCTCTCCCCGGCGGCGGCACCGCCATGTACGCCCTGATGGCCCTCGCCGGCGACCTTGGCTGTTCCACCGGCCCCACCGTTGTCGGCCTTGTAGCCGATGCATCACAGGGTCAGCTCCAAGCCGGTCTCTCCGTCGCCATCATCTTCCCCATCCTAATGCTGACTGGCATCTGCCTTGTGAAGCGGGGGAGGGCGTGAGGCAGGGGCTCTGCCCCTGCACCCCGCCAGAGGGGCATTGCCCCTCTGGACTCCCTTTCGGGGGGGCCTATACTTGGTTCTTTCCCTTGCAGGAGTCCCGCCGCGCGGAGGGCGCGGCGCGACGCAGAACCTGCGGCACGCGGCCTGCTACACACGGGAGAGCATGTGAGATGAAGGAAACTCCAGTGGAGGGAACGGGGGAACGAGGGAACGAGGGAACGAGGGTAACGGGGATAAGTGCCAATCCTCCGGCCATGCACCGGATACGAAACCCCATTGGGCAGTAACTTGCAGACGAGTAAGGCGACGAAATGTCGCC
>JBJEUL010000224.1:0-2775 GCA_051883835.1 Aristaeellaceae bacterium
TGGAACCTGCCGTTTCCGGCGCGGACGAACTGCGTCGTCTGCTTGGAAACTCGCGCGGTTCTCTTTTCCTTTTTGATGTATTCAACGTGTTGCGCTGGGCTGCCGCCCAGACCTGCGCAGGGGCTTCACCCCTGCACCCCACAAGGGGCATCGCCCCTTGACCCCTTTCCGCTGGCGCGTTCCCTTGGAGAGGGGGGGGTTATGGCTGCTCCCGGCAGAGCTTGGCGCGGACGCTGGGGCAGGAGGCACAGCCGCCTTCCCCGGTTTCCCGCAGGCTGGATGGCAGACAGTCGCCTACTTCCTTCATCACTGCCACGACCTCGTCCGGGTCAATGGGACACTGAATGCCGCTCAATGCCATGTCCGCCGCCGTGAACGCCACCCCGGAGGAACCCACATTGCGGTACACGCAGGGCACCTCCACCAGCCCGCCCACCGGGTCACAGACCAGCCCCAGCAGGTTCATCAGCGCAAAGGCTGCCGCGTCCACGCACTGCCGGGCCGTGCCGCCATCCAGAAAGCACAGTGCAGCCGCCGCCATGGCTGCCGCAGAGCCGCACTCCGCCTGACAGCCGCCCTCTGCGCCGGAGATGCTGGCCCGGGTGGCGATGGTCTGCCCAATCGCCGCGGCCACGAACAGCGCGTCCACGGCCTTGCGCTCACTGATGTTCCGTTCCTCCATCATGGCCAGCACCGCGCCGGGCAGGATACCGCAGGCACCCGCCGTGGGGGCAGCCACGATTTTGCCCATGCAGGCGTTGCATTCCGCCGTAGCCAGCGCGTAGGCTTCCGCCTTGCCCAGCAGGCTGCCGCACAGGGACTTGCCCGTGCGCAGACGCTTCATGAGCATGGCGGCCTGTCCGCCGGTCAGGCCGCTGACGGAGCGCAGTGTTTCATCCAGGCCCTCCTTGACTGCATCCTGCATGCAGTGCAGGTGGTTGAGCATCACGGCGCGGACTTCCTCCGCCGTCATGCCGGATTCGTGGGCCTGCATCTGCACCGCCGCGCCTGCGATGCTTCCCTTGCCGGCCAGGTTCACCCATTCTTTCAAGGTAAAGTCCATCAGCAAGACCTCCTTTTCAGGAAAATCGCGCTTTGAATGCCCTTCACTGCGCGTACTTCCGACAGCATGTCCTCGCTCAGCAGACCATCCAGCTCCAGCACCATCATGGCATCCGCACCTGCGCCACGCCGGTAGACCGACATGTTGCCGATGTTGATGCTGCCCCGGGCCAGCACGCCCGTCACTGCTGCGATTTCACCGGGCGTGTCCTTGTGGTGGATGATGAGCGTGTTTTCCTTGCCGCTAAAGGTGACGTTGAGGCCGTTGAGCCGATGCACCTCGATGTTCCCGCCGCCCACGGAGGCAGCCTCCATGGTCAGCTGCTGTCCGCTTGCGCCGACAATGGTCATGCGGACGGTATTGGGGTGCGCGCCGCGTATGTTCACGGGCGTGAATTGCAGCGTCAGGCCCTGCGCTGCCGCCAGATCCAGCGAATTGCGGATGCGCGGGTCATCCACCTGCATGCCCATCAGGCCGCCCACAATGGCCCTGTCCGTGCCGTGTCCATGGTAGGTCTTGGCGAAGGAGCCATGGAAGCCAATATCCGCGCTGATGACATCCTCGCCCAGGAGCATGCGTGCCGTCAGGCCGATGCGTGCCGCGCCCGCCGTGTGCGAGCTGCTGGGGCCGATCATCACCGGCCCGATCAGATCAAACAGATCCATTCGGATCACCGCCTTCATCAGTATCGGATGCAGGGCATCCCGGCTCCTATTGTACATCATGGCCCGACTTTGGTCAACGGATGCGGATGGGTGGAAGAATAACGCCATGGCCGCTGGAAGGATGAGCCGGATGCCCCCGGGGACTGCCGGTCAGGGGGATGCGCCCTATCACAAATTGGCCTTCCCGTGTGGAAAGGCCAATGGGTATCCGGGCTGCATCAGCCCTTGACCGTGCCGTGAAATGCCTGGGATGGGGTCAGCAGCTCCGCTTCACGCGAGCCACCACGAAGCTGTTGGCAGGAACAGGCAGCTTGCCGTCATAGGCAAGCATGGCGGTGCAGGTGCTGACCTTCTCCGGCGCGGCAGGCGTGTTGTAGCTGTCCAGACCATCTGCGCAGGTAAGGGTTTGCAGCGTCATGCTGTCCGCCATCTGCACGGGCGTTACCAGCTCGATTTCCTGTGCTGCATCGCTGTGATTCACGCACTTGATGATGATTTCATCCGTGCGCTCGTCCAGGCTGACGTTCACATACAGGTGCGACTGCTCCAGCACCTTGTCCTGACCGTGCATGGGGATGGTCACGGTACCCATGTTCTCGCCGTACATCTTTTGCACATAATAGCTGGGCGTGCCGTAGGCCTTTTCCTCATCGAACCAAATCATGTCCGGCGACCACTGCGCATAGCCGATGCGCGCGAACAGCGGCGCGTAGGAAGCCAGCACCACCACGTCGGCATTGCGCTCCACGCCGGTCAGGAAGGCAGCCTCGGCCAAGGCACCCTCCAGATTGTTGGCTTCGGGCTTGTTCATGCCGTTGACAGGATGCGCGGCGTATTCGCCGGAGAACACCTTCACGTTGCGGGGATAGTTGTCGTAGAAGTGTACATGGTCGTAGAACCAGTCCGGCTTTACATAGTAATGCTCGTCCACGGCATAGCAGAAGCCATCCTTCTTCGGGCAGGCCTCCTTGTAGAAGTCCCATGCAGCCGTATAGCGCTCGGAGGTGATGTCCGGGCCTGCGGAGCCGATGAGCTTCATCTCCGGAT
>JBJEUL010000225.1:0-12074 GCA_051883835.1 Aristaeellaceae bacterium
CAAGGGGCATCGCCCCTTGACCCCTTCGACGCTGGCGCGATCCCTTGGGGGTCAGATTTTTTTGTGGATGGTCAGGATGTTTTGGTGGTTTTCGTAGCGGTATTCCATGCCATCCATCGTTTTCTTGACCAGGAAAATACCCAGACCGCCGATGGCTCGGGCTTCGGCAGAGGCGGTGATATCCGGGTCGGCCTTGGCCAGCGGGTCAAAGGGGGTGCCGCTGTCCATCAGCGTGACGGATACTGTGCGGGTGGTCTCATCGAACGCAAAGCGGACGGTGGCCTCGCCGGTACCGGGCGCATAGGCGTAGGCGGCAATGTTGCTGAACAGCTCGTCCATGGCCACGTCAAGCTGCATCTGTGCCTTGATGGAGCATGCCACCGCTTCCAGCTGCTCGTCAAGAAATGCCGTCACCCGGGGGATATTCTCTGCCGTAGCCGGCAGCGTGATTTCCTTCATGCGTCTGCACGCTTCCTTCCCTTGACTGTCCAGCCACAGCATGGGCAATCGTTGCATTGTTGATTCGGGCGGCTGTTATCGTCCAGCGCGGCGCGCCCATCACGGATATGTTACCACATTCTGCCCCGTAACGAAAGAACCCGGCAGGTAAAAATCAGAAAATTGTCCCTGGCCATCATGATTTTCCGCTTGCCCGACTGGACATGGCTGGACAAATGGTGCTATAATGAACCCGTAGTTTTGACACGCGCCAACTTGAAGGAGGATTATGCATATGACCATCAGCAAGACGCAGAGCGGCAGCGAACTGACCATTGCCCTGGAGGGGCGTCTGGATACCGTAACGTCCCCGGCCCTGGAGACGGAGCTTCAGCAGGCCATGAGCGGCGCGGAGAGCCTGATTCTTGATTTGGCCAAGCTGGACTATGTTTCTTCCGCCGGTCTGCGGGTTCTGCTCAGTGCCCACAAGGTGATGGCACGCAAGGGTGGCATGAAGATTATCCATGTCAATGAAATCGTGAACGAGGTCTTTGATGTGACGGGCTTTGCCGATATCCTGAATATCGCGTAAGTGCGGCAATTGTACATTGTGGAGGTACATGAATGAAAACGGATGTCATCACAGTGACCAGCTCCGGCCGTCAGATTGAGACGGCCCTGCATCAGGTGGAAAAGGTCGCGGCGTACAAGGGTCTTTCCCCCAAGGGTGCGCTGCATCTGCGCCTTCTGGCCGAAGAAATGATGGGCATGATGCGTGCCATCACCGGTGAGAAGGAAGGCCAGTTCTGGATTGAGGATGAAGACGGCGTTTATCAGCTGCACCTGCTGGTGAACTCGCGGATGTATATGGAGAAGCGGGATCAGCTGCTGGCTGTCTCCTCCTCCGGGAAGAACGAGGCTGCCAAGGGCCTGATGGGCCGCCTGCTGGAGTTCTTCGATCAGGGAGCCGACGCGCCCTCCATGCCGATGTTCCATGCCTCGATGATGGGCGATGTCACCGGTGCCACCCTGGACTGGGAATGGTCCATGATGTCCTACCAGAACGAGCTGAACCAGTGGCGGGACAAGGATGACAACGCCCGGGCCATGTGGGACGAGCTGGAAAAGTCCGTTGTGACCCATGTGGCGGATGATATCAAGGTATCCATCCGTGGCCAGCGGGCTGAGATGATCGTCATCAAGAAGCTGCAATAAGCCGTTGTGCTGGCAGTCACCGCCAGCAAAGCAGGGCTTCTCCGCACAAAGAGGGAGAAGCCCTGTTCCGTTTATGCTGATGCGCGAAGCCGTGCATCGGTTCAGCTGCTCCGTGGCATGGCTTGCCGTGACCTGCATGGCGCAGTCCATCCGGATACCGGATGAGGCTTTCATGGAGCTGCGGGACACAGCAGGCTTCGGGAAATGATGGACCATCGAAACCGAAACAGCGAGGGAGATGATAGGAGCATGACCCTATTCCGAATCGTGATGGCAATGCTGTTGCCGTCTGCACTGTGTGCTGTGACCTATCAGGCTGAGAAAAACGAGCGTTATGCTTCCTGTTCTCCTTGGACAAAGCAGGTGCTCATCGGGATTTCTTTTGGTGTGCTGGCCATTCTGGCCACGGAATTCGGCATTCCGATGGGTGATGCCATCCTCAATGTGCGCAACGCTGCGCCCTTGGCGGCAGGACTGGTATTCGGCTGGCCTGCCGGGTTGATTGCCGGTTTTATCGGCGGCATCGAGCGTTGGTTCGCGGTGCTGTGGGGGGCCAGTGAATACACCCGTCTGGCCGGTGCGCTGGGAACCATCCTGGCGGGCATAACCGGCGCGGCCGTTCGGCGGTTCATGATGGACAATCGCAAGGCTTCCTGGTTCTATGGACTGGCGGTCGGTATTGCGGTTGAGGTTTGTCATATGCTGCTGGTGTTCCTGACGCATATGGATGAGCTTCAGCGTGCCTTTGAGGTAGTGCGCGCCTGTGCAGTGCCCATGATTCTCGCCAACAGCCTGTCCGTGATGTGCGCCATCGCCGTGGTGACGCAGCTGTCCCGCAAGAAGGAACCAGTCGGCCATGCGGTTCGGAAAATCGCCCAGACCTTCCAGCGGTGGCTGCTGGTTTGTGTGGTGCTGGCTTTCTGTGCGACGGGCGTGTTCACCTATTTTTTCCAGAATCAGCTGGCCATGGCCACGGCCAGCTATACCCTGAAGCTGAATTTGCAGGATGTCCGCCAGGCGATTCAGGATGCGTCGGATAAGCATTTACTGGAGCTGACCAGCCAGATTGCCGCCGAGCTGGACAGCGAAAATCCTGAGGCGGAGCTGGTCCGGCTGACGCAGCAGTACGATGTATCCGAAATCAATCTGGTGGATGCGCAGGGCATCATTACAGCCAGCACCAATCCGGATTTTGTAGGCTATGACATGGCCGACGGCCAGCAGTCGGCAGCCTTCCTGCCCCTGCTGACGGGCACAGCGGAGATGGTGCAGGCCTACCAGCCGGTGGCTTATGATGCTTCCATTTCCCGCAAATATGCCGGTGTGGCCTTTGAGCAGGGCGGCTTTTTGCAGGTTGGCTATGATGCGCAGCGTTTCCAGCGGGATATCAGCGAGCAGGTCATTACTGCGGCCAAGAACCGCCACATTGGGCGCAGCGGCTGCATCATCATCTGCGATGAAAGCGGCATCATCGTCAGTGACCGGGATGGTCATGAGGGCGAAAGAATCGACCTGCTTGGCTACGCAGGCCGGGGTGACTTCCAGGAGGATGTCTGCTTTACGGACACCATCTATGGTGCTCCGTCCTATTGCATGTTCACCCAGACCGATGGCTACTACATCCTCGCTGTGCTGGCAGTCAGTGAAGCGATGTTCTCCCGGGATGTGGCTGTCTTTATTCTGGCCTTCATGGAAACGCTGGTCTTTGCGGGGCTGTTTGCGCAGATTTATTTCCTGGTCAAGAAGCTGGTGGTGGAGAATATCCAGAAAATCAACCAGTCCCTGTCCCGTATTACCGGCGGCGATTTGAACGTGACCGTTGATGTACGTGCCAACGAGGAATTTGCCTCCCTGTCCGATGACATCAACACCACCGTTGATACCCTGAAGCATTACATTGACGAAGCCGCTGCCCGCATCGACAAGGAGCTGGAATTTGCCCGGAAAATCCAGCATGCCGCGCTGCCCTCCGTGTTCCCGCCCTATCCCCAGCGCAAGGACTTCCACATTTTCGCGTCCATGGACACCGCCAAGGAGGTCGGCGGCGACTTCTACGATTTCTACATGCTGGGCGATGACAAGCTGGCCTTCCTGATTGCCGATGTCTCCGGCAAGGGCATTCCTGCCGCCATGTTCATGATGACGGCCAAAACCCTCATCAAGGGCTTTGCGGAGAGCGGTCTGGAGGTCCATGAGGTATTTACCCGCGCCAACGCCAAGCTCTGCGAGGGCAACGATGCCAACATGTTCGTGACGGCCTGGATGGGCATTCTGGATCTGAAAACCGGCCTGCTCAGCTACGCCAATGCCGGACACAATCCGCCTGTGCTGCGCAGCAGGGATGGCGACTATGCCTTTGTGAAGTCCCGTCCGAATCTGATTCTGGCCGGCATGGAGGGTGTGCGCTACCGGAAAAACGAGCTGCAGCTGCACCCCGGCGACGAAATCTATCTCTACACGGATGGTGTGACGGAGGCGCAGAATGTGCGCAACGAGCTTTTCGGTGACCAGCGGCTTCTGGCCAGCCTGAATGAGGTCAAAGGCATGCCGGTGGAGGAGATTTGCAGAAAGGTCAAGGCCGATGTGGATGCCTTTGCCGGGGAGGCTGACCAGTTTGACGATATCACCATGGTCAGTATCAGGCTGAATTTCTTCGGCGAGGACAATGCACAGGCATCATACCCATCTGCGTCTACATAACGTCACCGAACGCAGCAGGGTGGAAAAGATGCTGTGCGAATGATGCTTTTTCGATGAAGATGACTGATGGAGCATCCTTTTTCAGTCCTTCATGCTGATCGAGCAAAAAGTCGATGCAGGTACGCTCCCCCGCATCGACTTTTTTTCAGCGCAGTTTTTCCTTGAGCTGGCGTATCCTTTCCTCAATTTGATGCATCACAGCGACAAAGACGGCATCCGATTGTCCCGTGGGATCTTCCAGGCCCCAGTCCTCTCGATGCCTGCACGGCAGGCTTGGACAGGCAACGTTGCAGCCCATCGTGATGACGATATCCACGGGAGGCAGCTCGGACAGCAGCTTGCTGTGCTGCCCTTCAGCCTCCATGTCGATGTGGTAAAGCTCCTTCATGAGCCGCACAGCGTCAGGATTGATACGCTCCTTCAGCTCTGTTCCGGCGGAGTAGCTCTCGAACACATCCTTGGCCAGATGATGCCCCAGTGCCTCCGCCATCTGGCTGCGGCAGGAATTGTGGACACAGATGAATGCGACCTTGTGCATCTCACCCCTCCAGCGTGCGCAGCAGCTTGACCACATCGGCGGCCTTGAGCAGCTTGCCCATGGATACGACCTGCTCATTGACCACGATGGCCGGCATGGACATCACGCCATAGGTCATGACCTTTTCCATGTCCGTGATGTACTCCACCTCAACATGCAAGCCCATTGTTCTGACAGCTTCCTGAGCGTTTTCATACTGCTCATGACAGGTTTTGCAGCCCGCACCAAGCACCTTGACGCTGGCAATCCCCTTGCCCGCATTGCCGCAGCAGCAGGTGGAAGCAGGCTGTGCCGGAGCGTCCGAGCCGCAGCAGCAGGCGGGCGTTTTCTTTTCTTCTTCCTTCTTTTTACCGAAACCAAACAGAGCCATGATTGTAACCTCCTCCAAATATTTTCTGCATGTGCGCCGGAACCTGTCCGGCCCCACGCCATACCCGGCCATCCGTTTTTACATCAGCAGATACTGCATCGCATTGAAGAAATAGCCCACGATGATGATGCCCAGCGTGCAAATGGCCACAAAAATGCCCAGCAGCTTCGGCTTCACCGCCTTGCGGAGCATCACCATGGAGGGCAGGGACAGGGTCGTTACGCCCATCATGAAGGACAGCACCACGCCCAGCTGCGCACCCTTGGCCAACAGAGCCTCCGCAATCGGGATGGTGCCGAAAATGTCGGCATACATCGGGATACCGGCTACCGTCGCGATGATGACACCCAGCGGATTGCCCGTGCCCAGCAGGCGGATAATCAGCTCCTCGGGAATCCAATTGTGAATCAACGCCCCGATGGCCACACCCACCAGCACATAAGGAAAGACCTTCCTGGCCGTTGCCATGACCTGCGCCCAGGCGTAGCAGATACGGTCCCGGACGTGCAGCTCTGCCTGCGGGATGTCCACGGCGCGACCATGGCGGATGAATTCCTCCACCTGTTCCTCCAGATGGAGCCTTTCAATGAGCGAACCGCCTGCCACGGCAATCACCAGCCCCAGCACCACATAGATGACAGCAACCTTCCAGCCGAAAATGCTCATCAGCAGCACCAGACTGCCCAAATCCACCATGGGTGATGAAATCAGGAAGGAGAACGTCACGCCCAGCGGAAGCCCCGCGCTGGTAAAGCCGATGAACAGCGGAATGGACGAGCAGGAGCAGAAGGGTGTCACCGTACCCAGCAGCGCAGCAATGGCGTTGGCCACGATACCATGGAAGCGGCTGAGAATCTTCTTGGTACGTTCCGGCGGGAAGTAGCTCTGAATGTAGGAAATGCACAGAATCAGCACACCCAGCAGCACCATAATCTTGATGATATCGTAGAAGAAGAACTGGATGCTGCCGCCAACCCTGCCTGCCGGGTCAAGACCGCAAGCCTGCACGGCACTGCCCATCAAGCGGTGCAGCCATTTCATACCGAGGATTTCGTTCTGGAAAAAGTTCCATCCAGCCTGCAAGGTCTGCATCATGCATTCTCCCCTTCCGATGAAATCAGGACACGCCCATTGGGACAGCCTCGCTCCGGCTCAATCGCCGTGATTTCCTGGAGCAGCTGCACGGCGTAGGCACTGCCCTGCCTGCTGATTTGATAATGCGTCCATTTGCCATCCTCCCGGCTTTCCACGATGCCGGACTCACATAGAATCTTCATGTGGTAGGACAGCGAGGACTGCGGCATGCCCATCTCCTCCATCAGCATGCAGGCGCATTTTTCACCGCTGTGCAGCAGTTCCAGGATTCTCTGCCGCCG
This sequence comes from Aristaeellaceae bacterium, assembly GCA_051883835.1. Classification (GTDB taxonomy): domain Bacteria; phylum Bacillota; class Clostridia; order Christensenellales; family Aristaeellaceae; genus UBA11524. The sequence continues at coordinate 6,638 of JBJEUL010000225.1, forward strand.
CTCATCGCACAGAGCCTTGAATACCTTTGCCCGTTGCTCATACACCGTTTCCATGCATACACCTCAAATCCACTTTTCTTGATTCATTATACGCTTCAAATCCAAAGTTGTCAATATATCTTTGAAAAAGCGTTGCTGTTCTCATTGACAATCTGTCCGCGCTGCGCTATAATGCTGGAAACATTTTTCCTCCCGCAGTGAAAAATGTTTGTATTTTGTCATCCTGCGACTGAGAAAGGACATGAACATGAAGAAGCTGCTTTCCCTGCTGTGCCTGTCGCTCATGCTGCTGGCCCTGTGCATCCCGGCCATGGCCGAGACTGCCGAGCCCATCGAAATCAAGGTACTCATCCTGCCCAAGTTCGAGGTTGGCGAGCTGGCCGGTGATTTCCCCGGTGAAGGCCAGTATTACTATGAAGCCTATTGCGCAGGCGGCGAGGCCTACGACATCGTGGGCGGCTTTGGCGACAACAAGCTCTATGTCAAGGATGGCGTGGCCCTCTACGTCACCGGCATGGGCAAGGTCAACTCTGCCCTGAGCCTGAACGCTATCCTGCTGGACAGCCGCTTCGACTTCTCCCATGCGTACATCCTGAGCACGGGCTGCGCCGGTTCTTCCGCGGATTACAGCGTGATGGGCGATGTGTTCGTCATCACCGCGGCAGTGGACTATGACCTGGGCCATCATGCCGACCCCCGCGAAATGACGCAGGAGTCCGCCACCACCTGGTTCCATGATGAGGGCTATGACAGCTCCTCCTACAAGATTTTCAATCAGGAGCTGATGGAAAAGGTCTACGCGCTGGTCAAGGATGTTCAAATTGAGACCACCGACAAGACCCGCGCCTTCATGGCTGCCGCCTTCCCGGAGGCTGACTGGGCGACCCGCGACCCGCAGGTGCTGCGCGGCACGACGGCTTCCGGCGACAACTACTGGAAGGGTGCCTACGACCATGCCAACGCGGTGCTGATGACCGAAACCTACGGCTGCCCCGACCCCTACGCCCTCACCGAGATGGAGGATGTGGCCCTGGCTGTGGTGGCTGAGCGCATGGGCATGCTGGATCGCTTCATCGTCATCCGCGACTCCGTGAATTCCGATGCCTTCATGCTCGGCGCGACCCCCGAGAGCCTGTGGGATCCGAACTTTGAGGATTCTCTGGCTTCCGAGGACAGCGTGGAGTCCGCTGATATTTTCGCCACCGCGATGAAGAACAACTTCACCGTGGGCAGCGTCGTGGTGAACGCCATTCTGGACGGCACCTTCTGACGGATTTCTGCCTGAACATCATCATTCAAAAGAACGCTCTGACGGTCACGCCTGTGCTTTTGCGCATCAGGCCGTGATGGTCAGAGCGTTTTTGATTGGGCGGGACAGCGGGGGATGGTTACTTGCTGGCCGGCACGCGGCCAATCATCCGGTTGAACTCGTCCTCGGTGATTTTCTTTACGCCCAGCTGCTCGGCCTTCTTGTTCTTGGCGGTGCCGGAATTGGGTGTGTTGGTCAGCAGGTAGTCGGCTTCGGCGGTCAGGGTCTCTATCAGCGTTGCGCCTGCCAGCGTCAGGCACGCCTTCAATTCATCGTGGCTGAGGAAGGTCTTGAGCTTGCCCGTGACAACGATGGTCTTGCCGCGCAGCACCTCCAGCTTCTCCGCATCAAAGAGGAAGTTCGTCACATTTTCCTCTCGGATGTCCTTCCGGGCCTGTGCCTTCGCCTTGTCCTTATCGGACACGCTGCTGTGGCCGTATTCCAGGATGGCGGCTGTCAACTCGGCGTTGCCGGCGGTCTGCACGGCGGCGGTCACGGCATCAAGGTCCTTGGCGGCGATGAGCTTTTCGCGAATCATCAAATACAGCAGCGCAGGGTGTTCACAGGCCAGCGGGGCCAGCTTGGCGACGTTGGATTTGATATATTTCAAGTACTTCTTGCCGTTGTCGTCCATGCAGTCGCGGTTGTCCTCGGCAAAGCCTGCGGCGGCACCGGGGCGATATTTGGCACTGACGGGCGTGATGTCCGGCGTGTGCAGGATAAGCTGGGCTCCCTCTTTGGGGGCAAAGCGATTCAGCTCCTTGGCCCATTGGGGAGGCAGGATGATGTGCGTCAGCTTGGAGCAAGCAGCGAACGCATCTTTTTCAATGCTTGTCACACTGGCAGGAATCGTTATGCTCGTCAGTGCGCTGCACCCAAAGAACGCATATTCCTCGATACTCGTCACGCTGTCCGGGAGCGTTACGCCCGTCAGGCTGCTACACCAACGGAACGCACACCACCCGATGCTTGTCACACCGGCAGGAATCATCACGTTCGTCAGGCTGATGCACCCAAAGAACACACACGACCCGATGCTCGTCACGCTCTCCGGGATTGTTACGCTCGTCAGGCTGCTGCACCCGTCGAACGCATACGCTCCGATGCTCGTCACGCTCTCCGGAATCGTCACGCTCGTCAGACTGCTGCATCCAGAGAACGCATACATCCCGATGCTCGTCACGCTCGTCGGAATCGTCACGCTCGTCAGACTGTGGCAGCCATAGAACGTCCGCTCCCCGATGCTTGTCATGCTCTTCGGAATCGTCACGCTCGTCAGACTTCTACAATCATAGAACGCCATCTCCCCCATGCTCGTCACGCTCTCCGGGAGCGTTGCGCTCGTCAGCTTGCCGCACCGGGCGAACGCCCACGCCCCGATACTCGTCACGCTGTTCGGGATTGTCACGCTCGTCAGTTCGCTGTTACCCTTGAACGCACGCTCCCCGATGCTCGTCACGCCCTGCGGGATATCCACATGCGCATCCTGGCCCTGATACTTCTCCAGTACGCCATTCTTCATCACAAAATCGCTCATGGCCTATCCCCCTTCATCCAACAGGCAAAACGGTCTCCCGCCGCAGCAGGAGACCGTTCCTGTCAAGACGCATGCGCCTCCATCGAAGCCCCTGCGTCGCCGTGGTTACTTCCGTCCCGTGGACGCGGCCTGAATGCCCTCGACCATCCGGGCCAGCACCTGCTCCGCGTTCCCGATGCCGTCCAAATCCAGGTACGAGGCCATCAGGACGCTGCCCGGCGCATCCGGGGTATAGTAGATGAGCATCTTCCACTCGGTGCCGCTCAGCGTGGATGCCATGGTGATGCCAATGCCGTGCTCATTCACCATATCGCTGTAGGCTTCCTCGGGGATGGTCTTGTCCCCGTAGATGAACCCCTGAATGAACGTATCCAGCTTTTCCCGCAGGGCCGCCTTCTGCTCCTCGGCGGATTCGGGCATATCGGCATTCTGCGCAGGGCAGAGCATGAGGACGCTGTTGCCGTAATTGTATTCATCCACGCCCAGCTCGGACGTGAAGCTGCTCCAGCCCGTGGGCACAGGCACGCGGAAGGAGCCATAGGGAATCATCACGGTGCCCAGCTTCTGCGCGAGTTCCTCCTGCGCGGCGGTCAGCTCGGCAATGTTCTGCACCAACGCGGCCTTTTCCCCGTTCAGGGCAGCGATGGCGGCTTCATCCTCCGCCAGCTTGTCCTGCGCGGCGGTCAGCTCGGCGGTGATGCTCTCCACCTGCGCAGTCAGGGCGGCTTTTTCCTCTTGCAGGGCAGCGATGATGGCTGCATCCTGTGTCAGATTATCCTGTGCGGCGGTCAGCTCAGCGGTGATGCTTTCCACCTGCACGGTCAGGTTCGTCTTTTCCTCGGTCAGGGCAACCACGCTGGCTTCCGCCGCGTCGCGCTGTGCGCTGGCTGTTTCCAAATCGCTGGCCAGCGTTTGCATGGAGCTGGTCAGCTCCGTGAGCTCTGCGTTCAGGTCGGTAATCTGGTCGTTGAGCTGGTTCCTGCCCAGCACCATGACAGCGGCAAGGGCTACAACCGCCACGATGAACATAATCAACGGAATCGTCAGAGGATTTTTTCTTTGCGGACTGGTCGTCATGGACAGAAGCCTCCTTATGTCATCAATTGTACCGGGTACTGCCGTCTACTTGGGAACGAACCGGTCAGGTACCGGATAGCTGGTTTCATTATAGCATGGAAGCATGTCAAATGGAAGTGTTTTTTGCGTGGGACGCTGGGCTGCCGCCCAGACCTGCGCAGGGGTTTCACCCCTGCACCCCACAAGGGGCATCGCCCCTTGACCCCTTCGACGCTGCGCGGTCCTTGGTGAGTTGCCAGAAGGCAACGGCTCCGGCGGCGGCGACGTTCAGGGAGTCTACGCCGTGGCTCATGGGGATTTTGACGGTGTAGGTGCACTCGGCCATGGTTTCCTGGGTCAGACCGTCACCCTCGGTGCCAAGGATTAGGGCAAGACGTTCCTCACGGGCCAGTGCAGGATCGTCGATGGGGACGGAACGCTCCGTCAGGGCCAGCGCAGCCGTGGCAAAGCCCAGCTCCTGCAGCAGGCGCATGCCTTCGCCGGGCCAGTCCTCCGGCTTGTCCCCGATACGCGCCCACGGCACCTGAAATACCGTGCCCATGCTCACGCGCACACAGCGGCGGTTCAGCGGGTCGCAGCAGGTGGGGGTCAGCAGGACGGCATCCATGCCCAGTGCCGCCGCCGAGCGGAAGATGGCACCGAGGTTGGTGGTGTCCGTCACAGCCTCCACCACGGCCACACGCCGGGCATCCCGGCAGATATCCGCCGCATCCCGCGCCGCTGGACGGCGCATGCAGCACTGGATGCAGCGGTCAGGATGATAGCCCACAATCTGCGCCAGCAGCTCCCTGTCCCCGGTATACACCGGCATATCCTCCGGGCAGCGGGCCAGCACCTCCCGGGCCTGCGCGTTGATGTGCTTGCGCTCCATCAGGAAGGCCACAGGCTCCACGCCCGCGTCCATGGCGTAGCCCACCACTTTTGCGCTTTCCGCCATGAACATGGCCTGCTGTGGGTGCTGCTTGCTGCGCAGCTGTGCGTCCGAGCGGCGGAAAAGCTCCAGCTCCGATGCTGCCGGTTCCGTGATTTCGATGATTCTGGCCATGGTGCATCCTCCTGTATTTCGATGAGCATGGCATCAGTATACCATGTCCTGCGCGTCCCTTCAACAGCGGGGCGGTACGCGGGGAAGCAGGATGTGAAACAGGTTGCACGGCTCCCGCGTGTCTGGTATAATGCAGGCATCAAGTACCAGACTGATTCGTTTGGCAGCAATCGATATGAGCAGAAGCAGAACATGAAAGGAAGATAGGCCATGAGCGATTTTGTGGTGAAGGACGGCGTACTGGAGAAGTATCAGGGAAAGGATGCGCATGTGGACATCCCGCAGGGCGTGACGAGCATCGGGGTGAGTGCGTTCTCATGGTGCCGCAGTCTGACGAGCGTGACGATTCCCTCCAGCGTGACGAGCATCAGGGAGGGTGCGTTCTCTGAGTGCCGTAGTCTGACGAGCGTGACAATTCCCTCCAGCGTGACGAGCATCGGGGAGCGGGCGTTCAATGAATGCAGCAGTC
>JBJEUL010000226.1:0-2751 GCA_051883835.1 Aristaeellaceae bacterium
ATTACCAGCCAGTTGAACAGCATGACACAAATCAGTACAATAAAGTAGTAGTAAATCAGTGGCTTGTTTGGCTTTTTGACTTCGTTCATATTTTTTTTCCTTTCCAGTTACAATTGCGCGTCAAACAAACCGCAAAAGCTGTCAATGGGGTCTGTTCCGTGGAATGCCGACGGACCTTTCATCAGCTTTTCAACCAATGCGTCCATTGTTGTTTCTTTGGAATCATAGGTGTTGATATAGGTCCTGGACTGGGGAATGTCCGCCAGCATGGTGGGCGATTCGCAGCCGATGACGATCACCGGCACCTCGAACACATACCAGGGAATCTCCCCGCCGCCCCTGGACAGCCCGAAGCAGGGCCGCCCCGAGGGCACGTCGCACAGGGCGATTACCAGATCCATCTGCGCCACAAAGTCCCGGATGGCGCTCTTCCCGGCAAAGAACAGGTTCACATCCGGCTTCTGCCCCTGCTCCGCCTGGCGGCGCATCTGATCCACCGGGTTCTCGTACACAAACACGTCGAAGCCCTTCTTCATCAGCTTCTGCCGCAGGGCCTCCACCGGGTTGCCGCCTGCCATGCCCACCGCCTTCTTCAGCGCGGTCATGCCGCTCTCCGCGCCCTTCACATGCACCAGCATGATCCGCCTGTACCTTTCCGGCGTGACGGACAGCACATCCTTGTCCCTGTACTTGACCAGGGTGATGCCCTGGTCGCTGATGGCCCGCTGGGCGCGGACGTATTCCTCCTTTGCCAGCGTGCGGCGCATGATCTCCTCCGAGGGTGCCAGCTGCTCCGGCGGGCTGCGGTGCAGCCCCATATGGGCCTTCAGCCCAAGGATGCGCGTCAGGGCCTCCTGCAGGCGTTCCCTGCTGAGGACGCCGCTGCGCAAGGCATTCAGCATGGCTTCGAAGTCCTCCTCCGGGTCGTTCAAAAACAGCAGCATATCGCAGCCCGCGTTGATGGCCCGGGGAAGCATGTCGCTGCGCTTCATGCGGCAGGTCATGGCCACCATGTGCGTCGCGTCGGTGATGACCAGGCCGTTGAAGCCCAGCCGCTCCCGCAAGAGCCCCGTGATGATCTCCGGGCTCAGGGTGGCGGGCATCATGTCCTCGTCCTTCAGGCGGCCGTTGATGGCTTTGGCCACCTTCGGCAGCATGATGTGCCCGGCCATCACCGCCTCCAGGCCGTTTTTGATCAGCGTTTTGTACACCCTGCCGTAGGTGGCGTTCCACCGGCGCAGGCTGAAGTCGTTGACGTTGTTGGACAGGTGCGCGTCCCGGAAGTCCACGCCGTTGCCGGGAAAGTGCTTGGCAGCGCAGGCAAAGCCTGAAATCGTGTGCGCGCCCCGGAGGTACTCGCAGCTCATGGCCGCCACCTCCCGGGCGTTGTTGCCGAAGGCCCGGGAGATGACCTCGGTGTTCTGCCAGTTGCAGGCGATGTCGCACACCGGCGCGAAGGCCATGTTGCACCCCACGGCAGCCGCCTGCTCGTTGGCCATGCGCCCCAGGGCGAAGGCGTTTCTTTTGTCCCCCGTGGCGGCAATCTTGATGCCAGTGCCGATGTAGGTGCCGTCGGTACAGGCGTTGTCCCCGCCGGACTCCGTGTTGCAGGCAATGAACATGGGAATCCGCGAGGCCGTCTGCAGCGTCAGGTTGTGTCTGCGCACGGCGCTGCCGGGCGCGCTGTTGTAGCGGCAGCCCCCCAGGTGATACTTCCCAACCAGCTCCCTGAGGTACCCCTCGTCAAAGGAGGAGGAGATGCCGAAGAACAGCTGCCCGATCTTCTCCTCGTCGCGCATGGCAGCGATGGTGCTGCGCACCCACAGGCAGTCCTCCTCCGTCAGACAGAAGGGCCTGGCTTTCAGGTCAATCATGCCCGGCCCTTCCTGGCGAAGATCGCCACGATGATGTCAACGATCGCTTCCACAATCAGTGAAATGGCAATGAACGTCCACAGGACCGCCGTGCTGCCGAAGGGATTGCACAGGATGATCACCGCGCACACGATGGTCAGCACCGCGCTGACCGCCAGCCAGAACCACTTCCCGCTCTTCAGGCGGATCTTGTCCAGCATCCACTGCACCTTGGAGAGACCCACGATGAGGATGCCCACGCCGTAGAGCACCGTCAGCACAGGGAAGGCCGCCAGGAACCAGCCGCTGTTCAGGATGCAGAAAAGGCCCGCCAGAATCTCGATGCATCCCAGGGTCAGGTCACGCTTCAGCGCAGCGGCGGCCGGCGGGTCGCGAAAATACTGCGCCACGCTTAGCACGCCGAAAATCAGCAGCACAACGCCCACGCACACAATAATCCCCCTGGTGAAGGCCGACGGATTCACCAGCAGCAGAATGCCCACGACAGCCTCGCACAGCGACACAATGATACTGCTTGCCCTGGATGCGATACTCATGTTCTTCTCCTCCATCTCTTTTGTTGGGTGAATGGTTTGGGCCGCCTGCTTCCGGCCCTTTTTTATTTTCGCATACAGGTGTTGCTTTTGCAACAAACAGATGATTTCCATTTGTTGCAAAGGAAACAAACAACCGGCATTTTGTTGTCTTTTCAGAAAAAATTTTGCCGGGAGGCTTGTGCCTGCAGGCAATTGACAAGCCGGGACGAGCCCACTACAATAGGAGCAGAGAGCGGCCCCTTCTTTTGGGGGACGGAACAAAGGAGGTTTCCGCGGATGAAGAAGGAGAACCAACGGGTCGCGCTGACCAGGCGTCTGCTGAAGGAAAGCCTCCTGCGGCT
>JBJEUL010000227.1:0-11975 GCA_051883835.1 Aristaeellaceae bacterium
GGTCGGCAAAGCGCAGCAGCACCTTCTCCAGGCTGCCGTCGTTGTGCACCAGCGCATCAAAGGCCTTCGGCGCATCCGCAGCCTCGTAGCACGCGCTGACCATCTGCTCCACGTCCACCTTGCCCGAGGCTACCAGGTCAATCAGTGCCTCGAAGTCCTTGGTGTAGGCGTTGCGGCTGCCGAACACGTTCAGTTCCTTCTTCAGCAGGATGGAGTGCAGGAAGGTGGTCTCCGTCTTGCCGTTGCCAATGAGAATCAGGTTCGCGCCCTGGCAGGCCTGCTCAATGCAGGCCAGGAACGCCTTCGATACGCCGCAGGCCTCCACGCACACGTCGAAGCCGTTGCCGCCGGTGACGGCCCGCAGCTGCTCCGCCGCATCGGGGGCGGTGTTGTTCACCACATGATCCGCACCGAAGGCCTTCGCCATGCTGAGACGGCCCTCCAGCAGGTCGGTGACGGTGACCTCCGCGCCCCTGGCCTTGGCCGCCAGCAGCGCGAACAGGCCGATGGGGCCCGCGCCGATGACGAAAACCTTGTCGCCGGGCTTGACCTCGCAGCGGCTGATGGCATGCTGGCTGATGGCGAAGGGCTCAATCAACGCCAGCTGCCGGGCGGAAAGACCCTTGCCGGGAATGATGCGGCTCACGGGCATGGCAATATACTCGCAGAACGCGCCGTCCCGCTGCACGCCCATGGTCTGGTTGTCCGTGCAGGCGTTGACCAGGCCCTTCCGGCAGCCGTAGCAGCTGCCGCAGTTGAAGTAGGGGTTGCAGGTGACCACGTCGCCCGCCTTCAGGCCCCGGTCGTTGTCGGGGATGGACACGATCTGCGCGGAGAACTCATGCCCGGGGATGCGCGGGTAGGTGGTGAAGGGCTGGTTGCCGGTGAAGCTGGCCACATCCGCGCCGCAGATGCCGCAGTACAGCACCCGCAGCAGGGCCTCGCCCTCGCCGGGGGTGGGCATGGGCAGCTCGGTCAGGCCGATTTCGTAGGGCTTGCTGATGGCAATGGCTTTCATAAACGTTTCCTCCTGTGTTATCGGGTGGTGTCAATCAAGTCCTTGTTCCAGATGACAGCGGTTTTCATGGGCGCAGCCTTCGAGTAAATCTTGTTTTCGTAGGCCCCGATGGGGTCGGCGGCGAACTCGTCCCGGTCAATCAGCTCCACAATCTCGTCATACCGGCTGCGGGAGAGCATGCCGATGGCCTTCTCCATGTGATCCTGCCGGAAGTTGATGGAGCCGAAAATCAGATGGTTCTCGAAGCCGAAGGGCATGGTGTCGTAGGCGACCTTCGGCCCCAGGGAGAAGCTGTCGTACACGCCGTTGCAGCCCAGCACCTTATGCTTGAAGGCGATCTCATGCTCCACGTTCGCGCCGCTGACACCGATGAACATGGTGGCCCGCCCGCCCAGGGCTTCGCAGATGGCGGCGGCCAGCGCATCATTGGTGGCAAAATGGCTCTGTACATAGGTCGCGCCGGTCTGCTCCAGGGCGAAGCGTACCTTGGGGGAATCCTCACCGCTGCGGGCCACGAACACAATCTTCGCCTTGGGGTGGGCCTGATGAATCACATCGCCCATGAACATGCCCGTGGTGCCCAGGCCAAAGATAACCGTGCGGTCAAACACCTCGTCGGCGGCGATGGTGCGGGCCTCCTCCAAGGAGCAGTGGTGCCGCCGTGCTGCCTGGCGGAAGTTGTGGGCACTGCCCAAATCCTCCATGCGCTCCAGCTGAAACAGCATGCAGGCGAAGGGGTCGGGGAAGACCATCTTCTTGGCGAAGGACAGGGCCAGCTTGCCGTCATGCACATAGCCGTCGGGGATGGGCAGCAGCATGTCGGGGTTGACGTACATGGCGTCGCAGAACAGGCCGTCCGCCTGGTCGCAGCCGTACTCGAAGTAGGTTTCGTCCTCGGTGTAGCGGGTGGGGTCCACGCTGTCGCCGCCGCGGATCAGCACGATGGCGAAGCGGTTCTGGGAGGGCACCCAGACCACGCCCTCATGGCCGTTGATGAGCCGCTGCTGCCCGGCGGGGAACTTGCGGGACAATTCGCCCCTCGCGCCCATGCGCATCAGCTCATGGTCGGTGCCGCAGAAACCCACCATGGCGGGCTGCACCAGAATGCCTTCCTTCTTTTCTTCCCCGCGCAGACGCTGGCGGGGCGGGTTCATCAGCTCCACCTCGCCGTAGACCAGCGGGCGGTCGGGGTCGTTCTGGAAATAGGTGCCGTATGCTTTCATCGGGGGATTCCTCCTATCAGTCGATGCGGATTTTGAACACAACCGGCGTATCGCGCTTCACGGCAGCGGTCAGATGCAGCCCCTCCGCGTCCCTGTGCCAGGTCGGGGCCCCGTCGCAGCCCAGCACCTGCACATCGCGGATGATGCCGTGGAAGTTGGCCTGCCGGGAGGCGTCCTGCTTGCCCAGGGAGGTGATGCAGTAGTGCCCGTCCTCACTGCATTTCATCGCCGTTGCATAAAGATAGCCACCCGCGGTGGTAAAGCGGAAATCTTCGGAAGTGAAATTCTTCTTGATGCCGTCGGCAAACTGGCCCTCCACAATCTGCGTGGGGCCCTCGCCGTATTTTCGCCACACGCGGGTGCCATAGATGGCCTCGCCGTTGATCTTCAGCCATGCGCCGATCTCCTTCAGAATCCTCTGATCTTCCTCGGAAATCGTTCCATCCGCTTTCGGGCCCACGTTCAGCAGAAGGCATCCGTTCTTGCTCACGATGTCTACCAGGTCACATATCAGGTCTGCAGCCGGACGGAAATCGTTGTTCTCGGTGTAGCACCAGGAATTCAGCGCAACGGCTGTATCTGTCTGCCAGAAATACGGCTTCACGTCCGCGAACTGGCCCCGCTCCACGTCCGGCACAGCCGTGCCGAAGAGGAACGCGTCGTGCTTGTAATTGATGGCCACCTCGACGCCCCACTCCGCAGCGCGATTGTAGTAGTAGGCGGCCACCTTCTTCAGGTAGGGCTTCAGGGCACTGTGCTGAATCCACCAGTCAAAGTAGAGGATTTGCGGATGATAGCGGTCGATGATTTCGCAGGTGCGTACCAGCCAGTCCTGCAGGAATTCCTCCGAGGGCTGCGGCTCGCTGAACAAATCCTGATGGGTTTGATCGATCTCAGGCATGGCTGGCCAGTACAGATCACCACGCTGCAGCGGTTCCTGAACATCGCTGTCAAATTCCTTGCCGTGTCCCATGAAGAACCAGTGCTCCACCCGGTGGCTGGACGCGCCGGTGCGCATGCCCTGCCTGTCAAAACTCGCCTTCAGCTCGCCCAGCACGTCGCGCTTCGGGCCCATCTCGTACGCGTTCCAGTGGGAGATGTCACTGCGGTACATCTGGAAGCCGTCATGATGCTCCGCCACGGGCACCACATAATTCGCTCCGGCCTCCCGGAACAGGGCCGCCCACTGATCCGGATCAAACCCTTCCGCCCGGAACATGGGGATGAAGTCCTTGTAGCCGAAGTCCTTCTGCGGGCCGTAGGTGGCAATGTGATGCTCATACTCCCTCGAGCCCTGGATGTACATGTTGCGCGGATACCATTCATTGCCGAAGGCGGGCACGCTGTACACGCCCCAGTGGATGAAAATGCCGAACTTGGCGTCCTGATACCATTCGGGTACGCGGTAGCGGGACAGGGACTCCCACGTATCGGTATAGGGGCCCCGGGCAATCACCCTGTCGATCGTTTCAAGATACGGCTTCAGATCATACATTGCTGTTTTCCTCCATCCATGTCCTGTGTCGTTCCGTCCCGGCGGGTTCGCTGGTACCTCCATTATCGCATAAACCATTTCCCTCCGACAGAGCAGATAGATGTCCTTTTTGTTGGAAAAATGTCGTGTTTTCTACAGTTCTTTATGGTATACTGAACGGGACCGGCAGGACTGCCTGGAAAGGGGGTTGCCCATGGGGACGCTGAATTCCGACCTGGCCATTTCCTTTGCCTTTGACGGGATGACCATCCAGATTATCAATCTGAAGCACGAGTACATCCTGCAGGAGCTTCCCTTCCACAGCCACGGCAGCGACTGTTATGAAATCCACTATATTTCCTGCGGCTGCGGCAAGCTCTGCGCCGCCGGGAGCGACTACGACCTCAGCCCCAACACGCTCTTCACGACAGGCCCACACGTCATGCACGCCCAGCAGCCGGACCTGAAGGACCCCATGAAGGAATTCTGCATTTATATGAAGGTCAACGCTCCTGCCCGGCAAAAGACCGTATCCCAGCTGGTGCATACCTTCTGCCGCACGGATTTCTGGATTGGGCAGGACACCCAGGGCATCCACGGGCTGATGCAGCAGCTTTTTTTCGAGCTGGAGCATACCTACATTGGGTATCAGGAGCAGATCCGGCTGCTTTTATCACAAATTCTGATCGCCGTGACCCGGAATTACGAGCAGCAGCGCGACCTGAATCAGGAAGCTGCACAGATTCCGCAGGTTGATCATAAGTCTCTGCTGATTGAGGAATATTTTCTGTATGAGTATCAGAAGTTATCTCTGGATGAGCTGTCAAGCCGTCTGTTCTTAAGTCCTCGGCAGACACAGCGTCTGCTGCGGGAGTACTATGGCAAAACCTTTCACGAAAAAAAGCTGGAAGCGCGTATGTCAGCTGCCTGTATCCTTTTGGAAAACAGCAACCGCAGCATCGCATCCATTGCAGAGGCACTGGGCTATTCCACACCGGAGCAGTTTTCCGTCACCTTTAAAAAGCAGCATCAGATAACGCCTTCCGAGTACAGAAAAAAATGCCAAGCCAAGCCTGGCAAGTGATTCTTACAAGATCGCCAATCGCTGCCACTGTAGACATCAGAGTTGCTGAATACGATGTTCCTGATACATTGACGATATTGTGGAGGGCGTTGTCCGCGTGATGCAGGGTGCGCCGGAAAAGAAAAATGGTGAAGATAGCTTGCCTGTTCCACCCTATGCAGTGTATAATATCGGTGGAGGTACGCCCGAAAACCTGCTGGACTACATCAGCACCTTGCAGGAGGAGCTGGTGCGCGCCGGTGTGCTGCAAGAGGACTACGACTTCGAGACGCACAAGGAGCTGGTGGGCATGCAGCCCGGTGACGTGCCGGTGACCTATGCGGACAGCACAGCTCTGGAGCGGGACTTTGGCTTCACGCCAAAGATTGGTATCCGAGAGGGCCTGCGAAAGTTTGCCGAGTGGTATCGGGCGTTCTACCAGAACAAATAGTCCTCAAAGTATGAGAGCTGACCCAGCCGTGGACATATTGAAAAAGAAGCGGCTGGGTTTTCTTGCATCTGAACGGTGCACAACCATCGACACGAGTTGTCGCAGAGATGCCGGGCAGCGACTGACGATAGACATCATGAACAAGGAGAATGCAAATGAATATCGCAGTTGCCGGAACCGGCTATGTGGGCCTCTCCATTGCAGTGTTGCTGTCCCAGCACAACCATGTGACTGCCGTGGACATCGTTCCCGAAAAGGTCGACAAAATCAACCGCCGCATCAGCCCCATTCAGGATGAGTACATCGAGAAGTATCTCGCGGAGAAGGAACTGGACTTGGTGGCGACGCTGGACGGCGCATCGGCGTACAAGGACGCTGATTTCGTGGTCGTAGCCGCGCCCACGAACTATGACAGCAAGAAGAACTTCTTCGACACCTCTGCCGTGGAGGATGTTATCAAATTGGTTATCGCCAACAACCCGGACGCCATCATCGTCATCAAGTCCACGATTCCCGTGGGCTTCACGGCATCCATCCGGGAGAAGTACCATTGCGACAACATCCTGTTCAGCCCGGAGTTCCTGCGGGAAAGCAAGGCCCTGTATGACAACCTGTATCCCAGCCGCATCATCGTGGGCACGGATGTGCAGAACGCCCGTCTGGTGAAGGCGGCGCACACCTTTGCGGAGCTGCTCCAGCAGGGGGCCATCAAGGAGGACATCGACACGCTGTTCATGGGCTTCACCGAGGCCGAGGCGGTCAAGCTGTTCGCCAACACCTACCTTGCTCTGCGCGTCAGCTACTTCAATGAGCTGGACACCTATGCCGAAATGAAGGGCCTGGACACCGCGCAAATCATCAACGGCGTGTGCCTTGACCCGCGCATCGGCAGCCACTACAACAATCCGTCCTTCGGCTACGGCGGCTACTGCCTGCCCAAGGACACCAAGCAGCTGCTGGCGAACTACGCGGACGTGCCGCAGAACATGATGACCGCCATCGTGGAGAGCAACCGCACCCGCAAGGATTTCATTGCCGACCGTGTGCTGGAAATGGCGGGCGGCTACAGTGAAAATGACGGCTGGGAAGTCGGTAAGGAGAAGGAAATCGTGGTGGGCGTGTATCGCCTGACGATGAAGGCGAACTCTGACAACTTCCGCCAGTCCTCCATTCAGGGCGTGATGAAGCGCATCAAGGCCAAGGGAGCCACCGTCATCATCTACGAGCCGACGCTGGAGGCAGGCAGCACGTTCTTCGGCAGCAAGGTGATTGGCGACCTTGACGAGTTCAAGCGGCTGAGCGGAGCTATCATTGCCAACCGTTATGATGCCTGCCTGGACGATGTGAAGGACAAAGTCTACACCCGCGATATTTTCCGTAGGGATTGATTCCCGGGGGCTTTACCTGATGCGTACGACGATTCTATTTGGGGAGGGACGACCATAGGGGCGTTGATACAAGGTATATGACAGCAATACGATTGCGCAGTCGCATATGGCTACTGTCTATGCTGGTACTCCTGATGCTACCAGCAGGGGCCTGTGCGACGATATCTTCTGATTTGACCACACGTCGTACCGATATGCCTGATGGATACCGGATGGACTATGTGGATGCACAGGGAAAGGAAATCCTGCTGCTGGATCAAATCCTTGCAGAACAGCCACTGCTCAATTCGATCATGGCGGTGCTGTTAGTGGCTGTTTCTGCATGGCTGCCCAAGCGTGGTCGTATCGTGCTGCTGGCAGGATACATGCTGTTCATCGGCTACATGACGCTTTTCGTGCGTGAGAGCGGTGATCAACGGCTGAATTTGACGCTGTTCTGGTCATACAGGCAGCTGCTGTCGGATGAAAAGCTGCGTCTGGAAATCTTTCACAACATCCTGCTGTTTATCCCATTTGGTGCACTGGTGTATTCGCTTTGGCCACGCTGGACATCCATCCTGTTGGCCCTGCTGCTGAGCGGGCTGATTGAGGCTACGCAGCTTGTTTGGGGGCTTGGTCTTTGCGAGCTGGATGATGTGTTTTCCAACACAATGGGTGCAGCAATAGGCGCAGGTGCATACAAGCTGCTTGGGCGCATGACCCGTTGGAAGCGGCGTGCAGGCAGCGGAGGAAGCATGAATCGGTGATGACCATCGGAAGATATGAACAACGATTCCGAATCATCACATCCGTCAGAACGTGTATAAAGATAGCAACAGGATTGGTTGCATTGTCCCCATTGTCCTGCAGCGATTGATAGAGAGTAGCTTCAACGCTTCTGTGAGGCGAATCGACTATTTGAGAAAAGCCCTCCGTAGGCTGAGCCGTATCAGGTTCAAACCTGCGGAGGGATTTTATCGCTGTCTTTGTGGAAAACAATGACATTCACACCCTGCCCCTCAAAGTCAATATCTTCTGGGACATTTTTTCTATGTTTCCATGACGATTATCTGCCCGGTTCCGTTCTGACTGATCAGCAGGAAGAATCAGCCTTCCTTGACCCTCAGCACCAGCGTATCCGGGGATACAAGTATCACAGCACCGGCAGGATGGTCGATGCTTCTGCCGTCTGCCAGACGGAGCGTGCCTGCATGCTCTGCCCGGATGACCGCCTGCGTCAGACGATGCGCCTGCCATACCATATCCACCTCATAGCCTCCCCGTGCACGCAGACCATGTACCGCGCCCTCCGGCCAGCAGTCGGGCAAGGCGGGAAGCAGACGCAGCGTGTCGCCGTGGCTTTGCAGGAGCATCTGGGCGATGGCCGCCGTCGCGCCGAAGTTGCCGTCAATCTGGAAGGGTGGATGATTGTCCAGCAGGTTGGGCAGGGTGGAGCGGGTCAGCAGCAGGCGCAGATGCTCCCAGCTGCTGTTGCCGTCCAGCAAACGGGCGTAGAAATGGATCATCCAGGCACGGCTCCAGCCCGTGTGTCCACCGCCGTGAGCCAGCCTGCGTGCCAACGTGGCGCGGGCAGCTGCCAGCAGCTCAGGCTGGTCGGGGGTAATTTGTGTGCCGGGATGCTGGGCGAACAGGTGGGAAATATGCCGGTGACCGAGCTCCGCTTCCTCGTAATCCTGCCCCCATTCCATCACTGTACCCCGGGGGCTGATACGGATGGGCCGAAGCCGCCCAAGAACCTCCTGATAGGCGCGTACATCCTTGCCCAGCAGCGTTCCGCAGCGGCACAGGGCCGTAAACAACTCCCGCAAAATCTGCGTATCCATGGATGCGTCCTGACACAGACAGCCCTGTTCGCCGTTGGGCAGGATGTAGGTGTTCTCCGGCGAGCAGGAAGGCGATACCGTCAGGTAGCCCTCCGCGTCCGGCATCATGGTGTCCATGAAGAACGCCGCTGCCTCCTGCATCAGCGGGTAATATGCCCGCAGAAAATCCATGTCGCAGGTGTATGCTGCATGCTCGGCAATGTGCAGGCACAGCCATGCCGCGCCCATCTGCCACACGGTGGAGGCAATGTAGCTGTCCTGCGGCGCACAGTCGCCCCAGATGTCCGTATTGTGGTGCGCAACCCAGCCGGAAGCCCCGTACATGCTCCGGGCAACCTCGCGTCCATGGGGCAGCATGCGCTTCATATGCTCGAACAGCGGCAGATGCATCTCGGACAGGTTGCAGCTTTCGGCAGGCCAGTAGTTCATCTGCGTGTTGATATTGATGGTGTATTTGCTGCCCCAGGAGGGGTCGAAGCTCTCATTCCATAGACCCTGCAAATTGGCAGGCAGGGAGCCGGGGCGGCTGGAGCATGCCAGCAGATAACGGCCATACTGGAAATAGCCGCTGATGAGGCCGAAGTCCTCCTCTCCTGCGGCAAAGCGGCGAAGTCGCTCGTCCGTGGGCAGAGCCGCCAAAAGCGACTCCTCCGGGAGGGAAAGGGCGCAGCGGTCCATGATGGCGGACAGGTCGTCTATATGCGCCTGACGGATGGCATCGTAGCCTGCCTGCTCCGCCTGCTCCAGCAGCGACAGTGCAGCCTGCACAGGATTGTCATAGCGGAAGCTGGTTGCTCCGGCACAGAGCAGGTCGCAATCCCCATGGCAGCACAGCGTTGCACCCAGCATGTCGGCCTCGCCCCGGATGATGCGCAGCGCACAAGCGTAGGTCACGCCGTCGTCACCCGTGGAGCCTGTCAGCACCACGGTTCGTCTGTCTGCGGCATACAGCCTGCCTACATGGCTGCCGCGGCGCAGCAGCACATCGAAGGGACCGCCGCTGGCCCGAATGCCCATGACCTGATGCGGCGCGGAGATGAAGGTCTCCCGGTGATAGGCGGTACCCCTCAAGCGATACTGCACCCGATGAATCCCCGTGCGCAGGCACAGTGTCCGCTCGTAATCCTCCGTATCCGGCGGGAAGGCAGCACGCATGTCCCGCGAGGCAAGGTTGCGTGTAGCATGCAGGCTGATGGCAGGCTGCGTCTGGCTGTAATACAACACCACATCGCACAGCGGCTCATAATGCCGCTCGTTGTCGCCTGTGGCGGCAAAGGTGCGCAGGGCAAGCTGCTCCGCCTCGCGGATGTGCCCCTCCGCCAGCAGCTGTCGGATCTGTGGGAGATGCGCCCGGGCATCGGGGTTCACCCGATTGGTAAAGCCACCCGACCATACAGAATCCTCATTCAGCTGGAGCCTTTCCACGCTCACGCCGCCAAAGACCATGGCACCCAGGCGGCCGTTACCCAGGGGCAGTGCTTCATTCCAGCATGCAGCAGACTGACCGTAACGCAATTCATGCATTCGTGTGCCCTCCATAAAACCGTATCGTTTCACTTTTTTCAAGATTATCATGATTTTGTTGACCTGTCAAGGTTGACGGCGAAAAAATTCCATGTATAATCTATTTGAAACATACCATACAAACGGAGGATGTGTGTCTTGGCTGCGACCATCAAGGACATTGCTCAGCGAACCGGACTCGGGCTGGCAACCATCTCGAAATACCTGAATG
Organism: Aristaeellaceae bacterium; assembly: GCA_051883835.1. GTDB lineage: Bacteria > Bacillota > Clostridia > Christensenellales > Aristaeellaceae > UBA11524. The sequence continues at coordinate 10,176 of JBJEUL010000227.1, forward strand.
GCGGACATGTGAAGCCCGTCAATCAGGCGGCCATTGAGGAGGCCATCCGCGCGCTGGACTATAAAGTCAACGAAACCGCGCGCAATCTCAAGACTCGCCGCACCGGCTATGTCGGCCTGGTGCTGCCCGCGCTGAACAACCAGTTCATGACGGACATCATCAACGAAATGCAGTATGAGCTGCGCCGGCGCAGCCTGGGCTCCGCGCTGTGCTGCATTCCCTCGGGCAACGTCGAGGCCCGGCGGCAGGGCGAGCTGGAGGCGGTGGATTTTCTTCTGCAAAAGGGCGTGGACGGCATCATCAACCTGCCGCTGAACGAGGACGGTGCCCATCTGACCCGTGTGCTGGCCCAGCATATTCCCGTGACGCTGATTGACAAGCAGATTCCCGAGCTGGCCAGCCAGGTGAGCGCGGTGATTGTGGACAACGTATCCGCAGCCCGCATGGCCACGGACGAGCTGATCAACGCGGGGCACCGGCGGATTCTCGGCCTGTTTCTTGCGCCGCAGAACTACACCGCCCGCCGACGCCATGAGGGCTTCTGTGACGCGCTCAGGGAGCGCAGCATTCCTGCGGAATCCGTCCGGGTGCTGTTTCATGAGCTTGACAGCAACGAAGCGTTTCGGATGCAGGTGACGGAAGCCATCCAGGAAATGAGCCCTACCGCCATATTTGCCACCACCTCCAGCCTGACGCGCATCGCCGTCCAGGCACTGGACGCACTGGGACTGCGGATTCCCGAGGATGTGTCGGTCATCGGCTACGACGGCGCGGGAACCGTGGACAGCGTAGGCATGAAGCTGTACTCCGTGATGCAGCCTACCCGGGACATTGGCGTCATCGCCGCGCAAATCATGGCCATGCAGATTGAAGCGACGGCCCGCGGCAAAGCGATGCAGCCCCAGGTGCGCACGCTGTCCGCCACGCTGGCAAGCGGCGCATCCTTGCGTATTCTGTGACCCGTCCAAGCAGGTTTTGATGTCATTTGGTCATTTTGTCTATTGACATCGCCTGCTTTTTATGTTATTTTTAAAGCGTAACGATTCGTTTAATTTTTGTGTTCAAATCCGAAATATCGCTTTATATCAGATAGGGGGAGCCTCATGAGCAAACAGACCGCCCAGCAGACAATGCCTGCCGTTGTCATTCCGCAAAAGACCTTTCGCCAGCGCGTTGTGTCCGACTTCAAGAAATACAAGGCAGTGTATGCCATCGCCCTGCTCTGTCTGAGCTATTATTTTATTTTCCGCTACGCACCCATGGGCGGTCTGACCATCGCCTTCAAAAACTATCGTCCGGCCCGCGGCTTGTGGGGCAGCAAATGGGTGGGGCTGCAGTGGTTTGAGCAGTTTTTCTCCAGCTACTACTTTCCCCGGCTGCTGCGCAATACGCTGACGATCAACCTGCTGTCCATTCTGGTGGGCAGTACGCTGCCCATCATTCTGGCACTGCTGCTCAACGAGGTTCGTCACAAGCCCTATCAGCGCGCCGTGCAGACCATTACCTACATGCCGCATTTTGTGTCGCTGGTGGTGGCCTGCGGCATCGTGCTGGATCTGCTGAGCTATCGTGGCGCAATCAACAAGATTATTCAGGCCTTTGGCGGCACGCCCATTGTGTTTGTGAATGTGCCGGAATACTTCCCCTGGATTTATGTATTCTCCGATGTGTGGCAGAACCTGGGCTACAACAGCATTGTATACCTGGCGGCACTGACCTCCATCAGCATGGAATTGTTCGACGCGGCGGCCATCGACGGCTGCAACCGCTTCCAGCGCATCTGGCATGTGACCCTGCCCG
>JBJEUL010000228.1:0-2740 GCA_051883835.1 Aristaeellaceae bacterium
AGGCCACCAACCTGCTGTACCTGAAGAACTCCCAGCTGGCCATCGACGCCAACGACGCCTGGTTCTACCTGGGCATGGGCCGCGATACCGAAGAGCTGGACAAGGTTCGTGAGATCACCTCCGGCCACAAGTGGCCCAACGGCGTGACCTTCACCACCGAGGAAGCCGACGAGCTGGATCTGTACACCGCCAACCTGGGCACCTACGTGGTTGAGCAGTGCGTGTCCTTCCTGGTGGGCAATGTGGACGTGAACGACGACGCTGCCTGGAACGCCTATCTGGCCGGTCTGGACACCTACAAGCTGCCCCGCGTGCTGGAAATCTACCAGGCCTGCTACGATCGTTACCTGGCCCGTTAATCGCACCAATCTCCATGGAAACGGATGGCTGTGCTGTCAGATGCATGAACATCCAGCCTCTTCCGGGTAAATGGAGCGGCGGAGGATGCGAGGAATCGCTCCTCCGCCTTTTCTCCATTCCGCGTTGTCCTACCAATGTACAAGGAGGGTGCTGCAATGGCCCAGAAAGCTGTCGCTCAGTACAAGACACAGTCCCTTGGAAAACGCATCATTCGCGACTTCAGCCACAACAAGTTCAAGTACCTGATGATCCTGCCGGTGCTGGTGTACCTGGCGCTGTTCTGCTACAAGCCCATGTACGGCATCATCATCGCCTTCAAGAACTACAAGGTTGCCCGCGGCATCGATAAGAGCCCCTGGGTCGGTCTGTTCTGGTTCGAGAACTTCTTCAACGATCCCTACTTCTTCCGCCTGCTGCGCAATACCTTCACCATTTCCGGCCTGACCATCCTGTTCGGCTTCCCGGCCCCCATCCTGCTGGCGCTGCTGCTCAACGAGGTGCACAACAACAAGTTCAAGCGCACCGTGCAGACCATCACCTACATGCCCTACTTCATCTCCCTGGTGGTGCTCTGCTCGCTGATCAAGATCTACTGCCAGCAGAACGGCCTGTTCTCCGACATTGTGGCCTTCTTCGGAGGAACCAAACAGAACTGGCTGCAGGATCCCAAGTACTTCCGGCTGATCTACGTCCTGTCCGACATCTGGCAGGGCATCGGCTGGAACTCCATCATCTACCTGGCGGCCCTGTCCGGCATTGACCAGGAGCAGTACGAGGCCGCCCGCATCGACGGCGCGAACCGCTTCCAGCAGGTGCTGCACGTCACCCTGCCGGGCCTGCTGCCCACCATCACCATTCTGTTCATCCTGCGCATGGGCAACATCCTCAACGTTGGCTACGAGAAGATCCTGCTGCTGTACCAGCCCACGACCTACGAGGTGGCGGACGTGTTCTCGACCTACACCTACCGCATCTCCCTGGGTTCCACGACCGGTCAGCCGCAGTACTCGCTGTCCACCGCTGTCAGCCTGTTCAATACGCTGGTCAACGTTTGCTTCCTGCTGATGACCAACCTGATCAGCAGCAAGCTGACGGACTCCAGCCTGTTCTGATCGGAGGGTGAAGAAAATGGCTAAAAAAGATACCTTTGTGGATCCTTCCAACCACATCAAGGCCTCCGTCGGCAGCCGCGTCTTTGACGTGGTGAACACCATCGTCCTGATCGCGCTGTGCTTTGTGACGCTGTATCCCATGTGGTACTGCCTGTGCGCGTCCTTTACCTCCACGTCCTACCTGTCGGCGCACCAGGGCGTGCTGTTCTGGCCCCACATGTTCACCACCAGCGCCTACCGCCTGGCCTTTACCCACCCGCTGCTGCTCAGCGGCTACAAGAACATCATGATCGTGCTGCTGGTGTCCCTGCCCATCAACATCATCCTGACGCTGTTCACCGGCTACTTCCTGGCGTCGAAAGATGTGATGCTCAAGCCCGTCATCCAGTTCCTGATCATGTTCACCATGTTCTTCAGCGGCGGCATGATCCCCATCTTCCTGAACATCCGTGATCTGGGTCTGTACAATACGCTGTGGTCACTGATCCTGCCTGGCGCCATCAGCGTGTACAACTGCATCATCTGCCGCACGGCCATCCAGGCAGTACCGGAGAGCCTGACGGAATCCGCCTACCTGGACGGCGCCAACGACCTGATCATCGTCTTCCGCATCACCCTGCCGCTGATCATGCCCACCATCGCCGTGCTGCTGCTGTACTACGGCGTGGGCCACTGGAACGCCTGGTTCCCGGCCAGCATCTACCTGCAGGACAACAACAAGCTGCCCATCCAGAACATCATGCGTTCCATCCTGATCGCCAACTCCGACCTGCTCAACTCCTCCGGCAGCGAGACCGACAAGGTCGACGAGTTCGCCGAGACCATCAAGTACTCCACCATCGTGCTGACCACGGTGCCCGTGCTGTGCATCTATCCCTTCCTGCAGAAGTACTTCGTCAAGGGCGTCATGATCGGCGCTGTGAAGGGCTGATCCCGTTTCCTGCACCAGAGATAACATACTGATGAAAGGCGAGGTTTCCCCATCATGAGCATTGACATTGTGGAACGTTTCCCCGACAAGGCCTGGCTGGAGGACGTGGCTGCCAAGCTGCACACCAAGATGACCTATGCCGTGGGCAAGGCCCGCGAGGTGGATTACATCCCCTACTCCACGGAGAACGGCCAGTGGAAGCCTGTCCACATCCACTGGTGGACCAACGGCTTCTGGCCGGCAACCATGTGGCAGATGTACCTGGCCACGAAGGACGAGCTCTACCGGGACGAGGCCATCCGCGCGGAAAAGATGCTGGATGTGAACCTGGAGGACT